>JAGARD010000059.1 GCA_017622415.1 Clostridia bacterium | reverse complement strand
TACATTTTATGGCGAAATGTAGGTGCTTTAAGGTCAAAAGCTACTGCCACCCCATCGGGATTTTCTCGCTGGATGAGGCTATTTAAAATATTCATAAAGCCATAGATTGCATTTGTAAACTGACCGTCCTTTGTAGTAAGCGGTTTTACGCCGTAAAAGGCTCGGTTTACAATACTATTTCCATCAACTGCAAGCAACTTCATAAAAATTACACTCCAAAAATTAAATACATATTTATTATACCAAAATAGTTTTAATTTGTCACTATCTTTTTACGAAATTTTTTCGCAAACGTGTGACGTTTGACCAAATTGCGCCCTTGTTTTTACATTTGGCGCAGTTGGTCGCCCGAGCCAGTAAAGATGCAGATAATTCACCAAAAGACCGTTTTATTACGACTAGGTTTTGAGCATCGCTAAAGACCCGTTCCGCGTTCGCTTAGCTTGTGAGTTTAAGGCAATGTTAAGGAAAGTAACGGCTTGTTTTGTTGCGAATTTTATTTAATATTGCAATAAAAAAGGCAGGCGTACTCGCCTGCCCCTACTGTATAAATATTAAATTTTATTCAAAAGGCCTTTACAGCCTAAGGTTATTTGCTCGAAAACCTTTTCAAAATTGCCGCTATACCAAGGGTCTTCAATATCACCTGAGATAGGTGTGAAATCAAGCAATTTATAGACTTTCCCATCGGGGTCGGACCCTATAATTTTGAAAAGACGAGGGAGATTATATTCTTCCATTACAATAATGTAATCAAAATTATTATAGTCCTCTTTTTTTATTTGACGGGCACGGTGACTTGCAAACGGAATATTGTGTTTTTTTAATGTTGCCGCAGCAGGCGGATAGATTGGATTGCCAATTTCCTCAGCCGATACAGCCTTAGATTCAATATAAATATCCTCCCTACCCTTTGCAAGGTCTTTCATAACATATTCCGCCATAGGACTGCGACAAATATTCCCGTGGCACAAAAATAAAATTTTAGTCATATTATCCCTCTAATTTTGTTTTCTAACCATTTTATATTCGTCGTAGAATTTGAAATACGGACAGTTGAAGTCAGAGCCGCTCATAAATCTTATAAGCTCATCCTCATCTAAATTAATGGAGCAGACGTCGCAATCGTATTCATCATCATACATAAAATAGGCACATTGTTCGCAGTTTGTTGGTTGTTTTTTGTTTTTATTATTCATATTTTAACTTATTAACCCTCGATTTTAAGCTCTTGAATAGCACGGTACTGATAATCCACATTTTTAAGGATTTCGGGCATTTTAAGTGCTGCAGAAGCACCGTTTACAGCGGTATGAAGCGGGTCGGGTGCCGTATGCACCTTTGTGCCTATACACTTTTCAAGCAGCTTATTAAATCCGCCAAGAAGTGAGCCGCCGCCAGTTAGATAAATACCGTCGGTCATAATATCGGCAACCAAATCGGGGGGAGTTTTTTCAATAACACGGCGTATTCCGCTTATTATAGCATAGCATTTTTCCGAAATAGCTTCATAGACCTCGCTTGAGGTAATTTCAAAAGCAGTTGGAAGTCCCGTTTGAAGGTGGCGACCCTTTACTGTAACAGCAACCTCCAAGGTGTGTTCGATAGCGGTTCCAACCTTCATTTTAATTTGCTCGGCTGTGGCAAGACCTATTAAAATATTATACTTTCTTTTTACGTATTTAATAATTTCCTCATCAAAATCCCTTGATGCTACGGGAATTGAATCACAGGCGGCTATACCACCCATAGAAATGGTTGCGGCATCGGTAGTACCTGCACCCATATCTATTACCATACTTCCCTTTGGCTGATTAAAATCAAGGCCCAAGCCGACAGCAACCGCAAGGGGTGCTTCAATGGTTTCGGCATTTCTTCCGCCCGATGCTTCCACAACATCAGCAACCGAATGGTGTTGCATTGCGGTAACGCCGCTAGGCATAACAACCATAACCTTTGGCTTGATTATGCGATTACCAAAGGCGGCTGTCATATATTCCTTAAGCATACTTTCGGCTACATCATAATCGGCAATAACACTACGCTGAATTGGGAAAACACAGGTAAGACTATCGGGTGTACGGCCAATAGTTTCAAAAGCCTTTTCGCCGAAATATATGGGCTCCCTTGTATCGGTATCCACCGTAACAACGCTTGGAAGCTCCAGCACAATTTTATTGCCCGAAGCTAAAACAATTTTACTTGTACCTATATCTATTGCAATATTGGTAGCCATTTATCTTTCCTACTTTCACTTAAAAGTTATTGTTCATTATTTTTCTGTTTTGGGTAGACTGTGAGTGCTGTTACAGCAATTACCCTTTCAGCACCCGCGAGTTTAAGTTCCCTTGCACACTGACTTAGTGTTGCACCTGTTGTTTTAATATCATCAACAAGCAGTACGGTTTTATCCTTAATATCGGAATTTTTTAAAACCGAATACTTTCCTGATACATTTAAAAATCTTTCAGCAATATTAGCTGATTCGTGTTGCTTTGGTGTTTTATTTGGTTGATACAACAACGGAGCATAGTTTAGCTTTAAAGCTTTCGCCATATCCTTAGCTAACACCTTAACTTGGTCGTATCCGCGGTCGATAACAGTACTTTTGTGGGATGGCACCGAGGTTATTATGCCAAAATCCAAATAATCGGGATGTAGCTTTAATCTTTCTGCCATTTGGTGAGAGAAAAATTTTCCACCCGAAAGATTTCCGCCGAATTTAAAGGAATAAAAAGACCTTTTTGTTGCTTCATCTGCCTCAAAACAGGAAATTATTTCATCGAAATAATAGAAATTCCACTTACATGCACAATGCTTTTTTGGCAAACCGCAACGAGTACATACTTTAACGGTTATATATTTTGGAGCATCTTTGCAATCTTTACAGAAATATTTAAGGGTTGTAATTTTTCCACAATTAAGGCAACGGTTTGGGAAAAGCAGGGCAACTGATTTTTCTATAAAACTATTCAGCAAACGCATCTTTAAGCCTTTTGTTTAAGGTAGTATAACGCAAACTTTTGCGATTATTTTCCACCATAGAAAGAAGCACATCGCTGCTGCCAACAACAATAAGAAGTTTTTTTGCCCTTGTAACCGCAGTATAAAGCAGATTGCGATACAACAGCTTTGATGGGGTATCAAGTATGGGAAGAATAACACAATCAAACTATAGGAATAGGTAAACCTTTGATGTTATCTCCAGCTTTTCCCCTCCTCCACACCGTGCGTGCGACTTTCACCGCACACGGCGTTCCATCGTTTCACTTAATATCACTTTAACATCACACAATGTTT
>JAGARD010000058.1 GCA_017622415.1 Clostridia bacterium | reverse complement strand
CTTCTCCCGAGGATTATTTAAATTCCAAGGATAATGCACTTTCATTGCAGGCAGTAAATACTGTGACAGTTACCGATGATATTCCCTTTGAAACAATAAAATCTGAAAGCAAATCTCTTACAGTTGGCACCAAAAAAATCATATCTTCGGGTGTAAAGGGTAAAAAAGAGGTTACCTATAAGGTGTTTAGCCTTAACGGAAAAGAAACAAAAAGAACTGTTATTGAAAGTAATATTATTTCAAATCCTGTTTCCCAAAAGGTAGTTGTAGGTACTAAGCGTGTTATCGCTGCAGATAAAGGCGGCGATGCCAAAATGATGTGGCCTGTAAAGAGAGTGGAACGTTCTTATGTAAGTTCCTATGTTGGTGACGGTCGTGGACATAAGGGTATGGATATTGTTGCTCCCGCAGGTACACCTATTTATGCTGCGACAGGCGGTACAGTAACATGTTCTGGCTGGGACTCCTCAGGCTATGGTTATAAGATTATTGTAAAGCATTCAAACGGCTATGAAACCCTTTATGCTCATTGCAGTGCTTTGTATGTAAAAAAAGGTGATACGGTAGCAAGGGGCGAAACAATCGGTGCGGTTGGAACAACAGGTCGTTCTACAGGTAACCATCTTCATTTTGAGGTACGTATAAACGGTAGATTTACCGACCCATCAGCCTTTATTGGAAGAAATTAATTTAAAATTTTTGATAAAAAAGCGATTGTCTTGAGTTTTGCACAAGACAATCGCTTTTGTGTTTTTTGTGATATAAATCATTCATAATCCTCGGCTACCGAAATAATTTCGTTTAAGGTGTCGGCAGTAATTCCGTTTTTAATTCTTTCTATATCCCTTTCGGGCAGGGAGCTTATTTTTACGTCAAGCACTTCAAGCGGGGTATCGCTGTCCATTTGGTATATTGCAAGATTTCCCTTAAATTCCTTTAAAATGTATTTTGTTTCTGTGCTTTTTAAGGATGTGTTTTGGGTAAATGTAGGTTTAGCAAACGCCGAAACAGATATTGTAACGCTGGCTATGGCAACAGCTAATAAAAGAATTATTCCCTTAATTTTAGTACCCATAAAATATCCCCTTTTAAAAATAATCAATTATATTATTACCCCAAAAAGCATATTTTAACAGTCAATATTAGATTATATAATTATTGTATTATAAAAAGTTACATTTGGTTAAAAAATTGTAACTCGCTTTTTTGCTTCAGATGTGGTAGAATATACACATACTGTAAATTGGAGTAGTTTGCAGATAATTAATTCAGTTATTTTTTATTGGTATAAGGAGGAGTATTAGTTATGAACGATGAATATCAAAGCCCGTTCTTTAACAATGATGACGATAATATTTCGTCTTCTTCATCGGCTAATTCTGATGATCTCTTCAGTAATGAAAATCAAATTGACCTCAATAGCTTTGCCGAGCTAGGTGACAGTTCAGAGCAAGAAATCGGTAGTAAAAGGAAAATCAAAAAGCCTAAAACTACAAAGCAAAAGGTTTTAAAAACAGTTTTGTCGGCATTTTTAATATTTGTTATTACAATGTGCCTTGTGGTTGGTAGCTTTTTAATCTATGTTTTCGGATTTATTGACGACACTATAGATGTAAACCTTTTTGATATGGATCAGGCATATACTACTACAATTTATGTTAAGGACACCAAAACAGGTGCTTATAATGAATATCAGCGTCTGCATGGCTCGGTAAACCGTATTTGGGTTTCTTATGATAAAGAATTAGCCGAGGCAAAAGACCCCACCTACAAGGGTATACCCAAAATGCTTGCCGATGCCTTTGTTGCTATTGAGGATGAGCATTTTTACACCCACGGCGGTGTAGACTGGAAGCGTACCTTTGGTGCATTTATTAATATGTTTGTGAAAATCTATTCATCAAATCAGGGTGGCTCAACCATAACCCAACAGCTTGTAAAAAATGTCACTTGGGATACTGAGCAGACGGGTATGCGTAAAATCCGTGAGATAATGCGTGCAAGAAGAATAGAAAAAACCGTTAATAAGGATATAATTTTAGAATGTTATCTTAATACCATTACGTTTGCCAACGGTATTGGCGGTGTTGAGGTTGCTTCGAACTATTATTACAATAAAAATGTATCGGAGCTTACTTTGGCGGAGTGTGCGGGACTGGCATCTATAGTTAAGGAGCCTGAGCGTTATCGTCCTGATAAATTCCCCGAAAAAAATGCCGAACGTCGCAAACTTGTTCTTGGTAAAATGCTGGAGCTTAAATATATTACCGAGGAAGAATATAATGAAGCTTTAGCAGAAGAAGTAAAAATTGTAGCCGATAAAGCAACAATAAAGGAAATTGAAACTAACAACTATTTTGTTGATGCACTTATTGATGATGTTGTAGACGACCTTGTAGAAAAGTACGATTGCGATGAAGCATACGCTGAACAAAAATTCTATAACGGCGGTTATAAAATTTACTGCACTATGAACCCCGATGTTCAAAGTAAAATTGAAAAATACTATACCGATTTATCGCATTTCCCCAAAAACAAAAAGGGAATTACGGCACAGTCCTCCTTTACGGTTATGGATTATCAAGGTCACGTAGTTGGTATAGTCGGCGGTGTCGGTGAGAAAAAGGGCAATCGAGGTCTTAACCGTGCAACCTCCTCCCCGCGTCAGCCGGGCTCATCTATTAAGCCAATATCGGTATATTCTTTGGCATTAGACCAGAATATAATTTCATATTCCTCCCGCCTTAAGGATGCACCCACTCAAACCATTGTAAATTCAAAGGGTAAAAAGGTTAAATGGCCTTATAATGCGGGTGGTTCTTGTACAAACGGTATGGTCACAATGGCAAGAGCACTTGAAAAATCTTATAATACTATACCAGTTCAGCTTATTGAAAAAATGGGTATAGAAAATGTTTATAATCACGCCGTTAATAATATGGGACTAAAAAATCTTGTAGCCCCTGAGAATGCTGCGGATAAAGTAGGCGATCATACCTATTCTTCGCTTGGCCTTGGTGGATGTTATAAAGGAATAACAACTCTTGAATCCTGTGCGGCATTCGCAACAATAGGAAATAAGGGTAAATATTACGAGCCTACCTTTTATACTGAGGTTCGTGACCAGCACGGCGAAATTGTTTTACAAAGCAAGAAAAAGCCTAAAATTGCTATGATGGAGGATACCGCCGTAATACTTAATAAAATGCTTCAAAATGTTGTAAATCAGGGTACAGGTACTTCTATTAAAGGCTATTTGCCCAAAATGAGCGTTTACGGCAAAACAGGCACCACTGATGATAACTACAATCTTTGGTTTGCAGGCGGAACACCTTATTATGTTGCCTCTTGTTGGTACGGTTATGACCAACAGGAAAAGGTTTCTGAATCGGGAGCCGCAAAAAGAGTTTGGGGAAACATTATGAAGGATATTCATAAGGGTCTTGATACAGATGCCAAATTCCCCGAAAGTGATTATGTTACCTGTCGCAAATATTGTACAGCTTCGGGTATGCTTGCAACCGAGCGTTGTTCCTCAACAGCGGTTGGCTGGTATAAAACAAGTCAGCTAAAGCCTTGTACAACTCATGGAGGCAGTGTTTTAGGCGAGATTGACCCATCAGCAGTAAACACCTCGTCTGACGCAACCTCTTCTGAAGAAAATACTTCATCAGGTACAGCTTCAAATAAAACATCTTCTAATGCAAGCTCTGGAACAAACACCTCAAAGCCAGCTGATAACACAACAAGTAAGCCCGCAGATACTACTACCTCTAAGCCCTCCGAGCCTACCACAACCTCCAAGGCAACAGGTGCAGAGCAATCGACACCAGCAGAACATTAGCTTAATGATTAATAGAGTTAAATGAGTAATTTTAGTTTCTTTAAAAAAGGTATTAAGGACGGCATACCCATATTTTTGGGATACCTTGCCGTTTCCTTTACCTTTGGTATAGCGGCAAAAAGTTCGGGCATTTCGGCGGCTGAGGCGGTTTTAATGTCATTTAGCAATCTTACCTCGGCAGGACAGTTTGCAGCACTTAGTATTATAGCAAGCTCCGCTTCATATATTGAAATGGCTGTAACACAGCTTGTAATTAATTTAAGATACTGTCTTATGTCATCTGCCTTATCACAAAAGATTTCGCATAAAATGCCCTTTTGGCACCGATTTATTATGTCTTTTGGTGTAACAGATGAAATTTTTGGTCTTTCGGTAAACGTTAAGGGGAAAATCAGTCCCTTTTACAGCTACGGAATTATGAGCGTTGCTATCCCAGGATGGACCCTAGGTACTTTACTTGGTGTAATTTCAGGTACGTTATTGCCCGCAAGAGTATTAAGTGCACTAAGCGTGGCACTATACGGTATGTTTATTGCAGTAATAATACCGCCCGCACGTAAAAGCAAAATAATAGCAGGTGTTGTAGCAGTTTCTATGCTACTTAGCTTTATTTTTGCCAAAACACCTTTTTTAAGCAGTATATCATCAGGTCTTAGAATTATTATTCTTACCCTTGTTATTGCGGGTGTAACAGCAATTCTTTTCCCATTAAAGGAGGAGAATGCGTTATGAGTGAAAATGTGTTTATCTACATAGCTGTTATGGCAGGCGTTACCTATTTTATAAGGCTGTTACCCTTTACACTTATAAGAAAGGAAATAACAAACGTTTATATAAAATCCTTCCTTTATTATGTACCGTTTGTTACGTTGTCGGTTATGACCTTTCCCGCAATACTCGAAGATACTGCTGGGATATGGTCGGGACTTGCAGGCTTTGTTACAGCTGTTGCATTTGCCTTTTTCGGCAAAAGTCTTATTTGGGTTTCAATTTCCGCCTGTGCGGCTGTATTTATTACAGAGCTTATAATATATTAAAAAAACGGACAGATTAAGTTCTGTCCGTTAAATATTTAACTGCTTACTCTAAAATGGATTAACAAAGCTTGTTGCAACTCTGCGGTTGTAATGGTTGATTAAAAATCTGCAGAATACCGAATATGATGCTAAGAAGTAGGGTAGGGTGAATATTATCGGCAGATAAAGGGATGATAAAAGGCTCCACCCGAAAAACGACAAGACAAACGAAAGTGTTTTACCGTTAGCATTTTTTGTGATTATTACCGATAAATCCAATGCCTCGTGAGGGGTAATAGATGGGTCGTTTATCATTAAAATCGGAGCCGCAAAATACCTTAGCAAAAGGAAAAATGATAAAAACACACCTAAAAAGGTTAGCATATTTCCAAGAGCCCACACCGAGGATGCCCAATACGGCATAGAGGCATTAAACATACTGTAGGTGGTGGGCGAGCTTATTGCAACAACGATAAGTGACGGTAAAAAGCAAAAGAAAAGCACAGCACTGCTTCGCATAAATATTCTAAAGCTTAGAGAAAGAGCTCTTAAATATTCTTTACCGCTTCCAAAGTAGCAAAAAATTTCGCTTACAGGAACATCGGCATCGGAGGCGGTAAACCAAAACCATCTTAGGGCACCGTATAAAAGTGGCATACCGAAAAGCTGTGCCGAAACGACAGTAACTGCTATAATAATAAAAGTAGAGGTAATATCGTTTAAGATATTTGAAATCGGTATAAAAATAAGCTGAAGCAAAACAATATAAAGACAAAGAATGGATAATATAATTGCACCTATGCTCAAAGCTCTGGACCATTTATTCTCAAGAGAGGTTTTTGCGTTGGCCTTAATTATATGATTGCTCGGCATTTTTGCATCGTCCTTTCATTTTAAGGGCATTATATAAAACATATTGTTTAAATTTCTTTTTTTATTATACCACTTGAAATATCATAAATTATGAAGTAAAATTAAACAAATGGCAAAAAGGGGGATTTTTTTTGAAAATTATTAAGATTTTATCTGCAATACTATCTATATTATTTTTAATATCTGCTTTTTCAGGCTGTAGGGAGGAAAACGGATTTCCCGTAACGGTTGGTGATACCGAAATAACCGAACCGCCTAAAACTGTGGCAGCTCTTAGTGAGCAGGCGGCATCTGCAATATATGCACTCGGCTATAAAAGCTATTTGGTTGGTGCTCCCGCAGAGTTTTTAAATACAGAAATTAAGGGCGTTACCAATCTTGGCGAGGCTATGTTTATTGATTTTGAAGCAGTGTACGAGCTTTCGCCCGATGTGCTTATTATTCCCGCTGAGCTTACAAATTCGGTTAAGGAAAATCTTAAAGCCAGAAGCATTAAAACTATTTTGCTAAAAACGCCTACAAAGTATGATGAGGTAGCTCCCTATTACGCGGCACTTTCCAAGCTGTTTTTGGGTGAAGAAAAATATATTGAGGCTTATGACCCATATATAGGCGAGAATGAAAGAATAATAAGCGAAACCAAAGCATCGCTGAGCGGGAATAACAAAAGGGTTGCCCTTTTTGTTGAGGAGGGCTATGTTGCAACGGGCGATACCATTGCAGGTACGGCAATGGAAAGAGCAGGTATTAATAATATTGCCGCCACACAGACCGATTATATGATGAGCCTTGCGGATATTAAAGCTGCAGACCCTGAGGTTATTTTTTGCCCTGAGGGACTTAGCGAAACAATACTTGGTGCTGATAGCTATAAAGAAATAACCGCCGTAAAAAACGGAGCTGTTTATGAGGTGGATGTGGAAGCTCTTGTATATGCAACTGAGGGCTTTGCCGCTACCTTACAGAGTATGTCTAAATATCTTTTACAGTAAAAAATAAAAACTAATATGCTAAAAGCCTGTGCTGTTGAAAAGCACAGGCTTTAATATTATAATATCTCCATTTTAACAAAATTAGACATAAGCTTTTTGGTGCCGCGGTTGTCAAAGGCGATTTCCAAAAGGCAGTCACCGCCCATAGGCGTGGTTTTAAGAATAGTGCCGTCGCCGAAAACCTTATGACGAACACGCATACCCTTTGTGTACTGCACCTTTTCGGTTTTTGATGTTGAGGTGGTAGTACGGTAGGTGGATTTAGGTGCTTCGTTAGATTTGGATGCCGAATAGCCGTAGTTATTATTTCCATAGCCGTAACCACTCTTGTATCCGCCATAGCCCCCGTTATATCCGCCTGCAATTGCCTGTTTTAGCTTTGCCTCCCACGGGTCGATAGCTTCGCCGCCGTTAATTTCACATAAATCGGTGGGAATTTCTTTTAAAAAGCGTGATGGCATATTGCGGTTGGTAGAGCCATATAACATTCGGGTGTAGGCGTTTGTTATGTAAAGATTTCGCTTGGCACGGGTAATTCCAACATAGGCAAGACGGCGTTCTTCTTCAATTTCCTTGTCACCGCCGTAAATGGTTTGATTACCAGGGAATACACCTTCTTCCAAGCCCACTAAAAATACATTGTCAAATTCCAATCCCTTTGCCGAGTGCAGTGTCATAAGCACAACATAATCCTCGTCGGGGTCGTAGCTGTCAATATCGCTTATAAGTGCAACCTCCTCCAAATATTCCGAAAGGGAGGGGGCTTCGGCTTCATTTTGATAGTTTTTAATACCCGAACGAAGCTCGTTAACGTTGTCTACTCGGTCGGCAGAGGCCTCGCCCTCAGCTCTAAGAGCCGCTAAATAGCCCGATTTATTAAGCATTTCATCAAAAAGCTCATCAATTGTAAGCTCGTCAGAAAGCACTATAAGCTCTTTTATCATTTTAGTGAAGATACTAAGTTTTGCGGCGGCACGGGATAAAATCGGGTAGTCGCCTGCGTTTGAAAGGACTTCAAAAAGCGAAATTCCAAGCTGAGAGGCAACCTCCTCGGCATTTTTTACGGTTGTTTCACCAATTCCGCGTTTTGGCTCGTTAATAATTCTTTTAAGCCTTACCGAATCGTTTGGATTGTTAATAACGTTAAGGTAGGCGACAACATCCTTAATTTCCTTGCGGTCAAAAAATCGGTGACCGCCCACAATACGGTAGGGAATACCCGAGCGTACAAAAACATTTTCAATTGTGCTTGAAAGGGCGTTCATTCTGTAAAGAACGGCATTTTGATTAAATTTTTCACCCTTTTGTACTGCTGAAAGTATAGTTTCGGCAATGAATTTTGCCTCTTCTTGTTCGGTATTTAGAGTGTTAACCTTTATTTTACTGTCGGTCTCTAGGCTTGTCCAAAGATTTTTACCCTTTCTGCCCTTGTTGTTGGCAATAACTGCATTTGCCGCGTTTAAAATTGTAGAGGTTGAACGGTAATTCTGCTCTAATCTTATTACCTTTGCGTCTCTGAAATTATCCTCAAAGCTTAAAATATTTTCAATGGTTGCACCGCGGAATGAGTAAATACTTTGGTCGTCGTCACCTACAACGCATATATTTTGATGCAGGGATGCCAGCATACTAACCAGCTTGTACTGTGCGTGGTTGGTATCCTGATACTCGTCCACCATTATGTACTTAAACTTGCTTGCGTAGTATTCTAAAACATCGGGATTATTTTTAAAAAGCTCAACCGTGTTAAATATTATGTCGTCAAAATCCATTGCATCGGCAGCTTTAAGGCGTTTTTGATACTCCTTATAAACCTCGCCTGCCGCACGTTTCATAGGGTAAAGACCCTTGCCCGTTGTTTCGGCATACGCTATCGCTGAAACAAGACTGTCCTTAGCATGGCTTATTTCATTAATAACAAATTTTACCGGCAGTTCCTTTTCGGAAATGTCCATTTGCTTTAAAATATCTTTGATAACACGTTTTTGGTCATCGGTATCGTAAATGGTGAAGTGTGAGGAATAGCCTAGCAAATCACCGTACCTACGTAAAATTCTCGCACAGATACTATGAAAGGTGCCAGCCCAAATATCATTTGCCTTTTCACCCAGTCGGTCGGCAATTCGGCTTTTAAGCTCGCCTGCCGCCTTATTTGTAAAGGTAATAGCAAGAATTTCCCACGGATTTGCGGCATAATAGCTAAAGGCTTTTTCGGGTAGTTCATCAGTAAGACCGTTTATAAAATCTATGCCTTTTTGGTAGTCTTCGTCTGAAATTTGCGGAACATAATCGGTATTAAAGGCATCGCCGTATTTAACTAAACAGGCAATTCGGTTTACAAGCACGGTAGTTTTACCGCTTCCCGCACCCGCAAGCACCAAAAGCGGTCCCTTAACAGTAACTACCGCCGAAAGCTG
The DNA here is from genome assembly GCA_017622415.1 of Clostridia bacterium. Classification (GTDB taxonomy): domain Bacteria; phylum Bacillota; class Clostridia; order Oscillospirales; family Acutalibacteraceae; genus UMGS1279. Next base: position 7,635 of record JAGARD010000058.1, on the reverse strand, counting down.
CATATCGTTCATTCTATCGAAGTCTTTTTTTATCACAGCCCTTCTAAGGGCAATAAAATCTTCTTTAGTATAGGGCATTGTTTTTGTCCTCTCTCAATGATTAGTTATAATATATTATATAACCTATCGGGATGTAAAGTCAACATTTCGATGTGCGAAAAATAATAAAAATATTTACAAAATATCACTGTACCAATTTAAAGATTTATGGTAAAATAAAATATACTAAACTAATCGGGGGAGTTACCTTGTTTAATAAAGCTTTTAAAAAAGAAAAAGCCGATGCAAAAAGCTCGGCATTTAAAAAAATAATAATTATATTTGTTTGGATTTTAATTTTTTCCCTTTTGGTGGTGCTTGGACTAAATACATACGTTTGTGCGAGCGCAAAATCGAATATGTACGAGTTTAATGATTTTGCAGAAAAAAAGTCCGATTGTATTATGGTGTTGGGTTGCGGAGTCAGCGGAAGTGAGCCAAGTCCAATGCTTAAGGACCGACTTGACACCGCAATAGAGCTTTATAAAATGGGAGCGGCCCCCAAAATTCTTATGAGCGGAGACCACGGTGGAGAGTATTATAACGAGGTTGGTGTTATGAAGCTTTACGCAATAAAAAAAGGTGTACCGTCTGAAGATATTTTTATGGATCACGCAGGCTTTTCCACATACGAAAGTCTTTACCGTGCCAAAGAGCTGTTTGGTATAAAAAAGCTTGTAGCCGTAACACAGCGTTACCACCTGTATCGTACCGTTTATTTAGGTAAAAGCCTTAATATTAATATAAGCGGTGTAAGCACCGCTAATTATAATTACGGTGGAATGCTTCACCGCGAAATCCGTGAGATTTTAGCAAGGGATAAAGACCTTTTTACAGCCATTTTAAACCCCGAGCCTAAGATGCCGTTAGGAAATAAAATAAGCATTGAGGGTGACGGAAATATCACTAATGATGAAGCTTTTTTATCTATGGCAAAAAAGAATAATGTTGAAATTAATTAACCTTTATATCATTATATAAATCAGTGCAAGCATTAAAAGCTCGTCGGTTTCTTCGCCCGCTAAAAGTAGGCATATAGCCAGTATTATAAGACGGTCGTTATCCATTTTCATACCCTTAAAATTTAAAAAATTTAAAATACTTCTTCTTTTTAAAGGTGTATTTAATGTAGACTTAGGCTTTTCTTCAGGCTTTGCAGTCTTTACTGTTGATGCCTTTGCAGTGCTTGTACCTTGCGATTTGGTGTTATTTTTATTTGTGACGGGTTGCGAAAAAACCGCAGACCTTGAAGCTCCATCGTTTGTTTGAGCTTTTTTATTTGCACCGTAATACATTTGGTTTAGCTGTTGCTCTGCTCTAATTTTGTGACGCTCAAACTCTGCTCTTTCACGCTCATTCAATGGTATCACCGCCTTTAAAATTTATTAAATCACAAGCCAAATGAGTCCAGTAAGCCCTCTTCACGCAAAAGGGGGAGTATGGCGGCTATTTTTAAAATAGAAATTGCCTTATCCACCCGTCTTGCTCTTTCCTCGCTTAAATGTGGCTTTAGTGCTCGAAGAAGTTCTATTCTGCTATCCTTTTGTTCCTTACTAAGAAGCCCTGCAAGCTTCATAATTCCCTGCATATTACCCATATTTTCTAAAAGATTTTCGGGCAGGGAAAAACCGCCGCTTTCCTTTTTTACAGGTTGTTCATTTTTAAATAAATCCTCACCAAGCAATCCCTCGGCAACGGTTTTCAGCCTGTCTAAGCCGTCAGGACTTCCCAGTAAATCAGATATTTTTTGGCTTATATCTTCCATTATTTCGTTCCAAACAGCTTGTTCATTATGGCCTTCGCCTTGTCAGAATTTAGCAGACGGTCAAGTGCTTCCTTATCATTTAACAAGCTGTTAATTTTTTTCGCATCCTCAGCACTTATATTTTTAAGCAAGGAGCTTTTATCGGTATTTTTTATCTGTTCGGGGTCTATTCCGTTTTGCTTTAAAAGGTTTTTTGCATCCTCAGAAAGATTTTTATTTTGATTGTTATTGTTCATAAAAAAACCACCCTTCTTATCTATTGTATTCTATGAATAGTTTTTTTGTTCTATACTCAAATTCGCTAAAGAAAGGATTGTTATTATGCAGATTTTAGTAGTTTCAGACCTCCACCGAAGAAAAAGCTTTTTTGAAAAGGTTTTGGAAAAATATCCCGCTATTAATACTGTTTTCTTTTTGGGTGACGGTGCGGATGATGCCGTCGATATAAGCGGTTTTTACAAAGGAAAAACCTTTCATATTCTTTCGGGGAACTGCGATTTTTTTAGCCGTTACCCCTCAAGCGGTTTTTTTAATATAAATGGGATTAAAATTCTTGCAACTCACGGGCACACCTATGGCGTAAAGAGCAGTCGTGAGCATATATTTTCAGCGGCAAAGCGTGAGGGTGTTTCTTTAGTCCTTTACGGACATACTCACATTCAGCGTGAGGAGTATCGTGATGGAATATATATGGTGTGTCCTGGTGCACTTGATAATTATGCTGAGCCACCAGGCTACGCCATTATAGATATAACCGAAAAGGGAATAGTCGTTAATCTTTTAAGATTGTAACAATTTATTCACATATATATCACATTCAAATAAAGCTGAAATGTTATTATAAAAAAGGAGTGTGAGTGTTATGAATGAGCCAAAAGCTACCGTTTTAATTGCTGATGATGAAGCGAGAATAACTGATTTAATTAACGATTTTCTAATAGCAAACGGCTATAATACACTGATTGCACACGATGGAGAGACAGCTATTGAGCTTTATAGCAAGCACAATGAAATAAGCCTTATTATACTTGATATTATGATGCCCGAAATGGATGGTTGGCAGGTGTGCAGAGAAATCCGCAAAACCTCCAATGTACCGATTATGCTTTTAACTGCAAGGTCAGAGGAGTTTGACCAGCTTATGGGATTTGAAAGTGGTGCCGATGATTATGTAACTAAACCGTTTTCGCCCGCCGTTTTGGTAAAGCGAATAGAGGCACTGCTTAGGCGAAGTAAGGCAACCAAAACTACAATTAGTGATAAAAAAGGACTTGTTATAAATCGGGATGCCTATGTTGCTTATATGGACGGCAGTGTGTTAGAGCTTACACTAAAGGAATTTGAAATTTTAGTTTATTTAAGTGATAATCATTCCCGCGTTTTAACCCGCGACCAAATTTTAAATGCCGTTTGGGGCTATGATTTTGAGGGCGATAACCGAACAGTTGACTCCCATGTTGCCAGACTTCGTACCAAGCTTGGTAGTTTTGGAAATACTAATATAAAAACAGTATACGGTATGGGATATAAATTTGAGTGGTAGTTATGAAAAATAGGCTTGTTAAATTAAAAAATAAATTTTGGTTTAGGCTTTTTTTAAAGATAGGCATTATATTTTTGGTGTTTGTTTTGCTTTTAACTCTTTGCAATACAGCATTTTTAAAAAGTTATTATGAGTATGTGAACGAACGCGATCTAAAAATCGCCTCCGAAGATTTAAAAAATGTAGATCTAAACTTAAAATCTGATGTAGCCGAAATTATAACCTCTATCGAGGAAAATTATGGCTTTCAAACCGAGATATATTTAAATAATGGAAAAACAATATATTCATCATTGGGCGGTCAGCTTATGGATTATTTTTTACAGGGTAATGATAAGCTTTTTATGAATCACCGCCCTTTAAAAGCGATAGAGAGCAAAGCCTTTTCCGATGGTTCGATTTTGGAGCGAGCAGTCGATAAAATTACAGAAAATGAATATTTAATCTATAGATTTTCTATAGATAATTCCTTTATTGGTGAGCTTTGCGTACAAATGGCACAGATAGAAAATAGTGCTAAAATTGCAAACCGATTTATAAGTATAATTGCCATTATATTTTTATTTATATCGCTTTTATGGGTCTTTGCCTTTTCAAAAAAAATATCTGAGCCTATAAGCCAAATGAATGAAATAACAGGGAATATGGCAGCTTTGGATTTTACAAAAAAGCTTGATATTCGTTCAGAGGATGAAATAGGGCAATTGGCAATTTCAATAAATAATCTGTCAGAAAAGCTGGATAAAACTCTTCAGGATTTGAATGAATCAAATGCTAAGCTGAAAAGCGAAATTGAGCTTGAGCATCAGTTGGATAAAATGCGTAAAGGCTTTGTTGCCAATGTTTCCCATGAGCTTAAAACTCCCATTTCTATAGTTCAGGGCTATGCCGAAGGCTTAAAGGCGGAGATTAATACGGCATCCAGAGAAAAATATATTGATGTTATTATTGATGAAAGCAAGAGAATGAATAACCTTGTTTTAAGTATTTTAAATCTTTCAAAATATGAATCGGGGCAGATACCAATAAATTGTTCAAGCTTTAATATCAGCGAGCTCATAAAGGTAAGGGGTGAGCGTATTTTTGATAACGTTAATGCTGAGCTTTGTTACGATATTCCCGATAACTTAAACGTTTATGCAGATATTGACCAAATTGATCAGGTCTTAAAAAGCTATATGGAAAATGCAAAGAGCCACGTTAATGAGGGTGGCGTAATCAAGGTTTCGGCAACCTATGATAAAAATAATAAATGCATAGTAACGGTTTACAATAGCGGAAGCAATATAGACCCAGAGCAAATGCCCGAAATATGGCAAAGCTTTTATAGGGGAGATAAATCCCATAATCGCGAAAGCGGAAGATTTGGACTAGGTCTTTCTATTGTAAGTGCAATTATAAAAATGCACCAAGAAAGCTGCGGTGTATATAATACCGATAGTGGAGTATGCTTTTGGTTTACTTTAAAAGCAGATAATTAGTTTAATAGCAAAAAAAATAATATTTTTCGCAAAAATTAAAAGGTAATAGGGAGCTATATATGATAATATAATTATGTTATTAAATTTGATTATTTCTTCAAATATATCTCCCTACCCAAAGCAAAGAGCAGGCTGTTTTTACAGTCTGCTCTTTGCTCTATCTTTAGGATTTTATAAAAATATTGCTTATAGTATTGAAAATAAATGTAATTTGTTATAAAATGTAAATGGTGATATTATGAAACTACGCGATTTACACGCACGTGACCCTTTTATCTTGCCCTTTGAAGGGAAATATTATTTTCTTTTCTCTCCCGGAAAATATGCTTGGGAGGGATGTGAAGGTTTTTATGTTACCGTTTCAGAGGATTTAGAAGAATGGAGCGAGCCTAAAAAGGTTTTTACTCCACCCGAAGGCTTTTGGTCAAATAATAATTTTTGGGCACCCGAAATGCATTACTATAAGGGCGAATTTTATATTTTTGCATCTTTTGGTGCCAAGGTAGGGCATAATCGTGCGGTGCAGATTTTAAAGTCGAAAAGTCCGTTAGGTCCATTTGAAGTATGGAGCTGTCCCCTTACGCCAAGCCACTTGAATTGTATAGACGGAACCCTTTATGTAGAAAATAATATTCCTTATCTTATATATAGCCGAGAGGTTATTGATGACCCTGACAGAATCGGTTCGCTTTGGGTTGTAGAATTATCTAATGATTTGAAATCACCTATGGATGAGCATAAACTTCTTTTTAAAGGTACAGCCCCAAAATGGAGTGAACACAAGTGGGAAGCGAAAAAAACAGACCCTCTTACTGCTTGGGTGGCAGAAGGTCCCTTTTTCCATAAAAACAGTGATGGCAGGTTGCTTATGCTATGGTCTAGCCATTCTGGGGCGGGAAACTATATCGAGGCGGTTGCTTATACTGAAAATGGCTTGTTGTTCGGTGAATGGAAGCACTGTGAGAAGTTTTTAATGGATTCAAACGGTGGTCACGGTATGTTGTTTAGAGCCAATGATGGTGAACTTAAATTCACCTTGCATTTTCCCGATAGCCCCTTTGGTGAAGAACGTGCAGTTATTCATACGGTAGAGGAAATCGGCGTTGACCCATTTTTAAGAATAAAATAAAAAATCCGCAATAAAAGTGCGAAAAAAGCATTTTTATTGCGGATTTTTATGTTTATTAAATTATCGGGCATCTGCTTTTTTACAGCAGATTAATTAAGGCTTTATAACATTCAAAAATCTCGTCTTGCTCCTTATATGCGTTATTATAAACCTCAATTACATAGTCACCGTTATAACCGTGATTTTTAAGGTCTAAAAAAAGCTCTCTAAAATTAAAATTACCTTTTGTAGGTAACAGACAGTCAGAGGCAGGGGAGTGGTCGCTTATATGAACATGACGAATTTTGTAATTCATAGCCTCCATTATTTCGGGAACTGTGTAACCAGCCCTTACGCACTGCTTAATATCTAATGTAAAATTAGCATCATCGCCTAAAAGTCTAACCATATCGGCTAAAAATTCGGGGTCTGCACTGCGGTATCCGTTGACGTTTTCCTGACATAGCGTAACCCCAAAATTTTTGCCCAAATCGGCAAGGATTTTAAATCTTTCGCAATATTCTTCAATAGGGAGCTTTCCCGTAGGTCGGTCGCCGTGAAGATTAATAAATTTAGCACCAAGCCTAGCCGCAATTTCAAAATAACGCTTAAAGCTTTCCTCACTTTCTTCAAAGCGACGCAGATATTCCGAAAATATCATATATGGCTCGGCAAAGGAAAGCATAGGGTGAAGTGCAGTGACTTTAAGCGAGGAGTCTTTAATAATATCCACTACATAATCTATAAAAGAATCCTTTAATTCTCGGCTAGAATTGAAGAAAATCTCTGTGCAGGGGATACTATTTTCGCTAAGAATTGCTATTGCTTCCTCGGTTTCAAGCGGATAAAAGCTTGCGGTTGAAATACCAATACTCATAATTTAAAATCTCCCGGATTTGCAAATATTGTTTTATTGGTTTGGTAAATTACCATACCTGGCTTGGCTCCGTTTGGCTTTTTAACAAACCTAACGGGAGTGTAATCTACGGGCACTTGGTTTGAGCTTTGGGCTTTGGAAAAGTATGCCGCAAGCGTAGCGGCGAAAAGTAGGGTTTCATCATCGGGCTCTTTTCCTTCAGTGAATAAAATAACGTGTGCCCCGTGAATATTCTTTGTGTGAAACCATAAATCATTTTTTTCGGCAATTTTTGTTGTTAGCTTATCGTTTTGCAGATTGTTTCTGCCAACCAAAATCCTATATCCATTTTTAGAAAATTCATAAGGTGATGCAGTTATTTTCGCTTTTTTATTCCCTAAATTACGCGGAATATAGCCAAGCTCCCCAAGCTCAGCACGGATTTCTAAAAGCTCGGCATTTGAATTGGCAGACTGCAATTCAAATAAAACAGATTCTAAATAAGAAAGTTCTTTCTCGCAGTCATTAATAAGCTTGCCCAAGGTCTGTTCAGCGGTGCAAGCCTTTTTATATTCTTTAAAATATTTAGAGGCATTATTGGCAGGTGAAAGGGCAGAATTTAAAGGAATTTCAATTTCCTTACATTCGGGGTCATAATAATTCTGAGCCATTAACTTTGTTGCACCCTTGGGAATACGGTAAATATTTGCCTTAATTAGCTCACCGTAAATTCTAAGATGCTCACGATTGGCAGATTTTAAAAGCTCTTGCTTTCTAAGCACTAGCTTGCGCTCATTTCTCGCAATAAGATTTTTAACCTTTTTAACCAAATCAGATTTGTTT
>JAGARD010000057.1 GCA_017622415.1 Clostridia bacterium | reverse complement strand
TTTTAAGTTTTTCAAGAACTGTCATAAAATCACTCCCATTATTGCAGTTACCGATTTTGTAGGGATTAGCATAAGTGAATCGTTAAGTGCAACGCCTATTTTTTGCTTAGCTTTTAGTATGTCTGTAATGCTTTTTTGAAAGGAAATATCCAAATCGCCGTAGCCTGGACTAAAGCGTGGTTTTAATTTAGCATTTAGATTTTTTTTAATAATTTGCTCAAAGCGGTTACAAACCCCCTCAATAGCCGCCGAGCCCAAAGCGTCTAAAACAAGAGCCTCGGTGGGGGAGGTGAGTTGTTTTAGGTTTAAAAGTCGGTCAAAATCTATGCCTAGGGTTGCGGCGAAAATAATGGCGGTTTTACATCCGCTAAGATTTTTAGCCAGAGAATTACTTTTTAACCTTTCAAAGCCAAAATCCAGTAAATCGCCCTCAAAATTAACCGAAGCCTCGGTGTAGCATACCAAAGGATGGCAGTTGTTTTTAATCTCCGCCATCAGCTTTTCGGTTAAATTAAGCAAACGGGCGTCATCATTTCGATGAACGCCCATATAACGCAAAGCTTCCTTAAAATTAATTTCATAATCTGAAACAGAAAAAGTGTTTATAATGCTCATAATTATTCAATTTCCAGTTCAGTAAGTCTAAGACGGAATTGCTCAACAGTTTTATTTTCGGCAATAAATTCGTCTCTTGCTTTTCTTGCGGCTGCCGACCAATCTCTAAATTCCTCATCATACAGCTTGCCGTTGCGAAGCCTTGAGTGGTTACGCTTGTAGGCACGGTTGTATTCGGCGTAAATGGGATTTTCGGCATATTTACCCTTAAATGTTCGCATTGCACCAATCTGTGCACAACGCTTGTTTTCGCCAAGACTTATTCGGCTACAGTATTCACTATCGCTTCTGCCCGAGGGAACAAAGTATTCCCCGCATAGGCGGCATTTTTTAATTGGAAGCTCGCCCTTTACGGTGTACAAAAGCTCTAAGGCGATAAGGTCATCGGGACTATTAATTTCAAACTCGGGCATAACGGTGCAGGGGTTATCAATAAGTGATGCCTTTACGGTGCCGAGATTTGCATTTCGGTCAAAATCAAACTCGCTGGAGATTTGCATTTTAAAGCTACCACCAAGTCCGCTTCCGCTTTCGCACTTAAGAATATATAGCCTTTGAGCAGGGGTATATTTTGCAAGACTGCTATCGGGGGAAACAATATCGTCAATATGTGATTTTGTACGGCTGCGACGAAATTCCATATCCTTACCAATAACGGTTGCAAGCCACTCGGCCGTTTGGTCGGCATCGTTGGTAAGAAGCATTGATGGCAAAAATTCATCTGCAATTTCTTCTGACAAAAATTCACGCAAAACAGACTGTAGCTTTTCCTTATCGCTACAGCTTAAAATAAGACATTCGGCGTAAAATTTAAGGTAGATAAACAAATAAGGATTTGTTTCAAGAGCCTTACGCAAAAAGGGAACATAAGCACCCATTGTGGGGGTGTCAATTCTGGTGGAAACATCTGTTACGAATTTTTTGCGAAGAATTAAAAAAAGCTTTTCGGAAATTTGAGGGCTTACGGCGGTGAAATCGGTAAGAGCTCCGCCCAAAGCATAGGGAGTTTTCTCTACTGAGCCTACAGCCGACATAGTAAAGCGAAGAAATAAATCTTTTTCACTAAAAAGAACCCAACCAAGCATTTTTTAAAACCTCCTTAAAGTTATAATTTTTAAAAATCCACAAGATATTGAGGGTGGATTTTTGTTATATACAAAACCTATTTTTCGCTCGGAAAATCTATATTTGTATTATACATTTTTCCACAAAAAAGTCAAGTATTTAAAGGGTTACAGTATTGTAACCGAACAAGGCGGACATTGGGTTGCAGTGACCTTTTTAGTTGTTATACTTTTAAACTAAGTTGAATTTGACTTTACGCTTATTTTGAGTTATAATATATCTTGTGGAAAAATACTTTAAGGAGAAAATTTTATGCAAAATATTGTAACAACCGTTGCAAAAGAATTATCACTTCGTGAGGACCACGTTCAAAATATAATAACCCTTTTGGATGACGGCAACACTGTTCCGTTTATCGCCCGTTACCGCAAGGAAATGCACGGCTCTATGGACGACCAGACGATAAGAGCATTAGCCGACCGTGTTCAGTATTTAAGGAATTTAGAGCAAAGAAAAACTGAGGTTATTTCTTCTATTGAGGAGCAGGGAAAATTAACCGACGAATTAAAAGAGCAGATTGAAGCCGCCGTTACCCTAGCCGAGGTGGAGGACCTTTACAGACCCTATAAGCAAAAGCGTCGCACACGTGCTACCATTGCTAAGGAGCGTGGACTTGAGCCCTTGGCAGAGCTTATTTTAGCCTTAGGCGAGGGCAAGGCTCTTTTGAAAATTGCCGCCGATTTTATCGACCCTGAAAAAGAGGTTAATACAGCTGAGGATGCCTTGGCAGGTGCTAACGATATTATAGCCGAACAGCTTTCGGATAATGCAGAAATCCGCCGCCTTTTAAAGGAGCTTATAAATAAACGCGGATTTATTACCTCTAAGGCGGCTACCGAGGAGGATAGTGTTTATAGGCAGTATTATGATTTTAAAGAGCCTGTTCACAAAATTCAAAGTCACCGCGTTTTGGCTATAAACCGCGGTGAAAAGGAAAAGCTTTTAAAGGCTTCGGTAGATATTGATGAGGGTGAGGCTCTTAGAATTTTGCTTAACCGTCTGCCTGAGGGCGAGGCTGAGTATAATGCCTTTTTCAGTTCTGTTGCCGAGGATGCCTACAGCCGACTTATTTTCCCCTCGGTTGAGCGTGAAATAAGGTCAAATCTTACCGAAATGGCAAGCGAGCAGGCAATAAAAATGTTTGGCTCTAACCTAAAGCCCCTTTTAATGCAGCCACCCGTTAAGGATAGGGTTACCTTGGGCTTTGACCCCGCATACCGCACAGGCTGTAAAATCGCCGTTGTGGACGGTACGGGCAAGGTGCTTGATACCACCGTGGTTTATCCCACACCCCCTCACAACAAAAAGGAGGAGGCTGCCGCAAAACTTTCGGCACTTATAAAAAAGCACAATATCACCGCCATTGCGGTTGGTAACGGCACTGCCTCTAAGGAGTCTGAGATTTTTATTTCTGAGCTTATTAAGGAGCATGAAGGTGTTTCGTATATGATGGTTAATGAGGCAGGAGCTTCGGTTTATTCGGCATCAAAGCTCGGTGCAGAGGAGTTCCCTGATTTTGATGTATCTCTCAGAAGTGCTGTTTCCATTGCCCGCAGGCTACAAGACCCCCTTGCAGAGCTTGTTAAAATCGACCCCAAATCCATAGGTGTAGGTCAGTATCAGCACGATATGCCCGAGGCAAGGCTGAATGAAACCCTAACAGGTGTTGTGGAGGACTGTGTTAATGCGGTCGGTGTTGACCTTAACACCGCATCTCCAAGTCTTCTCACCCGCGTTTCGGGTCTTAATGCTACTATTGCAAAAAATATTGTCGCACATAGAGAGGAAAATGGCGAATTTAAGGATAGAAAAACCCTTTTAAAGGTTTCAAAGCTCGGCCCTAAGGCATATACGCAATGTGCAGGTTTTTTGCGTGTTATAGGTGGCAAAAATATTATGGATAATACCGGTGTGCACCCCGAAAGCTATGAAGCCGCTGAAATAATGCTTAAAAATTTAGGATTTACCCCTAAGGATGTTGCTGACGGCAATTTAGGCGATTTAGAGGCAAAATTAGAGGCCTTTGGTGCCGATAAAATGGCAGAGCTTTGCTCGGTTGGTGTTCCCACCGTAAGGGATATTGCAAAGGAGCTTCAAAAGCCGGGACGTGACCCTCGTGATGAGCTTGTTAAGCCTATGCTTCGCAGTGACATTATGGATATAAACGACCTCAAAGAGGGTATGATTTTAGACGGCACCGTTAGAAATGTTATTGACTTTGGTGTGTTTGTGGACATCGGTGTGCATCAGGACGGACTTGTGCATATTTCCGAGATTTGCAATCGCTTTATAAAGCATCCCAGTGAGGTGCTTGCCGTCGGTGACCTTGTAAAGGTTATGGTTATTGGTGTAGATGTAGCCAAAAAACGAATTTCTCTTAGTATTAAGCAGGTGAAAAATTAATGCTTCAGCTTATTTTAACCGATTTTGACGGCACCCTTTTTCCAAAGGATAAAGAGGAGCTTTCAAAGGAGTTTATTCAAAAAATTATAAATCTTACCGATAAAGGGGTTTATTTTTCGGTCAACAGCGGTCGACCCTACGGAACGCTAAAAAAACTGCTAAACCCCCTTATAAACCGCACCGTTTTTATTTGTAATGACGGTGCACAGATAATGTACAAAAACTGTTTGCTTTATAAAAATCCCGTTTGTGCCATAAAGGCAAATGAGATTTGTCATAAGGCGAATATCAATACTCTAAAGCCTTTTGCCGCTTTAAGAGAACGCAATATGCCCATAACCGAGGATGTTATGGCAAAAAAACGTCTTTTCGGCGAAGAAATTTACAAGCTTATTTTTGTTAAAAACAATCCCCTTTCTGAGGATGTTGCAGAGCTTAAGGAAATCGCCGAGCAAAAAGGTCTTAGAATTTGCTATGAGGATGCAGAATACCTTGAATTTTGCAATAAAAGCTCGGATAAGGGCGTTGCAACCGACTTTTTAAAAACAAAGTTCGGCATAACGGGTGAGGTGGTTGCCTTTGGTGATACAAAGGGCGATTTCCCAATGTTTGAAAGGGCGAATAAGGTGTTTATTCCCGCCTCGGCAAAGGATTTTTCCTTTGTAGGAGCTAAAACGGTTGATGACGTTCAGCAGTTTATAATAAGTATGCTTTAAAATTTATTACGGTTTTTAAGGCTTAATTATTTCTATGTTGCCTAATTCATAAAATTGTGTTAAAGAATTTTTGTAAAAACAAATTAGATTTGTAAATATTAGGGACGTAAACATAAAAACCTGCAACAAATGTTTTTTACATTTTTATTGCAGGTTTTTTTATTCTCCTGTTTTGGCAATATTAATTATGGTTTTTTCTAATTTTAAGGCATATTTACATAATATGGTTATTTTCATAATAATTGTTGATTTTTATATTAAATGTTGATATAATAACTATAAATATTTTAAAATCGGTAATACTGTACAAAATTAAATTTTTATAAAGGAGAAAAGCCTTATGGAAATACATTTAAATGAGCTTATTGACAGGATTAAAAAAGACGGTGTAGAGGTAGCCGAGGGTGAAGCCAAGGCGATAATTGATGCCGCTAATGAAAAGGCAGAAAAAATCCTTGCCGATGCCAACAAAAAGGCAGAAGAAATTATGAATAAGGCTAAGGAAGAAAATGCTAAAACAGTGCAGTCGGGCGAGGATGCCATAGCTCAGGCGGGTAGAAACCTGCTTATATCCTTTAGGCAGAGCGTGGCTAAGGAGATGGATAAAGTTGTAGGTGACAGTATTAATGCAGTTTATTCCTCTGACGCTTTGGCAGAAATTATCATACGAGTTATTGAAGGCTGGGCAAAAAATCCCGATACTGATGAGCTTTCGGTTATTTTAAACAGCGGTGACCTTGAAAAGCTGGAGGCAACCTTGCTTTCAGCCTTAAAAGCTAAAATGCTTACGGGCGTTACCCTTAAACCAAATGATAATTTTGACGGTGGCTTCCGCATTGCAGTAAATGAGGGCACTGCCTATTACGATTATTCATCCGAAGCGGTTGTAGAAATGCTTTCAAGCTATCTAAGCCCCAAGGTTAGTGAGATTCTTAAAGCAGAGGCTGAGTAATTATGGCTGAGTATTATTTAATATCGCAGCTGCCGTCGCTCGACGGTATCGGCGAAAATATGCCACTTCCCATAACCGAGCAGGACTTTTTGAAGATGTGTGCCACATCCTTAAAGAAAAAAAGCTATGATGAGCTTTTAAAACTAAGCCTTACACCACCAAAACAGAGTGAAAAAACCTCTTTTTCTTTGGCAGAGGCTTGGAACAAGGGCGAGCGAAGCTTAAGACTTGCTTTAGCTGTGGCAAGGGCGGAAAAAATGAAAAAGGAATTTGATGTAGAAAAGCAAGCTTTTTCACCTGAAATTTTATCGGCGGCGACCACCGCGGTAGAGTCTAAAACACCTTTAGAGGCGGAAGTTTTTTTAAATAACTATCGCTTGGAGTTTTTGGAAACACTCAGACCTATGGATAATTTTTCAGAGGAATTTTTATTCTACTATTTTCTTAAATTAAAGCTCCTTTCCCGTATAAGGCAGTTTAGTACAGAGCTTGGAAAATCCGCATACAAAAATATTTACAGCTCCATTTTAAATGGAGATAGGTTGGAGGCTATATAATGACCGAAAATAAAGGTAAGGTTTTAAGCGTCAACGGTAACCTTGTGTCCGTTGAGTTTAGCGGCAGTGTTTCAATGAACGAAATTTGCTTTGTTAAGGTAGAAAACACTGCCCTTAAAAGTGAGGTTATACGTATTCGCGGTAATATCGCTCAAATACAGGTTTACGAAATGACAGGCGGTATAAAATGCGGTGATGAGGTTGAGTTTACGGGCGAAATGCTTTCGGCTCAGCTCGGCCCTGGACTTTTGGGTCAGGTATATGACGGACTTCAAAATCCGCTTTCTGTACTTGCAGAGCAGGCAGGTTGGTTTTTGGAGCGTGGCAATTATGCCGACGGTTTGGACTCCGATAAAAAATGGGAATTTACCCCTACTGCCAAGGTTGGCGATACCTTGCGTGCGGGCGAATACTTCGGTACAGTCCCCGAGGGAGCATTTACCCACAAAATTTTTCTTCCCTTTAATATGCCCCAGAGCTATAAAATAAAATCTATTGCCGAAAAGGGCGAATACACAGTAAATGAAACGGTTGCAGTTGTGACTGATGAAAGGGGCAAAGAATACCCCCTTGCAATGGCATTTAAATGGCCTGTTAAACGTGCTATAAGATGCTATAGCGAAAGGCTTGCCCCAAAAGAAACAATGGAAACTAAGGTTAGGCTTATCGACTCGTTTTTCCCCGTAGCAAAGGGCGGAACCTACTGTACCCCTGGTCCTTTCGGTGCGGGCAAAACGGTATTACAGCACACCACTTCAAAATATGCCGATGTAGATATTGTTATAATCGCCGCCTGTGGTGAGCGTGCGGGTGAGGTTGTGGAAACCCTTACCGAATTTCCCGAGCTTACCGACCCCAAAACAGGCCGTTCGCTTATGGAACGCACTATTATTATATGTAATACCTCGTCAATGCCTGTTGCCTCACGTGAGGCTTCGGTTTACACCTCGGTAACACTTGCAGAATATTACCGTCAAATGGGTCTTAATGTTCTTTTATTGGCTGACTCCACCTCCCGTTGGGCTCAGGCACTCAGAGAAATGTCGGGTAGACTTGAGGAAATCCCCGGCGAGGAGGCTTTCCCCGCCTACCTTGAATCCTATATCGCGGCATTTTATGAAAGAGCAGGCTATGTTCGTCTTACCGACGGTAGCTTTGGATCGGTTACAATTGGCGGTACCGTTTCCCCTGCGGGCGGTAACTTTGAAGAGCCTGTAACACAGGCGACTTTAAAGGTTGTGGGTGCTTTCCACGGTCTTTCGCGTGAGCGTTCGGATGCCAGAAAATACCCCGCTATTGACCCGCTTATTTCTTGGTCTAAGTACGAATGTGTTATAGATAGAAAAAAATCAGATTTCTTAAAAAATATTCTTCATACTGGCGATGAAATCGGTTCTATGATGAAGGTTGTAGGCGAGGAGGGCACATCCATTTCTGACTATGTTACCTACCTAAAGGGCGAAATGCTGGATGCCGTTTATCTACAGCAAAATTCCTTTGACCCGATTGAGGCTAACTGCTTTACTGAGCGTCAGCGTTATGTTACCGATAAGCTTGTATCCATTTTAGGCAGTGATTATTCGGTAAAAAATAAGGATGAAGCAAGACAGTTTTTAAACCGTATGCGTCAAAGATTTATTAACTGGAATTACGCTGAGTTCGAAAGCGAAGAATTTAAAAGAATAGAAGCCGAAATTGATGAGCTCTATAACGAGGGTGGCGGAAAGCTATCGCACGAGGCAGAGCTTTTACTAAAGGGTGGTGAGTAAGAATGAACAAGGTTTTTAACAAAATTGACTCAATTGTAGGTAACGTTATTACCGTAAAGGCGAGCGGAGTAAGCTACAATGAGCTGGCAGAGATTAACACCCGTTTTGGCAAATCCTTGGCAGAGGTAAATAAGATTGAGGGCGATACCGTATCCCTACAGGTTTTTGCGGGTGGTCAGGGTATATCCACAGGCGATGAGGTGCGTTTTTTAGGTCATGAAATGCGTGTTTCCTTTAGTGATGACCTGCTTGGCCGTATATTCAACGGCTCGGGCGAGCCGAGAGATAACGGGCCCGCTCTTACCGATAATTTAAAGCCTATCGGCGGTCCTTCGGTTAATCCCACAAAACGTATTTTGGCAAACCGAATGATGAGAACAAACATTCCTATGATAGATATGTTCAATACTCTGGTTGTTTCGCAAAAGCTACCTATATTCTCAATTTCGGGTGAGCCATACAATCAGCTCCTTGCCCGAATTGCAATGCAGGCCGAGGCAGATGTTATTCTGCTTGGCGGAATGGGTCTTAAATATGATGATTTCCTCTATTTTAAGGATACTCTTGCAGCGGGCGGTGCACTCAGTAAAACCGTTATGTTTATTCATACCGCCTCCGACCCCACCGTTGAATGTATGATGATACCCGATATGACCTTAGCAGTTGCTGAACAATTTGCTTTGCAGGATAAGGACGTTTTGGTACTGCTTACCGATATGACCAACTTTGCCGATGCAATGAAAGAAATAGCCATAACCCAAGAGCAGGTACCCTCAAACCGCGGTTATCCCGGTGACCTTTATTCACAGCTTGCTGCACGTTATGAAAAGGCGGTTGACTTTGCTAATTCAGGCTCTGTTACCGTTTTGGCTGTTACTACAATGCCGGGTGACGACGTAACCCATCCTGTACCCGATAACACAGGCTACATTACCGAGGGTCAGTATTATCTTAAGGGCGGCAGAATTGAGCCGTTTGGCTCCCTTTCCCGTCTTAAACAGAATGTAAACGGCAAAACCCGTAAGGACCACCGTGCCCTTATGGATGCTATGATTCGTATGTATTCCTCTTATAAGGAAACCTTGGAAAAGAAAAATATGGGCTTTTCAATGAGCCGTTGGGATGAAAAGCTTTTAAAATACGGCGAGCTTTTTGAAAATAAGCTTATGGATTTATCGGTTAATCTAACCTTGGAGCAGGCACTTGATTTAGGCTGGGAAATCTTGGCCGACTGCTTTGAAAAGGACGAAACCGGAATAAAATCCGACCTTACAGATGAATTTTGGAAAACTAAGTAAGGAGGATTAAGGTGGCAAAAATCAAATTAACTAAAAATGAGTTGAAGATACAAAAGGATGCCCTTAAAATGTATCAAAGATATTTGCCTACTCTAACACTTAAAAAGCAACAGCTCCAATCGGAAATCCGTACCATCGAGGCTAAGGCTAAGGCGGTGCGAAAACAGCGTGAGGAGCTGGAAAAAGGCTTCGATGAATGGATAGCCGTCTTTAGTGAGGAGACCGCATTCCCTGAGGGAATAATCACCGTAAGCAATATCCGTAAAGGCGAGGGGAATATTGCAGGTGTTGAAATTCCTATATTTTTGGGGGCGGATTTTTCCCGCGGAGATTATGATTTGTACAAAACTCCCCTTTGGGTAGACATAGCCGCCGACCATATGGAAAGGGCAATGTCGCTTGACCTTGAGGCCGAAGTGTTAGATGAACAGGTGCGACTTTTGGAGGTTGAGCTTCGTGCAACCTCTCAAAGAGTTAATCTGTTTGAAAAGGTAAAAATCCCCGAAACTATGGAGAATATTCGCAAAATCAAGGTTTATATGGCAGACCAACAGGTTGCCGCCGTAGTTCGCTCTAAAATTTCAAAACGAAAAATAGCCCTTCGCAGTGCCGAGGCAGACGAAAGGCAGGTTAGTTCGTTATGATAGTACCAATGAAAAAGGTTTCCCTTATAATTTTGGGTAATGAGAAGGAGCAAGCCTTAAATGAGCTTCAAAGGCTAGGATTGCTTCATATCGAAATAGCCGAGGGCTCGGGTGAAAAGCTTGCTAGCTTAAAGGATAAAATGTCTTTGCTTGAGGCATCGGCATTAGTCCTTGGTGAAAGGGTAACAAAGCAAACCAACCAAAGGGAAATAACCGCCGACGAGGCTTATGCTTTAGCTAAAGAGGTTTCAGCCCTTTTGGATGAAAAAAAGGCTTTGCAGGGCGAGCAAATCACCCTTATAAATGAGCTTGACCGAATTTTGGCTTGGGGTGATATTGACCCCGAAAAGCTGGATGAATTAGTAAGTAAAAATGTAAAATTAACCCTTTATGAGGCACCTAAGGCAGAGTATGAAGCTATCCCTGCCGATATAATCACATTTCCCTTAGAAAAAACAAAGACCACGGTAAGGTTTTTGGTAGTAGGTGATGAAAACGGGCAAGACTTAAGTCAGTATAGATTTAAGCTACCTGAAATTTCTACCGAAAAAATAAGGCAAAAAATTGCAGATTTAAAGAAAAAAGCAGAGGAAATTGATGAAAAGCTTTCATCCTTTGCGGAATGTACCAACAGTATTAAAAAAGCCGTTCGTGAATGTGAAAAGGAAATTGAATTTGAAATTTATGCCACAGGTATGAATGACGAAAAGGTTTCTGAGAACAGCGAAAATGCCCTATCGGTTTCCCACTTTAAGGGATATATTGAAGCCGAAAAGGTAGATATAATTGTTGAAGCGGCTAAGGCAAATTCTTGGGGAATTCTTACCGAAGACCCTACCGAGGAGGACAATGTTCCCACCAAGCTTAAAAACAATAAGTTTGTAAGCCTTATTTATCCCCTTACCGATTTTTTGGGTACCATACCTGGATATTTTGAATACGATATTTCGGGCTGGTTTTTGGCATTTATATTAATTTTCTTTGGAATTATTTTCGGTGACGGCATTTACGGTCTTGCAATATTTGCGGTTGCCGCAGTACCGATTATAAAAGCACTGGTTACCAAAAACAAGGTCTCACCAATGTTTTTGCTTATAGGTCTTTTCGGACTTTCAACTATGCTTTGGGGCGTTCTCACCTGTACGTGGTGCGGACTTCCTGCCGAACAGCTTCCAAAATGGCTTCAAAACATTTCGGTCCCCGTAATTTCAAACGTTTATGCCGATAAGCTCTGGCACCCATTCTGGACAAGTGGCAATATAGGACTTACCACCTCACAAAATTTGCAGATACTCTGCTTTACACTGGCTTTAATTCAGCTTTCGGTGGCACATATAATGGGCACCAAAAGGAATAAAGGCTCACTTAAAATGCTTGGTGATATAGGCTCATTACTTCAGCTTTTTGGAATGTACTATTTGGTATTAAGCCTTGTAGTTAATCCTGAAGTTTTCAGTTTCTCACTTGTGCTTTTTGGTATCCCCGTAGGAACTGTTGCCATAGCCCTTATAGGAATAGGCTTTGTAATGACCTTTATTTTTGCAAATTATGAGGGTAGCGTTATAAAATCTATACTGGAAAGCCTTACTAATATAGTTTCGGTTTTGCTAGGTGTGGTTAACGTATTTTCGGATATAGTTTCCTATATACGTCTTTGGGCGGTTGGACTTGCAGGTGCGGCAATATCCGCAACGGTAAACGAACTTGCAGGCCCTCTGCTTGGTAATTTAATGTTTATGATTTTGGCTATTATCCTTTTGGTGTTCGGTCACGGTCTTAATATGATACTGAATGTTTTATCTGTTATCGTCCACGGAATAAGACTTAACACGTTGGAATTTTCTTCCCATTTGGATATGTCTTGGAGCGGACATAAATTTAAACCGTTTGAATAAAATTAATTTTTTAAAGGAGAATAATTATGAATTTAGGATTACTTGGAACAGCTTTAGTTATGGGTATAGCCGCAATAGGCTCGGCTATTGGTATTGGAATTGCAGGTCAGGCTGCAATCGGTGCTTGGAAAAAATGCTATACGCAGAATAAGGCGGCACCCTTTATTCTTACAGTTTTCGCAGGTGCACCCTTAACACAGACCATCTATGGCTTCCTTTTGGCACAGCAAATGAAAGGCTCTGCAGCCGACCCAAGCTTCCTTTTTGGCCTTGGTATCGCCTCTGGCGTTGCTATGGCACTTTCGGCTTATGCTCAGGGTAAAGCGGGTGCCGCAGGTGCCGACGCCTTGGCTGAAACAGGCAAGGGCTTTTCGCAGTACATCACCGTTGTAGGTCTTTGCGAAACGGTTGCACTTTTCTCGCTTGTTTTCAGTATGGTTGCTCTTGGATAAAATATAGAAAATTCCCCCCACAGCCAATAATATACTTGACTGTGGGGGTTATTTTATTTAAAATTTTAATCAAATATAATTGACAAATCCTTACTTTTAATGTAATATATTATCCGTGGCACAAAACATTTGCCTCCTTAGTTAAATGGATATAATAAACCCCTCCTAAGAAGTAGGTCGTTCGAGTCTATGGGGGCTGGATAGAGCAAAAAACTTAATATTTATTAGCAAATGTCCCAGTAGCTCAGCTGGATAGAGCACCACCCTCCTAAGTGTTTGTTATAACATTCAACTATGGGGAAAAGGCGATTGACATTAAGTTCGTTTACAAGTTAATATTTTTATATATTCCTAAAAAGCCCCCTTAGTTAAATGGATATAACAAGCCCCTCCTAAGGGCTAGTTGTGAGTTCGATTCTCGCAGGGGGTGCCACCAATTCAGCCGAAATTCCTTGATTTTTCAAGGGTTTCGGCTTTTTTTATTGTTTGATGGTGGATGTTAAAGTGTCAGAAATTCTGTTAGCAAGGGGATTTTCTGTTAGCAAATAACTATCCCCTCGCTGTTGAAAGGTCTGCTAACAAAAGTTAGCAAGAAAAAGTCTGTTTTGCTAACAAAATCAGTCACTCTGCTAACAAGACGGATTTTGGAGCAAAAATACTTGCTAACAAGAAAGGCGATTGATATAAAAAACAGACCTTATGATGCGTAAATTTATTTAATTGTTTTTCCTTTGATAAAGCACGTTATTTAGTCGCATATTTTATTATTCTTCACGAATTTTATATAATGAAATTGCAAGGAGGTGTTACAATGAAGAACAAAGATTATCACTTATATCTTACTGATACAGAATACAGCAGAATTGTTGCTGCACTAATCAACCTGAAGAATGACCTAATCGCACAAGGCAGATACACAGATGGAGTTGATGATACTCTTTTCAAAGTAACATCTGCCAAGAAGCAAAAAATGAAAATCTTCTATATATAATATGAAAGACCACCTACCGATTGGTAAGTGGTCTTAATTTCACAAGTGAAAATTAGAATTTATTTTTTATTCTATATCTATTTTTATTCCAGCCCATCGCTTTTTTGTTTTCACACTGTATTTCAATGTATATGTGGTAATACCACTAATTATAGCATTATGAATTTCCTTAATTTCTTTTGAAATTTCATCTTCATTCGCATACCATCCTAAAAAAGTTCTTGATTCTCCACCAAAAATGTCTATCCCGTTGTTTGCACCAAAAAGAGCATATTTTGGTGATGATTTTCCACCAGCCATTTTCCCAGAAGAAACAACTTTGTGACAAGTTACAATTGCATTTTCATATGGTGATGTTATTGTAATTAAACCAGCTTCCATCCTTTGATTATTAGAAGATTTCTGTGCAAATTCTGTTGACATTAAATTGTCTAATGAAATATTCAATTTGCTTGACAATACCAACAGTTTCTCCACTTCAGGATATCCGTCTCCCTGTTCCCATTTTGAAACAGCTTGTCGACTTACATCTATCATCTCAGCTAATTCTTCTTGTGATAAATTTTTTTCTTTTCTGATAAATTTCAGATTTTCTGCAAAACTCATATCATTTACCTCCTTTTCACAATTTATTTTAGATTGTAAATGAAAATAAAACCACCAACTTAGATTTGCATTTTCGCAACTTGAAGTTGCAGGCAATTCAATTACTGAGAAGTCACGCAAATTCAAAGTTTCTACTTTATACAAAGAGAATTATAACAAATAAATATGAAAATTTCTACACGCCACCTGATCCTAACGGAATAGGTGGCTTTTTTGCATTAAAAAACATTTCTAAAAAATTTTCAAAAAATACCCTGATAAATTTTCTTCTCAGTTCAAACAAGTGAAGGGGTTGATTTCCTCATAAGAAAAT
>JAGARD010000056.1 GCA_017622415.1 Clostridia bacterium | reverse complement strand
GTAGTGCGTTTTCTGCTTTTTGTTTAATTTAAGGGTTAATTAAAACGGATGATTAATCTCGTTTATGTGATGTAGAATCAAAGCATCTGAATGAAAAAACAGGCACATTATATCGTATTCTCTACTTAGAGTTAGTTATATAATGTGCCTTTGTTGTTGAGAAACATAACTTCAATATTCAGTAATTACTGCTTTTTAGGTTGGTATTTAGCTTCGAATTCTTTTTGGTTAGATACTTGTAAAAAACCAAGCAAATATAAATTCTTTGCTACCTTGCTATGATAATACTCCAAATACTTATTAATCATTTCTAGAGTAATATTCTCTCTTATCATATATCTTGCAATTCGTCTACACTGTAAATCCCTGTCAACTTTAAAATCTGTAGTAATTTCATCAAGCATAACAGTTTCGTCTTTTTTTACCTCTCTGTATTGTTGAATTTCCAAATCCTTAATAAAATCCAAGAACTGCAAAACTTTGTGGTTTTCATCATTAATCTCTACTCGCGGTTGTCTTAGGATAACAGTGTGTCCACCAATTTTCACTTCCCTGTACTCGGTAGTAGCCTTGTTGCTTACTACATCAAAAGCATTATGGTCGTATCCTGCAGGGAATTTGTATCCTTGCTTAAGATTTTTAGCTAAGTTGCCGCCAAAAAAATAGCCGCAAACCCCTTCATTATTGCTCAAGTATTTTCTTTCTACTACCTTTAGAATATCCAATTCAGCATCAGCAGCTGATGGCAAATAATAAATACCAGTATCAAACCGCTTTAAGGTACCCGCCGTCGTTAGTTTTTTTACAGTTTTACGCACGATATTCATATTAGGGTTAAATTCACATAAATCGCTAATAAAAATCGGTTCATCTTCCTTGTAATGTTTTTTAATATATTCAAACAAAGCAATCACCTCCAGGCTTAAATTTAAAGCTTTTTATTTCTACTATTATTATAGCCTTTGGGTGAAAAAATCGCAACTATAAAAATATTTTTTGCAACCTATCTCTATTATAGAGATAGGTTTTTGTTTTTGATTATGATAAGTTCTTATGCTCGGGCAAGCGAAAAATGCAAGGTTGCAAATTAGAAGCAAAAAGCTTTTAAAATATGCTTGACGGTTGATAAAGGTGGTGGTATTATACAGGTAGGCTGATAATGAAAGCTAAACGCTTCTGTTATAAACCTGTTAGGAGTGTGAGCATTGCTCGAAGCTAGCCAACGGGCTAGTGAAACCAGCACTCGTTAGTATTTAAGGAAAGGCGGAAAACGCAATGACACAACAAAATTTTGAAAACTTGTTCGAATCCCTGATGAATGAAGAACTCCCCATGGTTCACAAAACTGGTGGGAATTTTAGCTTCGGCTTGGTTAATAGCTGCAGCAACGGTAAGAGAATTACTTTGAGTAAGGCTCTATCCGCACAACTCAAACTTGAGGATAGCATTTGTATTATGCCCTCTGTTGAAAATCGCCAACTGGTAATCGGCAAGGCTTTGCCGTTTCGAAAAGCTATGAAAATTAACCTTCGTGGTAGTGGGAAGAAAATCGGTTATTCAGCATCTTGCGTTGAAGTGATTACAAAAGCATTTGCGCTTGATTTTTCCAACCGTGTTTGCACCACTTTTTACAACATTGATTTTGGCGAAAAAGACGGCGCACCATTTGCTGTAATTAATGTTCCCTAAAAAGGTACTGCATAGCAACGATGGTACAAATCTGGATGCTGGTTTTAAACCAGCATCCAAAAACTAAAATATTTAAAATTAAGGAAAGGAAGGAATTATGATATGGATCGTTATATTCCCGAAAGAAAACAAAAAAGAAATCGTAAAAACAATGAAGTTACCCCTGGCGTTTATACTGCAGTAGTAACTTCTGTCGTATCTCCTGATGGCTTTGCCGCAGGGCAAGCGGTCGATGTTATTTATGCAGTTAGCATCAAAGATGGCACCGCTCCCTTTAGCGAGCGTTTCCTGATTGCTGACCGTTACTCTCCCCGTACCAAAGAATTTGAAAGTCTTTTAGACTCTATTGGTGCAAAACGATATGAAGACCTTGTTGGCTTCGAGTTAGAACTAACCTTTGCGTATGAGGTAAAACGAGGTAGGGCTTGGTGTAACATCATCGAACGCAAGTTACTTACTG
>JAGARD010000055.1 GCA_017622415.1 Clostridia bacterium | reverse complement strand
CAACAAATAATTTTGGGTACACTCATTGGTTTGTTAGGTATTGTAATGCTTATTGGACTGATACCTATGATAAAAGGGATTAAATGAAAGCATTAAATATTATAAAATGCCCTTATACAAGCCTTGCATTTAACTTCGTTTATGCGTTAAGCAATTGTTTTATAGGTTCTATTACACATTCGTGGTGGTTCATTACGGTCGGTGCATATTACTTTGTACTAACCATAACACGATATTCAGTTTTACAAATTAAAAGAAAAGCAAAAGGAAATTTAAAAACAGAATTTTTTGCTCGTCGCATTACAGGAATATTGCTGATAATACTATCGCTATGTATTGTGGGAATAACCGTATTATCTACGATAAAAGATAACGGTACCGCCTTTAATGAAATCATAATGATTTCAATTGCAACATATACATTTACAAAAATTAGCATTGCAATTGTTGGAATGGTTAAAGCAAAGTATTCTGCTTCACCAGTAGCAAAAACATTGCGTAATATCTCGCTTTCAGATGCGTGTGTCTCAATTTATACAATGCAAAGGTCTATGCTGGTATCTTTCCCCAGAATGGAAGCAGACAAGATTTTATTTCTAAATATTTTAACGGGAACTGTTGTTTGGGGTATTGTACTATTTCTTGGAATAAATCTTATAGGAGGAAAATATACAGATATGGCTAAATCGAAAATTGTAAAAGCAAATAAAAAAATTGCTGAAGTGGTAACCGATGGTTACAAGAAAATAGAAAAAGGTGTTGTTGACAGCTACAAAAAAATCGAACATGGTGTTGTTCAGGGATACACCAAAATTGAAGATAAGTTTATAGATGCATATCTCACTAAAGACGGGGAAACCATTGAAGAAGCAAAAGCAAGACTGAAAAAGGATGATAAGTAATTATTCATTAATTTGTAATTTTATTTTAGTGCTAACCGTTTAAAAAAGCTATAACACATAACCCCGCCAAATTTTGGGCGGGGTTATGTGTTATTAAAAGCTCAAACCTATTTATAAAAATTAATTCATTTTTAGTCTTAGTCGTAATTTATCTGAAATCATTGCAATGAATTCGCTGTTTGTTGGTTTTCCGCGGTTATTATGAATTGTATATCCAAAATATGAATTTAATACATTAATATCTCCCCTATCCCAAGCTACTTCTATTGCATGTCTTATTGCTCTCTCTACTCTGGAGGATGTGGTAGAGTGTTCTTTAGCAACTGTTGGATAGAGCGTTTTGGTAACAGAATTAATAATTTCTGAATCCTTTATTGCAAGTATTATTGATTCCCTTAAGTAATTATAGCCTTTAATATGAGCAGGAACGCCGATTTGATGAATAATTTCAGTTACCATAAATTCTAAATCTGTATCTGAAACAACTGTATTGTTGTATATAAGCGGTGTTGTTTCTGTACGCCAGCCTGAAAGTTGAATTATTCTTTCAGCCATCATTGTTAAGTCAAAAGGCTTAATGAAATAATACGCCGCCCCTGCGGATAAAGCCTCTTTTTCCAGTTTAGGATTATCTACCGATGACATAACAAACACCATTGGTTTTTCTTTTTTAGGTAGTTCCTTAATAGAAGCTAAAACCCCCAAAATATCCAAATTAGGCATAAATACATCTGCTACTACAATATCAGGCTTTTGTGTTTTTATATACTGCAAAAGCTTTTGTCCGTCTTTTTCACACAAAGTTACAGTTATTCCATAGCTTTTTAACACATTAGCACAGTTTATGCCAAACTCTGCCCCATCATCTGCAATTACTAATTTTAATTTGTTTTCCATATTTTTACCTCCTTTAAAATTGCAAATGTATTTTAACACATTATGCAACAATTTTCAAGAGGTTTTTCAAAAAAAATGGAAAATAATCAACATTTTGGTTGATAAAATCTTTATTTTTTCGCATTTTTAAGATATTTAACGACAAAATCGTAATATAAATGACAATAAAATTGAAATTTTATGCTATTTATAAAATCCTGGGGTTGACGGTTTAACACTATTATTTATACAAATTGCTCGTTTCAAAGAGTTTTTTCCGTATTTATTGCGAATTTTCAAAATATTATTTTCTATAATTCCATCAACATCCTTACTATCATCCTCTAACAAGCTCAGTTGTTTTATAGAAGCATCATCAATAAGATTTACAACCCTAACTCCAACAGCCCTCAGCGGAACTGATAAACAATTATTTTTATTAAAAAGCTGCATAGCGGCTTTAGCAATAGTTAAAGAAATATCTGTTGGATTTAAAAGCGGTGCCCTATACTCTCTGCCTTCAAGCTGATTTGTTAAAATATTTATTACAACAGTTTTTGCCAACAAATTTTCTTTTTTTAATTTTTGACTTATTCCTTCGGAAAATTCTAAAAAAGCGGCAAAAACTTCATTTTTTTGGGTTAAATCCTTTTCGGCAGTAGCAGAGTGGCCAATGCTTTTAGGCTTTTGATGTTTGTAATATGTTCTTACTGCATCAGAGTCCTCGCCACGTGCCATCCGTCTTAACATAACACCAGTCTTCCCTATGCTGGTTTTTAAGGAAGCTTCATTTGAATTAGCTAAATCACCAATTGTAAAAATGCCCATTGCGTTTAATGTTTTGCATAAAGATTTACCAACCATTAAAAGCTCGCTGCAATGCATTTTCCATATTCTTTCTTTTAATACATCAGGTGATATAACTGTAACTGCATCAGGCTTTTTTAAATCCGAGCCTAGCTTTGCAAGTGTTTTGGTAAAGCTTACCCCTATTGAAACGGTAACTCCCAATTCTTTTTTTATACCTTCACGAATTTCATTAGCAATTCTTTCACCTACCGAAAAATCTACATTAGGATTAGTTATTTCAACCCAACATTCATCAATACCAAAAGGCTCTACCCTATCGGTATATCTAAGATAAAAATTATGAACCTTTTTTGAAATACTTTCATAAAGTGCAAAATCGGGGCTTAATATTATTAAATCAGCACATTTTCTTTGTGCCTCCCAAATGGTTTCCGCCGTTAAAACGCCAAAATTTTTAGCAATATTATTTT
>JAGARD010000054.1 GCA_017622415.1 Clostridia bacterium | reverse complement strand
TGTATTAGAATTCTCGTTAGAACTCAAGGTGATGCGATGACAGGTAGATGCCCGAAACCGCACGGTTAAAGGCTTTTTGGAAGATTGACTTCCGTTTGACGAAGAAGATTTCGAGTCAGCCCCGTTATGACCACTTCGATACGTCTCCGTGTGTATTAAACTCAATTTAGAGTATAACGCAAATATTTAGTTTTTACCGAACGGGGCGCCCCGTTATGTCCTGTTGCGGTGCCCGAAATTTTTTAACACTGCCGTGTAAAAATTTCGACCGCGGCCACTCCTTATACCTCGCTTCATCTGCCACCGGCAGCGCTCGGCAACGTACCCACTTCAATACGTCTGGGTATATTGATTTGCGACCATAATATTATACCCTTTATTATGGCGTTTGTCAAGAAAAATTTGGTGGTATAGACTTCACTTATTTGCGTTATACATAATGTTATTTATATAATACTGATTGTTATTTAAACAGGTGTTTTGCGAGCTTACATTTTTCCACTTAAATAACCAAGCAGTGCTTGTTTTTCATTTTCTACCTTTTCGTTCATTACGGCATCGAGTAGAAAATCGAGGGCTTTTCCAAGCTCTTTTCCAGCGGGGATACCTACATTTATAAGGTCGTTGCCGCCTATTGCGAGGTCTTTAAGCGAAAAGCACTCGCCCGAATTTATAATTTCTTTTGCAATTTTTTCTATATTATCAATGGTTACCAGCACATCTTTAGTCAGCTCTAAATTTTGGGCTAGGTTATCGGCACGTTTTACATCTAAAAGCTTAAAGAAAATATCGGGCGAAAGCCTATTAAGCACCTTTTTTACGGCGGGTTTTGTGGGCTCTATGGGCATATCGTGACACTTTATAAGGGTTAGCACTGTGTCGGAGGTGGCGTTGTCTATTTTTAGTCGTTTAAGTGTGGTTTGTGCTTTTTTATTGCTCACCTCAGGATGACCGTAAAAATGCCCTACCCCATTATCATCCACAAAAAAGGTGTCGACCTTTCCACAGTCGTGAAGCAATGCTGTAAGTCTAAAAACAGGGGTTGCAGGCGAATTTTGAACGGTCAGGGCGGTATGGTTTAAAATATCATAAATATGCCAGCGATTTTTTTGGTCAAAGCCCTGCATGCCTTTGATTTCGGGCAAAATCACCTCTAAAACCTTGTAATATTCTAAAATTATATCCTTGGCATTTTTACCGCAAAGAAGCTTCACAAGTTCGGTAGCAATACGCTCGACACTTATATTATTAAGAAGATTACGATTTTTAATTATAGATTTTTTAGTTTCATTTTCTATCTTAAAGCCCAAAACCGACGCAAAGCGAAGTGCCCGCATAATTCTTAGGGCGTCCTCATTAAAACGGTGGTCGGCATCACCCACCGAGCGTATAAGTCCGTTTTTTAAATCCTCTTGTCCGCCAAATGCATCCACAACGCCTGTTTTTTTAGAGTATGCCATTGCGTTTATGGTGAAATCGCGACGGGCAAGGTCTTCGGTTAAGGTTTTGGTGAATTTAACGCTGTTAGGACGGCGATTGTCGGTGTAATCTCCGTCAATGCGGTAGGTGGTTATCTCCAAAGGGGTGCCGTCTTTAATTAGAGTGACGGTGCCGTGCTTTAGACCCGTTTCAATAATCCTTTCACCCTTAAAAACGGCTTTGGTCTGCTCGGGCTCAGCCGAGGTGGTTATGTCATAATCCGACGGTGCCTCGCCTCGCAGAATATCCCTTACACATCCGCCAACAATGTAGGCTTCATACCCTGCAAAATTAAGTTTATTTAAGGCAAATTCCACTTGTGGCGGTAAAATGAACATTTTGTGTAACCCCCTAATTAAAAGTATATTTTTATTTTAACATATTTTTATAAAAAAAGCAAAAACAAATGAAAATATAAAAAATTTTAAAAAATAATAAATTAGGAAATGAGAGAAAAACGGAGCAAATCGAAGAAAAAACGAGATTGTAAAATGTAAATTAAAATTTTTCAAAAAAGATGTTGACAAAGATGTTTTAATATGGTATTATACTTGGGCGTCGAATTAATATTCGTAAAAATTATGTTGGAGGAAATGTTATGTCTACTTTTATGGCAAAGCCTGCAGAAGTACAACGCAAGTGGTACGTTATTGATGCAGCAGGCAAACCCCTCGGACGTGTAGCTGTTAAGGCTGCTGACCTTTTAAGAGGAAAGGTTAAGCCCGAGTTCACACCCCACGTTGATTGTGGCGACCATGTAATCATCATCAATGCAGATAAGGCTATTCTCACCGGTAAAAAGCTTGAGAATAAGTATTATCGCCGTCATACAGGCTATATCGGCGGCCTTAAAGAGGTTCAGTACAAAACTCTTATGGCAACCCGTCCCGAGCTTGCAATGACCTTGGCTGTTAAGGGAATGGTTCCCGACACCACCATCGGCCGCAAGGCACTTACCCGTCTTCGCGTATACAGCGGCGATGCTCATAAGCACGCAGCACAGAAGCCCGAAGTTTGGGAATTTTAAGAAGGGAGAAGTAACTTATGTTTGAAGGAAAGCCTTATTTTTACGGCACCGGCAGAAGAAAGAGCTCTGTAGCACGCGTTCGCGTATACAGCGGTACCGGTAAAATCACCATTAACGATCGTGATATTGACGATTATTTCGGTCTTGAGACCTTAAAGCTTATCGTTCGTCAGCCCCTTGACCTCACAGCTACCGAAGGCAAGTTTGACATTGTATGTCGCGTTGCAGGCGGCGGTGTAACAGGTCAGGCAGGTGCAATCCGTCACGGCCTTTCCCGTGCTCTTTTACAGTTCGATGAGGAGCTTCGTCCTACTCTTAAAAAAGCAGGTCTTCTCACTCGTGACCCAAGAATGAAAGAGCGTAAGAAATACGGTCTTAAAGGTGCACGTCGTGCTCCCCAGTTCTCAAAGAGATAATCTGTATTATTTCAGAGTATTCAAAAACCCCGAAACCATCTTTGGTTTCGGGGTTTTCTTTATGCCTTGTTTTTTACTTTGGTGCAAGCTTGGTGCAAATTATTTTTAAAGGACTATGACACACAAAATATCATAGTCCTGTTTCTATATATATTTTTGCATAATGCTTTTGTATTGCACGATAAATTTTTCTTTTGATTCTTCAGTTTTAAAATATCGTTTGCCTTTTCCAAGAGGTCTAATATCTTCTATAGTTGCTTCTTCCTTGTCATATTCATAAATTCCGTATTCATTAAATATTTTAAATTTTAAAGATTCAAATTTTGCATAATCTTCGGTCGAATAAATATCAGGCGAAATCCACAATCGCTTTAGATTTGGTATATTAATCAAATCGTCAATGTTATTGTCTTGTGCGGAGACTCCCGATATAACCAAACTATCGAGGTTAGGCATTTCTTTCAAAAACGAAAATGTAGGAATAACAGTATTGTTAGTCTGGGAAATGTGAATATTTAGACATAAATGTCTCAAGCTTTTTGCTTTTTTAATTTTTGTTATTTCAGGAGCATTAGCACCTAATTCAATTTCTAAAACATCAAGATTAGGTGTTTTTTCCATATCCCAAAGAATATCCTTTGCCGTGAGGTTTATGCATACCGTTTGCAATTCGGTTAGTTTTTCAAGTGCGGAATAATTTATTGATTTAATACTACCTATCCAAATTGCTTTGGTGTTGATAGGTAAATTGTCCACAACAAGATTTAATTCTTCTGTATTCTTAACCTTTATTACAAAGATTTCTTTGTTTGAAAAATCATTGGTAAAGTGGTTATCCCCAAAATAAAAACCTATATCGTGTTTAAAATAGGGACAATCTTTACATCTGTATAAGTACTCTGCATATTTGTCCCATACAGAATCTTTTAAAAAACCTTGATTAAAAAATTCTTCTGTGCAATTAACGGTTCCTCTATCTTCGGGAGAACAATATAGTTCATAAGTATAAAAAGTTAGAGATTCCTTAAATGCAATATCGTAAAACTTGTTATTCATTCTTCACCTCATAATAGTAGTCACTATATGTAAAATAATCTTCGGTTTGTTCTTTGTAGTGGTCGCAACAATCAAATAGTGTGCGACTTCTGTTTTTTCGTTCTATCTCATTCTCTGTAACATGCCATAAATCACGGGGTTCTTTCGGTGCAAAGTCTGTTACACAAAACAGTTCATTATCATAATTGCCTACAGGACAGAAATGGCCAAATCGACAAGAGATGCAGGACTTTATGTGCCACTTTTCAGGCAGATTCTTTGCGAGCAAAATTAGAGCTTCTTCGGTTGTTTCGGTTTGATAAGAAACGGGTGTACCTTGGATAGTTGTTGAAATGATGACGCTCATATTTTCATCATCTTTATTAATCACAGTGTGATTGATTTTTAATTTAATAATTCCGTCAGGGGTTTTAATTGGCAGAAAATATGTTTTATTTTCCATACAACCAACTCCAAACATTTTTTATTATTATATCATAGAAATGTGAAATTTTCAATGTATATGCAATCTTCTTGAGTCATGATGATTATATAAGCATTATGACTCTTTGTCTTAAACATAAAGTAATTAGGGTTATGAGACTTACAAAAGAATAAAGAATCCTTTTGATTGTTTTAATTTCTTATTTCAAATAGTATTCAAAAAGAGGCTATAAAAAACTTAAGCCATCTAGAAAACTCATAAAATAAGGCAAATCCATTTAAAAGATGCGGAAGAAGTGAAAATTAAAACTTCTTCCGCATCTTTTATGTTTTTTAATTATAAATTGTAGGTTGACAGTGCCTTCCCCTTGACGGGGAAGGCTATTTTAACCGTCAAATTATAGTTTATTGGTAAACTGTTTTTTATAGCCCGTTATAACCCAAAATTTCAACGTATTACATAAGCTTCCAAATTTTTTTATTGTAATTCCCTACCGTTTGGTCAGCCGAAAAATGTGAAGCGGCGGCGATATTAATAAGCGATTTTTCGGCATAAAGACGGCTGTTTTTATAATCCTCATTAGCCCTTAATCTTGCATTTTGGTAGGACGGATAATCAAGCAACACCTTATAGCGGTCGGCATCATCGCCAAACAAAAGAGAATTGAAAAGAGCTGTAAAATCGCCCGCGGGGCCCTGCTTTAAAAGGTCCACTACCCTGCTTATACGGTCACTGGAATAATAAATATTCATTGGGTCGTAATTGGTAAGGCAGGCAAGCTCCTCCTTTTTCGCACCGAAAATATAGTTATTTTCCTCGCCTGCGTAATCCACAATTTCAATATTTGCACCGTCAAGAGTACCAATGGTAGGTGCTCCGTTAAGGCTTAGCTTCATATTGCCCGTTCCGCTTGCCTCGGTGCCCGCAGTAGAAAGCTGTTCTGACAAATCGGCGGCGGGAATGATTTTCATTGCATTTTTAACATTATAATCGGGAATGAACAAGACCTTGAAATACTTTTTGGCGGTTTCGTCCTTTTCAATCAACCTTGAAACGGCATTTATAAGCTTTATAATCTGCTTGGCATTATAATATCCAGATGCCGCCTTACCCGCAAAAATGAAAGCCGTTGGATAAAAATCCTTTAGCTCGCCGTTTTTAAGGTCAATATAAAGCCCCAAAACCGACAAAATATTAAGAAGCTGTCGCTTGTATTCGTGTATTCTTTTAATCTGCACGCTGAACATATAATCGGGGTCGAGCGAAAGTTCAAAATTATTTTTAAGATATTTTGCAAGAGCTTTTTTATTTTCTGCTTTGATTTTTGCAAGCTCATCCAAATCGGCAGTAGAATTAAACTGCTTTATTTGCTCCAAAAGGGGAAGATTTTCCTGCCAATCGGTACCCAACCTGCTATTTGCAAAATGTGTAAGTCCCCTATTTGCAAGGCATAACCATCTTCTATGGGCTATTCCGTTGGTGATGTTTAAAAATCTTTCGGGATAAAGCTCATAAAAATCCTTAAAGATAGACTCCTTAATAATTTCGCTGTGGATTTTTGCAACTCCGTTTATTTTGTGGCTTACGTAAACCGCCATATTCGCCATACGAATAACGCCGTTTTCTATGATTGAAATTCGGCTTAAGTTTTTATTGCCTTTAAGCCTTTGCATTAAATGATTGTTAAGCATAACAACATAGGGGTAAACCTTAGGCACTACCCTACAGAATAAAGCTTCATTCCAACATTCAAGTGCCTCTGCCATAACGGTGTGGTTTGTATACGAAAAAATTTCGCCGCAGATTTTAAGTGCAGTTTCAAAATCTCTGCCAAAATCCTCGCATAAAAGTCGAAGCAGTTCAGGGATAGCTACAGTTGGATGGGTATCGTTAAGCTGAATTTTTATATAATCGGATAGCTCACCTATTGGTCGGGCGGTCTTTTTGAAATCCCTTAGTATAGATTGAACCGACGCACTTGAGAAAAAGTATTGTTGCTTAAGGCGAAGCTCCTTACCCGCTTCGGTATTATCGGGCGGATACAAAAATCCCGATATTGCCTCAGCATCCATCATTTTACTAAATGCAGAGCAAATATTCCCCTCACTAAAGGCGGTAAAATCCACAGGCGAGGTTGCTTCGGCACTCCAAAGACGGAGCCTGTTTATTTGGTTTTTGCCCACAATCGGAACATCATAGGGAACTGCCAATACATCTGTGTCACCAAACTGCACCAAAACAGCCTCGTCGCGACGCTGTTTTTCCAAAGGGCAGTTGTCCTGCCAAATATCAATCTGTTCGGTCTGCTCACAGTTTTTTATATCCTGTCTAAAAATTCCGTAACGATAGCGTATTCCGTAACCATCAAGCGGAATATCGGTAGCCGCCGCAGAGTCTAAAAGGCAGGCGGCAAGCCTACCAAGACCGCCATTGCCAAGGGCGGGGTCGCGAGGTTTTTCAAGAGCTTCAATATTATAGCCCTTTTGCTTTAAAACCTGCTCGCAAATGCCCCAAAGATTTAATGTAGCAAGGCTACCCGTTACAAAGCTACCCGTTAAAAATTCTGCCGAAAAATATGCCGCACGAGGTGTATCAGCCTTTCTTGCAGGGATGGTACAAAAAACCTCTAAAAGGGCGGCACATACGGCACGCACCAGCTTTTTATCCAAATTCTTTTGTGATTTATTGCTCAGTTTTTCAAGCTGAGCCTCAAGGGATTTTTTAAAAATCTCTTCCATAAACAAGTTGTCCTTTCGCAAAAATTAGCTTTTTTTAACCCTTTTGTAAATGTCGGCTAGAGCACGGATTTCGTCGGCAAGCATATTATCAGGATTTTTTAAAATTCTCCATACCCAATTTTCACCAAGGGTTGATGGGGTATTAATTCGTGCACTGTCATCAAGCAATAAATAATCATAAAGCGGTATTATAACTGTATTTGCCCTGCTTTTATGACACTCCCTTATAAGGGCTTTGGCAAGAGCACTATTACGCTTTACATCAAGATAACGGCGGGCGTTTTTTCGCATAGTTTTACTGCAAAAATTAAAAAATCCCACCGTTGTTTGATTATCGTGGGTGCCTGTGTAAACAACCGAATTTTTAGGTATATTGTGAAGCAAATTAGGGTTATCCGTTCCGTCAAAGGCAAACTGCATAATTTTCATACCTGGAAAGCCTGTTGATTTAATTAGACGTTTTACATTTTGACTTACAAGCCCTAAATCCTCGGCTATAAATTGTACACCGTTTGACACCGACAAAAAGGCATTTATAAGCTCCTTGTCGGGACCTTTTTTCCATTCTCCGTTTACTGCATTTTCATTACCATAGGGAATAGAATAATAGTCCGAAATTCCTATAAAATGGTCAATTCGTATAACATCAAAAAGCTCGGCCTCGCGGGCAATTCTAGCTTTCCACCAAGAAAAGTCCTCCGCCTTGTGGCTTTGCCATTCATAAAGAGGATTGCCCCAAAGCTGACCCGTTAAGGAAAAAATATCGGGCGGGACCCCTGCAACATCTGTGGGGGTGCCGTTTTTATCCAACTGAAAAAGCTTGCTGTTTGCCCACACATCGGCACTGTCATCCGAAACATAAAGCGGAATATCGCCTACTAGCATTATGCCTTTTTTTCGGGCATATTCCCTTATCTCGCTCCACTGTGCATCAAAGGAATATTCTAAAAAAGAAAAATATTCTATTCTTTCTTTAAGGTTTTTTTCTGCAAACAAAAAAGCCTCTTTTGTTTTGATATTAAACTTTTTAAAGGATGTTCTGCCACATCCCCCATAATGCTCCTTTAAGGCTGAAAATACCGAATAATCCTTTAGCCAATAATCGTTTTTTTGCTTAAAGCTTTCAAAATCGTTTTTTTGATTTGATGTTGCAAAGCTTTTAAATCCCGAAAAAATTTCGCCAAAAATCAGAGGCCTGGTTTGGTGTAAAAAGCCGTAATCCACCCTGCCTGTGTTTGGAGCTTCAAGGCTTGATAGCAGTTCACCATTTATCCAGCCCTTTTTAAAAAACCATTCGGGATTTAAAAAATAACTGTTGCCAGCAAATGCCGAAAAGCACTGATACGGACTATTTCCGTACCCTGTTGGGCCAAGCGGTAAAAGCTGCCACATATTGCATCCGGCACGGGATAAAAAATCTATAAAGCTTATTGCTTCTTCGCCCAAGGTGCCTATGCCGTATTTACCGCTTAGCGAAAAAATCGGCATTAAAATTCCGTGACCACGTGAAAACGGTTTTTGCTTTTTCATAAGCTCACCCCTTTACAGCACCTGCTACAACGCCCCTTATTATATATTTTTGGCATATAAGATAAAATATTATTATGGGGATTATTGCGAGCACAAGCATAGCCATCAAGGCTCCCATATCGCGTGCACCGTAGCCGCCCTGCAAATACTGAATTGCAATCGGGATTGTTTTGTAGTCGTTGCCTATGGTGAGATACGGCAAAAGATAGTCGTTCCAAATCCACATTGTATTTAAAATTGCTACCGTTACTGCCGTTGGCCGCAAAATAGGAAATATTACGCTGAAAAACATTTTGATTGGACTGCAGCCGTCAACCACAGCCGCCTCTTCAATCTCCATTGGGATTGACCTTACAAATCCGCTGAAAATGAAGATGGAAAGTCCTGCACCAAAGCCAAGATAGATAAATATTACCCCTAAGGGATTATCCAAATGAAGAATATTTGTGATTTTGGACATTGTAAACATTACCATTTGGAATGGCACAATCATACTGAAAACAAAAAGATAGTATAAAAAGGTTGAAAACTTATTTTTCGCCCTTATAAGATACCAAGAGGTCATAGAAGCACCGAGGGTGAGCAGTAAAACCGAGCCAACCGTAATAAAAAGCGAGTAGAAAAACGCCGAGAAAAAATTGGTTTTAGTAATACCGCTTGTATAATTTTCAAGGCCTGCAAAGGTTAATGCATTTGGCAAAGAAAAAGGTGCATCGGATATATAAAACTGACCCTTAAAGGAATTAATTAAAACTATAATAACAGGAGCAATGAAAATTACCGAGAGAACGAGCAATACAAAAAATGTTGTACCGCTTTTGCGTGTTGTTGCTTCCATTATGCCTCAACCTCCCTGCTTTTTGTTAAATAGAGCTGCAAAAGTGCAAGGCCCGCCAAAAGCAAAAAGAATACAACACCCTTTGCCTGACCTACACCCTCATAGCCTATTCTGCCATAAAAGGTGTTGTAAATATCAAGAGATAGCATAGAGGTTTCTCTGCCTGGGGCTCCCGCCGTAAGTGCCAAGTTTTGGTCAAAAAGCTTAAAGGAATTTGTAAGGGTTAAAAAGGTGCAGATTGTAAATGAGGGCATTGTGAGGGGTAGAGTTATTTTTCGCAAAATCTGAGTTGGAGTTGCTCCGTCGATTTTTGCCGCTTCAATAAGCTGAGGGGGAATATTATTTATTCCCGCTATATAAATTATCATCATATAGCCTATCATTTGCCAGTTCGTTAAAACTATAAGACCCCAAAATCCGTAGCTTGCATTAAGGGTAATATCGACATTCCAAAAAAGCAAAATGCCATTTATAATTACCTGCCATATATAGCCTAAAACAATTCCGCCTATTAGGTTTGGCATAAAAAATACCGCCCTGAAAAGGTTGGTGCCTTTTATGCCCTTTGTAAGAGCAAGGGCAAGC
>JAGARD010000002.1 GCA_017622415.1 Clostridia bacterium | reverse complement strand
AATATAGCTGCAATTAAGCTTTATAAATCCTTTGGGTTTGAAGAGGTGGGAAGACGTAAAAACTTTTACCGCCTACCAAATGAGGATGCACTTATTATGACGAGGTATTTTACTTATGAATGAAAAAATAATTTTGGCAATAGAAAGTTCCTGTGATGAAACTGCCGTTGCGGTAACCTGCGGACGAAAGGTCCTTTCAAGCGTTATAGCCTCTCAGGTGGAGGAGCATAAGCTTTACGGAGGTGTAGTGCCTGAAATTGCCTCACGCCGTCATGCAGAGGCAATTTACAGTCTAACCGAGCAGGCACTCAAAAATGCAAATTTAACAAGAAATGATATTGAAGCGGTAGCTGTCACAGCCGCACCCGGGCTTATAGGTGCACTTTTGGTGGGAGTTAATTTTGCAAAAGGTCTTGCAATGTCCCTTGGTGTGCCTCTTATTCCCGTACATCATTTAAGGGGTCATATTGCCGCAAACTATATATCAGCTCCCGAGCTTAAGCCACCCTTTTTGTGTCTTTTGGTATCAGGTGGAAACTCGGTTGTTGCTTTAGTTCGGGATTATACCGATTTTGAAATACTTGCACGTACCCGCGATGATGCCGCAGGTGAATGTTTTGATAAAGCGGCACGTGCTATGGGTCTTTCCTATCCTGGAGGTGTCACCTTAGATAAAATAGCAACCGAGCCCGATTTTAAAAAATATCCGCTTCCTATTCCCCGTGTGGAGGATAGCGAATACGATTTCAGCTTTTCGGGTCTTAAAACAGCGGTTATTAACACAATTCATAATGCCGAGCAAAAGGGCGAAGAGGTCGATATTCCCGTAATGGCGGCAACGCTTAGAAGCAGAGTTTGTGATATGCTTATTAATTCCACCTTTGGCTTAGCAAAGGAAAAGGATATAAAAACCGTTGTTGTAGCGGGTGGAGTTTCAGCGAATAGCGAGCTTAGAAAAAGAATGAGCGAAATGGCTGAAAAGCTGGGAATAGAGCTTTACTATCCCGAGCTTTGCTATTGTGGAGATAATGCCGCAATGATAGGTGTTCAGGCGGCTTATGAAAAACAAACGGCAGATATGACCTTAAATGCAAAAGCCACAATGGGAATACACGAAAAATTTTAATTTTGGGGAGGTACAGTAATGCGTCAAAAAAGAATTGCCGCTATTCACGATATTTCGGGAATAGGTAAGTGCTCACTTACCGTAGCCCTGCCAATAATTTCTGTGGCGGGCATTGAATGTGCAGCAATGCCAACTGCACTGCTTTCAACACATACGGGCGGTTTTAAAAACATATATATTGAAGACCTTACAAAAGGTATTATGCCAATAGCAAATCATTGGAAAAATGAGGGCTTTGAGTTTGATGCTATTTATTCGGGCTACCTAGGCAGTATGGAGCAGGTGGACCTAATAAAAAATTGTATATCGGTTTTAAAGGGAGATAAAACACTGGTTGTTGTTGACCCCGTTATGGGCGATAATGGAAGACTTTATCAATCATTTTCGCCTGAATTTGCCTTTAAAATGAGGGAACTTTGTGCTGTTGCAGATATAATCACACCAAACGTGACCGAGGCTTGCTTAATGCTTTCAGAGGATTACAAGGCTCCGCCGTACACAAAAAGATATATCGAAGAATTACTTTTAAAGCTTTCAGAAATATGTAGTGGCACCATTGTTTTAACGGGTGCCTGCCTTTCAGAAAATGAGCAGGGTGCAGCCGCGTACAACTCAAAGAATGGAAAAATAAGTTTTATTTCCTGTCCTAGAATGGCGGGGATTTATCACGGTACGGGTGACGTTTTTGCAAGCACCTTTGTATCGGGAATGGTCCTTGAAAAGGGTATGGAAAAATCCTTAAAGGCGGCAGTTGAATTTACCAAGCTTGCCATTGAAAACACTAAAGAAAACCTACCTGAGCTTTGGTACGGAGTGAATTTTGAAGGCGTCTTACCCAAGCTTCCAAAGCTATTGGAGGACTAAAAATGGATGAACGATTTTTAAGAACAGCCGCATTAATAGGCAAAGAGGCTGTTGAAGTTTTGCAAAACAGTAAAATTTTGTTGTTTGGGCTTGGCGGTGTCGGGTCATTTGTGGCAGAGGCACTTATCAGAAGCGGTATTGGTGAAATAGATATTTATGATAATGATACCGTAGATATAACCAACATAAACCGTCAGCTTATAGCATTGGACTCCACCGTAGGTATGCTTAAAACCGAGGCTATGGCAGAGCGTTTAAAACAAATAAATCCGAATGTAAAGGTTTTGGGGCATCCTTTGTTTGTTACTCCCGAGGTAATAGAAAAAACAGATTTTTCTAAATTCAATTATGTGATTGATGCTATAGATAACGTTACGGCGAAAATTGCAATTTGTGAAAAAGCAAGAAAGAACAATATCTCCGTAATATCCGCTATGGGTGCGGGGAACAAGCTTGACCCAACACTTTTTGAAATAGCACCTATTGAAAAAACCAGCGTTTGCCCGCTTGCAAGGGTTATGAGGCTAGAGCTTAGAAAAAGAAATATAACGGGAGTAAAGGCAGTATTTTCAAAAGAGCCTGCAATAAAAAATAAAAAAACCGAAAATTCTCCCGCAAGTATAGCCTTTGTTCCGTCGGTAATGGGGCTTATAATTGCAGGCGAGGTTATAAAAGATATAATAAATAATAAGGGGTTATAAAAATGACACTTAAAGATGTAGCATTAAAAGCAAATTGTTCGGTAGCAACCGTTTCAAAAGCACTTAAAAACAGCAGTGAAATAAGCGAGGAAGCAAAGCAAAGAATTCTTACTGCCGCTAAGGAGTGCGGATATTTTAAAAAGGCAACAACCAGAGGTGCTGTTTTAGGTGGATTTAAAACAGTAATTTTTAATGATGTTAAAGGCAATAGCTCTGAGCTTTATTTTGATATTCAAAAGCTTGCAAAAAAATACGGTCTTACTGCCATTTATGTATCAATAAGCGAAAAGGAGGCTTTGGAGCTTTTAAGTCAGCTTGGAGCCTTTGGATTAATACTAAAGTCAGATAATATTAAATCGAATGGTGAAAAGATTTTTGCACTTAAAAGCAGTGCCGATGAGGCAAAAGATTTTTTAAGGAAAATAAGTAATTTTATGCCTATAAGACCCTCCAGAGCTACTGACAAGCATCAAAAACAAGCTGATAGTAATAAAAAAGCTTCAATTCTTAAAAATAAGGAAAAAAGCGAAACAGCTTCAAATAAAACCGAAAGAGAAAAAACGGTAGAGAAAAAAGAGGAAATTTGGTTGCTTTAATAAATTTGCAATTCATTTATTTTATAAAAATTGGCATTGTTTTTTGTTAAAGTTGCACAGAAAAAAATTCTTGCAAGTTTTTCTCTTGACAATTCCTTTTGCAATATATATAATATGTTTATGGATATAACGAAACCTTTTTAGTTGTATCAAATTGTGTCTTAAATTTTAGAAAAGAGGTATATTAATTATGAAAAAGATTTTTGGCTTAATTCTTACAGTTTGTTTGGTTGCTATGTTGGTTGTAACTCCTATTGGTGTTTCTGCTGCTGATGTTGACATCGATATGGGCGAAGGCAATGAGTATGTACTCGGCGATGTTTACGAAGATGGCAAAATCAACCTTAACGACCTTGTTGTTCTTGCACAGTTAGCTGCAGGTTGGAATGTAGATGCAGATGCAGATGCAGCTGATGTTAATGTTGACTACGATGTTAACCTTACTGACGTTCAAATTCTTGCAAAGTACCTCGCAGGTTGGGATGTAACCCTTGGATAATAATCCATAAGATTTAGTTTTTAAAAATTAGTTAACTATTAAGACCGCTGACTATTTTTAGTCAGCGGTCTTTTTATGTTTTTTGCAAATGTGGGGTTTAAAAAATGCCCGTTTATACACATAATGTTGCGGAAGGGTCAAGACCCTTCCGCAAAACTATTTAATGTTTTTCAAGAGCTTTTATAAGCTTATTACGTGCTTCACGGAAAGCTAAGGGGTCATATTCCACATCATCAAACTCACGGCATACCGAGTGGCAAATTTCATCAGCTTTTTCTTTATCTATTTTTGAAAGGGCTTTTAAAAGCTCATATTCTTCAGCACTTGCTCTATATGCTTCAAGACGTACTGACATCCAAGGCTCGTTTTCGCCTGGATAAATAACATGTGTATCGCCTGGCGGTAGGTGGCATACAAAATCGGCATTGCGGTGCTCAGGGCAACTTTGGGTGAAGGGGTTTTGACCTGGCTGATAGCAATTAACTGCCCAGTGAAGATAACCGTTAAGTCCATAACGGTAAGACGCCCAGAAATGATAACGTGTAGCAAGCAGTGCATAATCCAAAAATCTGTTTATAGTCTTACCTCCGCGTGGGTTATTGCAATCGTAGAACCAAACTTCATCTCCGTACTTGCTGTATGTATCAATTACATCTTTATACTGCTGATATTCGGCACTTAAAAGAATCCAAATGTCAACAGAGCCGTGTACCGGACCAAAATGCATAGCATCCATAAGTTTTATGGATGGCGCGAATTTTCTTATCAGTCCGCTAAGCGCCCTATGCTCCGTAGCGTTTGCTTCGTTAGGCTCATCTGCTACACCAAGGTAGAATTTATCTAAGATTCCTTTCTCTTTAAGGAAAATTTCCAAGGCTGGTAGCATCTGGGCCAAATAGCAATAACACTCAAAGCTCATTGATTCCATACCGTTAACCAAAATGGTAGACTCGCTCCAGTTGCGGCGGAAGCCAAGACCAAAGTTAAAACGCTCAAAGCCTAAAGCCATTGCCTTATCAATAAAGCTTTCCATACGGTCAAATGAAATTTTATACTGATTATTGCCTAATTCTTCCACGTCAGGCTCGGGACAATAAAGCATATTTTGCCTCATTCGCCTTAACATTTTAAGGTATTTTGTATCAAGCTCACTGAATTCATCTGTACCGTCTTCCACACCGTGATATTTGCATACCGAGTCACGATTGTACCCTTGAATCATAATCAAAGATTCATCAGGCACTAAAACACTGCTAACTTCTATCTCTATGGGGATTTCTAGGTTATCAATTATAATTTTACCATAGCGAACACCAATTTCAGCGTCGTGTGGAATTTTCTCAGAAAAATAAATTGCCAAGACTCCGTTTTCTCCTACTGCAACAGTATCTTTAACAGGCTTTAAGCAATCGTAAACGTAATAAGGTGCCACACGTTCAGGAATATGGGGATGTGAATTGCTCTCATCAAGCAAATGGTTTTCCTCAACAAAAATCGGAACCATTTCATAAACTTCGGGTTGGACCCCCTCAAAACGGATATTTAATGTTTTTGCAGAAATATCTGATAAAAGAATTTGAGCACAGGCAAAACTACCACGGGGAGTAAGCAGGCGTACCCTATCGGTGCCGCTTTGGTACTCTGTTATATCAGGATATAAAAATTCTGCTGTATCAACACAAGTATAGCGCATAGTTATTCTCCTTTCGCTTTCTAAAATATATCCTATTTAGATTATAAACAATTATAAAATTAATGTCAATTATTTTCTTTGCAAAGCCTTTATTTATAACAATATCCTTAGTTTTATAAAAGTTTTAATTTTCTATTGATTTTTTTAAAGACTTGGTTTATTATAAATGTAGTAAAAAATTTAATTAATGAGGTTTATTATGACAGAAGAAATTATTGGACAAATATTCAGTATTATAGGTATGGCTTTAACGGTCGTGTCATTTCAGATGAAAACAAAAAAGCAAATTCTTGCAATGCAGACGGTAGGCTCGGCTTTTTTTCTAGCCAGCTACGTTCTGTTTTCAAGCTGGGCGGCGGTGTGTTTAAACGTCGTATTTATGATTAGAAATACCGTATTCTATTTTAAGGATAAAAAATGGGCAAGTCACGGAATTTGGCTTTATTCCATTTTGGCTTTGGTGATTATAGCGGGTGCTTTGGGCTTTAAGAGCTACATAGATATTATCCCCATTGTCGGTTCTATATTT
>JAGARD010000053.1 GCA_017622415.1 Clostridia bacterium | reverse complement strand
TCTGTTATGGTTAGAGGCGACGTTGGTGCAGTTAAGGCAGCAACTGAGTCGGGCTCTGCAGCAGCTTCTAAGCTCGGTGAGCTTGTAGCAGTTCACGTAATCCCCAGACCTCACGCAGATGTTGAGAAGATTTTACCCAAGCTTAAATAATTAAAGGGTAACTAAATTTTGTTAATCTCCGCTTTGCGGTAGATATGCATATTTACTGATTTTATAAGGAGGAAAAGAAAAATGGCACTTGAAGCACTTGGTATGGTAGAAACCAGAGGTTTGGTTGCAGCTATCGAAGCAGCTGATGCTATGGTAAAGGCAGCTAACGTAGAGCTTATCGGTACTGAGAAAATCGGTAGCGGTTTGGTATCTGTTATGGTTAGAGGCGACGTTGGTGCAGTTAAGGCAGCAACTGAGTCGGGCTCTGCAGCAGCTTCTAAGCTCGGTGAGCTTGTAGCAGTTCACGTAATCCCCAGACCTCACGCAGACGTTGAGAAAATCTTACCTTCTCTTAAATAATTTCTCAGCAAAAAAATCACTGTTTCGCGGGCGGGTTTAGCTTAAAAATCCGCCCGAAAGAGCAGGATATTATCAACTTACAGTTTAAAGTTATCATTTCGCCTTGCGGCGAAAGTTTACAGTTTGCTTCGCAAACACTAAAAATTTCTAATTTTTCCTGAAAGGGGTATTTCCTCGTGGTAGTTGGAAAGGTTGTTGGCAGCGTAGTTGCCACCCGTAAAAACGAAGGGCTGCTTGGCAGCAAATTTATGATAGTTGAGCCCTTAGACAATATGTCCAAAAAGGGCAGAATAGTAGCAGTAGATAACGTGGGTGCAGGCATTGGTGAAATTGTGCTTGTGGCTTTAGGCAGTGCCGCACGTATTGGCTGTGATATGGAAACCGCACCTGTAGATGCGGCAATAGTAGGTATTGTAGATAATTCTATCGGACTTATGGAAGACTGATTTTTATGAATATTAATGACCTTAAATTAATTTTGAAAAATAGCGGCGTTGTCGGAGCGGGCGGTGCAGGCTTTCCCTGCTATGCTAAGCTAAGTGATAAGGCCGATACAGTTCTGCTTAACTGTGCTGAGTGCGAGCCTCTGCTCAAGCTCCACCGTCAGGTTATGCAGGTATATGCATTTGAGATTTTAACCGCTTTGGATACCGTTCGTGAAACGGTTGGGGCAAAAAAGGCTATCATTGCCATAAAGCCCTCCTACAAAAAGGCGGTTGATGCCGTAAAGGCACTTCTTCCCGAATTTAAAAAAGTAGAAATTGGCCTTTTGCCTGAGGTTTATCCCGCGGGTGATGAGGTTGTTACCATATACGAAACTACGGGTCG
Organism: Clostridia bacterium; assembly: GCA_017622415.1. Lineage (GTDB taxonomy): Bacteria > Bacillota > Clostridia > Oscillospirales > Acutalibacteraceae > UMGS1279. The sequence continues at coordinate 6,238 of JAGARD010000053.1, read as the reverse complement.
TGTGGTTCCTGCTGGTAAGCTACCCATTGAGGTTGGTGTTACCGTATTCAATGTAGAAACCATACTGAACGCCTATTATGCCATTAACAACGGCACAGGCGTTACCCATAAATATATAACCGTTACAGGTGCAGTTAAAAATCCCGTAACACTTAAAGTTCCGCTCGGTATAACAGTTAAAGAAGTTATAAAGCTTGCGGGCGGTGCAACAATTAAGGAATATGCACTTATAAACGGCGGTCCTATGACGGGCAATATTGTTAGTGAAAGCGACGTAATAACCAAAACCTCCAATGCGATTTTGGTTTTACCGCCCGAACAGTACATAATTAAAAAGCGTCAGAACAATCCGTCTATTTCGCTTAAAAGGGCAATGTCGGCTTGTTGTCAGTGCAAAATGTGTACCGACCTTTGTCCTCGTAATTTGCTCGGTCATCCTATCGAGCCGCATAAGCTTATGCGTAATCTTTCAAGCGGAACTACTAAGGATATAGAGCCTTATCTCGGAACATTTTTCTGTTCGGGATGCGGACTTTGTGAAATGTATTCCTGTTTCCAAGGTCTTAATCCCCGTACCCTTATCGGTATTGTAAAGGGCTCGCTCAGAAAGGGCGGAATACCCGTTCCCGAGTCTCCCGAAGCACCTGTTAAGGAAGAAAGAAACGGAAGATACATTTTAAAATCCCGACTTACAGCAAGGCTTGGTCTTACCGAATACAATCATTCGGCACCGCTTGATGAAAGTGAATATAGCCCAAAAAGAGTTAAGCTTTTGCTTTCTCAGCATATAGGCAAGGCGGCAGAGCCTACCGTAAAGGTGGGTGACACCGTAAAGGCGGGCGACCTTATAGCCGCTGCAGATGAAAATGCCTTGGGTGTAAATATTCACAGCTCAATTAATGGTATTATTACCGAAGTCACCGATAAATTTGTTGTTGTAACAGCTAATTAAAGGAGTAAATTAACTATGGGTAAAGCAATAGGAATGGTTGAATTTCAAACCGTTTCAGCAGGTATGAACGGTGCCGATACTATGATTAAAACCGCCGAGGTTGAGGTTATAGAGTGTGCTACCGTTTGCCCTGGTAAATATATTGTAATAATAAGCGGTGAGCTAAGTGCAGTTAAGGCCTCGGTAGATGCGGCAAAGGCCAAATTCACCTCAAAGGTTATTGACAGCTTTGTGCTTGGTAATCCTCACGACTCAATTTTTTCCGCCATTTACGGTGCAACCGCACCCGAGGGTGTGGAGGCATTAGGCGTTATGGAAAGCTTTTCGGCTGCAACCGCAATAGTAGCCGCTGATGCCGCCGCCAAAACCGCCCTTGTAGAGCTTATTGAGCTACGTCTTGCAAGGGGTATGTGCGGAAAATCCTACCTACTTCTTACAGGTAGCGTTTCGGCAGTAACCGCCGCTATTGAGCGTGCCGAAAATGAAGCCTCTGACAGAGGTATGCTCTTAGACAGCTCGGTAATCCCAAGACCCGATAAAAAGCTTTGGCAAAGCATTCTCTAATACCGATTAAATCGAAAAGGGGAACTGATTTATGCTCGCAATAGAGCGAAGAAACGCAATACTTTCAAAGCTTTCTATGGAGGGCAAGGTTGTTGTAAGTGATTTAAGTAAAGAATTTGATGTCACCGAAGAAACCATCCGCCGCGATTTGGAAAAGCTGGATAACGACGGTTTGGCAAAAAAAACCTACGGCGGTGCCGTTAAGGTAGAGAATTTTAACACCGACCTTCCTTTTCATATTCGTAAGCAGTCAAATGTAGAAAGCAAGCAAAAAATTGCAACCATTATTGCCGATATGATAAAAGACGGTGATTACATTATGCTGGATGCCAGCACCACCGCACTTAATGTTGTAAAGTCAATTTTACATCTTAAAAAAATTACAATTATAACAAATTCTATTGAAGTTCTTTTAGAGCTTTGTAATAAGCCTGATTGGACTGTGATTTCCACAGGCGGCACCCTAAAAGAGGGCGGTCTTTCCTTGGTTGGCTACAGAGCCGAAAAAATGGTTGAGGGATTTCACGTAGATATAGCAATTTGCTCCTGCAAGGGAATTGACGGCGAAAACGGTGTCACCGACTCCAATGAGCGTGACAGCGAAATTAAAAAAGCATTTTTCGCTTCTGCTACCAAAAAGGTGCTTGCAGTAGACTCCTCAAAATTCAATAAGGTTTCCTTTGTTAAGGTCTGCGGAGTAGCCGATGTAGATACCATCGTTACCGATGCCGACCCGGGAGATAATTGGAAGGAAATTCTTGAAAGGGCAAACACATCCCTTGTATTTGAAAAGCAGGATTTTGAAGATTAAATCTTTAATATAGATTTTTGAAAGGATTGATATTTGTGTCCGCAATAAGCAAGGCAGATATTGAAAAAATTGTAAGAGAGGTTGTAGGCAGCTTAGGCTCGTCTTCTGCTACTGCTACTACTACCGCTACATATACAAGCACCCATTATGAGGGCAGAAAGCTTCTTGGTATCTATTCCGATATGAACGAGGCTATTGATGCCGCTACCGAGGGCTATAAGGCAGTTCGTGCAATGAGCGTGGAAAAGCGTGAGAAAATTATCACCGCTATTCGCGAGCTAACACGTGCTGAGGCTCCCATAATGGCTAAAATGGGTGTTGAAGAAACAGGTATGGGTAGGGTAGACCATAAGACAGCAAAGCATATTTTGGTTGCCGATAAAACCCCAGGCACCGAGGATATTGTAAGTGAGGCAAAAACAGGCGATAACGGTCTTACCTTAACCGAAATGGCACCCTTTGGTGTTGTTGGTGCAATCACCCCCAGTACCAACCCAAGTGAAACCGTAATCTGCAACAGCATTGGTATGATAGCCGCAGGCAACGGTGTTGTTTTCAATCCCCACCCCGGTGCTATCTGCGTTTCTAACTATGCAGTTGACCTTGTAAACCGTGCATCTCGTATGTCGGGCGGTCCCGATGTTCTTGTTGCCTCTATGGATAAACCTACTATGGACTCCGCAAAAATTATGCAAACCCACCCTGCAATCCGTCTTTTGGTTTGTACAGGCGGCCCCGGTGTTGTTCGTTCGGTGCTTTCCTCGGGTAAAAAGGCAATCGGTGCAGGTGCAGGTAATCCTCCCGTTATTGTTGATGATACTGCCGATATTGTTAAGGCAGGTAAGGATATAATCGACGGTTGTACCTTTGATAACAACCTCCCTTGTATTGCCGAAAAGGAAGTTTTTGTTTTTAATAACGTTAAGGATAGACTTATCTCTGAAATGCAGAAAAACGGTGCATACCTTATTTCTTCAGCTCAGGCAGATGCTCTTTCAGAGATTGTTTTGGTAGATGTTACAGATAAAAAGACTGGCAAAACCAAAAAGAGCGTAAACCGTAAATGCGTTGGCCGTGATGCCAAGGTTTTACTTAATATGATTGGCGTTTCGGTTGGCGATGAAATCCGTTGCATTATCTGTGAAACAGGCTTCGACCACCTCTTTGTTCAGGAAGAGCTTATGATGCCTATTTTACCTATTGTTGGTGTTTCTAATATTGACGATGCTATTGAGCTTGCAGTTAAGGCCGAGCACGGTAACCGTCACACCGCACATATGCACTCCAAGAATATCGACCATCTTTCCCGTTTTGCAGCGGCGGTTGAAACCACTATTTTCGTTAAAAATGCACCGTCCTTTGCAGGTATAGGCTTCGGCGGTGAGGGTCACACAACCTTTACAATCGCAGGTCCAACAGGTGAGGGTATTACCTCAGCAAGAAGCTTTACAAGAAAGCGTCGTTGCGTACTCGCCGACAATTTTAGAATTATCTAAAGTGTATAGTTTACAGTGTACATTTTGCCTGTCGGCGAAAGTTATCAGTTTGCTTTGCAAACACTTTTTAATGCCTTCCCCTTGACGGGGAAGGGGGACCGCCGAACGGCGGTGGATGAGGTGAATTAAAACCTTAAACCTTCCGAAAGGACTGTTAATTTATGGATATAAATATTTCCGCCATAACTGAAGCTGTTTTAAAGGCTTTGGAAAATAATTCAGCAAACGAGGGCGAAATCCCCGTTGGAATTTCTAACCGTCACATACACCTTTCAAAGGAGCACGTAGAAATCCTTTTTGGTGCAGGCTATGAGCTTACCCCCTTTAAGGATTTATCTCAGCCCGGTCAGTATGCCTGTAAGGAACAGCTTACAATAGTTGGCCCCTCACTTCGTCCTATTGAAAAGGTGCGAGTGCTAGGCCCCGTTCGTCCCGCCTCTCAGGTGGAAATTTCCCGTACCGATGCTTACGCATTAAAGGTTGCTCCCCCCGTTAGAGAAAGCGGAAAAATTGCAGGCTCGGCTCCCATCACCATTATCGGTCCCAAGGGTGTTGTAACCCTTAAAGAGGGCTGTATTATAGCCAATCGCCACATCCACATGAGCCTAGAAGAGGGCGAAAGATTTGGCGTTAAGGATAATGAATATGTTGATATTGATGCTTTCGGTGAGCGTAAAACAAGATTTTTCGATGTTCAGGTGCGTGTTCACAAGGATTTCAGACTAGAAATGCATCTTGATACTGATGATGCAAATGCCGCTGGACTTAAAAACGGCTCAAAGGTAAGCATTGTAAAATAATAAAAAAGTAAGGTTTTATTATGAACAGATTTAAAATTCGTACCGAGGTGCGTTTTAATCAAAATGCACTTGATACTCTTTATGAATTTAACGGCAAATCGGCGGTAATCATAACCGATAAATTTATGGTTTCCTCCGGCCTTATAAATAAAATCACCGATAAAATGCAGGGCTATAAAAACATAGCCGTTTTTGATGAAATTACTCCCGACCCCACAACCGAGCTTATAGCAAAGGGACTTAAATTCATCACAGAAAACGGCGGTGAAATTGTTATTGCCCTTGGTGGCGGCTCGGCAATTGATGCCGCAAAGGCCATTGTTTTAATGGGTGAAAAATCGGGTATGGGCGATTTAAAGCTCATTGCAATCCCCACCACAAGTGGTACAGGTAGCGAGGTTACAAAATTCGCCGTTGTTACTGACACTTCTGAGGGCAGAAAATTCCCCCTTGTGGATGAGCAGTTAATTCCCGATTTAGCAATTTTAGACCCCGAGCTTGTTTTATCGGCACCCCCGTCGGTTACAGCAGATACAGGTATGGATGTTATAACCCACGCTTTTGAGGCACTTGTTTCAATCTATAATAATGATGCCTCTGACGCTTTAGCAGAAAAATCTCTGCTTCTTGCTTTTAAATATCTGCCCTTTGCCTTTAAGCACGGCGATGACACATTGGCAAGAGAAAAGATGCACTCGGCATCTTGCCTTGCAGGTATGGCGTTTAACGAGGTTGGACTTGGTATCAATCACGGTATTGCACACGCACTTGGTGCAAAATTTCATATACCCCACGGCAGAGCAAACGCACTTTTATTGCCTCACGTAATCCGATATAACGCACATCTTCGTGCTTGCTTCGGTAATAATCCTACCGATGCCGCCGAGCGTTATGCAGATATTGCCCGTAAAATAGGACTTCCGCACGATAATATCCGCATTGCGGTTGAAAGTCTTATTGAGGAAATAAAGCATATGATGCGTCGTATGGATATGCCCGCAACCCTTTGGGATGCAGGTGTAACAAAAGAGCAGTATGAGGCTGAAAAGGCTAATATAATTAAGTCGGCGTTAGAGGATGCCTGCACAGTATCTAACCCCCGCGAGGTAGATGCCGCAGGAATTGAAAGAATTTTAGGACATATCACACCCTAATTGAATTTTTAATATAGGGTATTTTGAAAAAATAGAACAGGAAATTAAATATCTCAAAAAAGCAGTCCTAATCGGGCTGCTTTTTATTGTCCGTTTTTTGGTACACACAGCTTGATATAATATGCTTAACAACAGCCCAAATTGCCAAAGTGAAGTTCGGATTTTTGGGGTGAAAAATCAAGCTAAATACTAAATCTTATTCGTAATAAAATTGTCTTAAATTTGCAAATGATGTGGACGCGGGGTAAAAATCAAGCTAAATACTAAATCTTATTCGTAATAAAATTGTCTTAAATTTGCAAATGATGTGGACGCGGGGTGAAAACTAAGCTAAAAACTAAATCTTATTCGTAATAAAATTGCCTTAAATTTGCAAATGATGTGGACGTGGGGTAAAAATCAAGCTAAAAACTAAATCTTATTCGTAATAAAATTGTCTTAAATTTGCAAATGATGTGGAC
>JAGARD010000052.1 GCA_017622415.1 Clostridia bacterium | reverse complement strand
TACGCTCTAAAAACAAAAAGGCTACCCTTATTACCACACCTATTGAAAATCTAAGCGGTGTCGATATTTTGCAGGCTATGGAGCAAAGCGAAACTATTGATGCTTTGAAGTGTGAGCTTGAGCACGAACATCATCACCATCACCACGATGAACACTGTGATTGCGGTTGCCACGACCATCATAGCGAGGGCGAACATCACCACGAGCATCATCACCACGACGAGCACTGCAATTGCGGTTGCCACGACCATCACCACGCTGACGAGGTATTTACAAGCTGGGGCAAAGAAACCTCATTAACCTTTACCACCCAACAAATAAAAGCTATTTTAACAGCTATGGATGAGGGTGAATACGGCTCGGTGCTCCGTGCAAAGGGCTACGTTAAGGGCGAGGACGGCTGGATTTATTTCGACTATGTTCCGTCTCAGGCTGATATAAGAAGCGGCTCGGCTGCTGTAATAGGCAGAGTTTGTGTTATCGGTGCCGATATTAACGAGGCTGCTTTAAATAATCTATTTTCCTTGGAGGACTAATTTATGCAAATACCTGTTTACCTTTTTACGGGATTTTTAGAGGCGGGAAAAACTAAGTTCATTCAAGAAACAATGGAAGATGTCCGTTTTAACAACGGTGAAAAAACTCTTATTCTGCTGTGCGAGGAGGGTTTGGAGGAATATAATCCAAAAAAATTCTCTGCCGACAGGGTTTATATAGAAACGGTTGAAAACGAAGAAGATTTGTCCCCCGACTTACTTAAAACTCTGCTTAAAAAGCATTCTGCAAAGCGTGTTTTGGTAGAGTATAACGGTATGTGGAGCCTTGGCTCGCTTATAAACGCTCTGCCTGAAAAATGGGTTGTAGCTCAAGAGTTTATGTTTGCCGATGCAAACACTATTGTTGGTTATAACAACAATATGCGAAATCTGGTTGTAGACAAACTGCAAAACTGTGAGCTGGTTGTTTTTAATCGATATAACGAAAATATTGACAAAATGGAGCTTCACAAAATCGTTCGCGGAGTTAACACCCGTGCAGATATTGCCTATGAATATCCAAGCGGTGATGTGGAGTATGATGATATTGAAGACCCCCTACCCTTTGACCGCGATGCCGACGTTGTTAAGGTAGAGGATAAGGACTATGCGTATTTTTACCGAGATGTTTCGGAAAATTTAGATTTTTATGATGGCAAAACCGTAAAATTCAAGTGCGTAATTGCAAAAAATAAGGAGCTTAGCTCCACTCAGCTTGTTATTGGAAGACATATTATGACCTGCTGTGTAGATGATATTACCTTTGCGGGCTTTTTGCTTATTGGCGAAGAAAAAACCGTATCGCAGTTTGAAAGCCGTAACTGGGCTATGGTAACAGCCGAGCTAAGGGTAGAATACAACAAGCTTTACGGCAGAAAAGGACCAGTGCTTTATCTTAAAGATATTGCCCGTACCTCTCTACCCGAGCAAGAGGTTGCAACATTTTATTAAGTGATAAATACCCAAAATTTATATCCATTAAATAAACCATTACGGATAGGTTTCCTAGACTGTCCGTAATGGTTTATGCTAATTAAAGGCTTTTTACAGACTGTATTATTATACCGTAGGGGCGATTATTAATCGCCCGATGAAAGCCACCAATTTCTGAATATTTTTTCGGGAGAATAATATTCTCCCCTACAATGTAATATATAAATTTGCATAAATCTTTCTCGGACAATCGTGGACGCTTGTCACTACCATAAATTTGTTAAATTTTGTTGTAAGGGCATATAAAAAGCCCTGCCGTTTCCGACAGGGCGGTACTAAATAATCTTATTTTTCATAGCCTCATTATTTTACGCTATATAAATAGCTTATTAATTACAAATTAAAATTTTTGTTTTTCTTTTGTTATTTACTGCATTTTTTATAGTTTATAGAATGATCAAGCCTTTAAGACTTAAATCGGTTTTGCTTAGTACATTGGACTCACCCTTCATTAAATTTCTTTATACTGTTTAGGGGTTAACTTAATTGCAATTTTAAAACCGATTATGATCCTTTTCATAATAAACTCCTGTTTTTGGGTTTTTACGTTTTACCCTAAACCCTTATGGGCAACCCTACTTAAGTAAACCGACTGAGTAAAATGGTTGTTCGCTGTTCATTGGACTCAGTCCTTTCTT
>JAGARD010000051.1 GCA_017622415.1 Clostridia bacterium | reverse complement strand
TAATGAAAAAGCGAAATGACGCTAATAATATGGTTACCGTTTCAATAGATATTGAAAACATTGAAAAATACATAAAGAAAAAGCGTGCCGAAGGATTAAAGGGCTTTGGTTTGCTTCACGTTATGCTTGCAACTTATGTAAAAACCATTGCTCAGCGTCCTGGTGTTAATCGCTTTATTTCGGGTCAGAAAATATATGCCAGAAACGATATTCAGGTTATGATGACCATTAAAAAAGAAATGAAGCTAGATGCTCAGGAGACCTGCGTTAAAGCATACTATTCCCCTGACAATTCTCCCGAAGATGTTTATAGAATATTCACCAAGCTTGTTGAGGAAAACAAAGCTGAGGGTGATAAAAATGATTTAGACAGCGTCGCAAGAATACTAAACTACATTCCAGGTCTTGTACTGAAATTTGCGGTATGGCTACTTAATTTGTTGGATTATTTTGGTCTATTACCCAAATTTTTACTTAAAGTAAGTCCTTTCCACGGCTCATTTTATATAACCTCAATGGGCTCACTTGGAATTCCTGCAATCTACCACCATCTTTATAACTTTGGAAATGTCCCGCTGTTTTGTTCGTACAGCGCAAAAAGATACGAATATGTTCTAAATAAAGAGGGCGAGGTTGAAAAAAGAAAATTTGTTGATTTTAAATTTGTAATGGATGAGAGAATTTGTGACGGTCACTATTACGCATCCGCCCTTAAGCTTATGTGCGATTACCTTAAAAATCCCGAAAAGCTTGACATTCCAGTTGAAGTTGTGCCCGATATATACTAAAGCAAAAGGCTGCCTCCGATTTGGAGACAGCCTTTTATGGCTCTATAATAAATGTTGGGGTAACCAAGTAGAGCCTACAAGAAAAAATTTAAAAAAATTATAAAAAAGTAGAGCATATTTGGGAAAAATCCGTTAAAATGGAAATGACTAGTAACCATGAACGGAGGACCAAATATGCTCTATAAACATTTTACAGAAAAACTTCTCGGATTGCAAGGGGTAAACATAACAAATGTTGAAGAAAAAGAAGGAATTTTAAAAATATTCATAAAAATGGATAGAAAAAAGCACAACTGTATCTGTTGCGGTACCGCAACAGATGCAGTGCACGATTATCGCGAGCAAGAAATAAAAGATGTATCAATTTCGGGTAAACAAACTATTCTCGTTCTTAAAAAGCGAAGATATCGATGTCCAAACTGTGGCAAACGCTTTTTTGAGGAAATAGAATTTCTTCCAAAATACAATAGAAATACAACTCGGTTGGTTGCACACATAATAGATAAGCTTCGTGATGAACGCTCCTTTACCAGCGTGGCCAGAGAGGTTAACCTCTCTGTGTCTACAATAATTAGAATATTCGATGCTGTATCTTATCCTAAACCCGAGTTGCCAGAAACTTTATCTATTGACGAATTTAAAGGAAATACTTGGGGTGAAAAATACCAGTGCATATTAACAGATCCAAAAAACAAGGTGGTTTTAGATATACTGCCGGAACGTTACAAACCTTATTTAAACCGTTATTTTAAAGGATTTTCCAGAAAACAAAGAGATAATGTTAAGTTTTTCGTCAGTGATATGTGGCGCACCTATGCAGATGTTTCAGATATGTGGTTTAAAAATGCAACTCAGGTAATAGATAAATACCATTGGATAAGGCAAGCTATATGGGCATTTGAAAAAATTAGAAAAGAAGAGCAAACCAAATTAAGTCCCGAACTCAGAAAATATTTCAAAAGGTCAAAATCCTTGCTTATTAAAAGATTCAGCTCCCTTAAAGAAGAACAAAAGCAGCAAGTAAATGTTATGCTTTATTATTCAGTAAATATAAGCAGAGCGTATTTTTACAAAGAAAAGTTTTTAGAATTATTAAGCTTAAATGACCCTAAAACTGCACAAAAAGCCTTAGCAGAGTGGATTGAAGATACAGAAGATTGCGGTTTACTACCATTTGAAAAATGTGCAGAAACAATGCGAAATTGGTACAAAGGGATTGTTAACTCTTTTTCTACCGGCATTACGAATGGGTTTACCGAAGGTTGTAACAACAAGATTAAAGTTTTAAAAAGAAACGCATACGGCTACCGAAATTTTAAACGTTTCAGAAACCGTATTTTACATATATTTTCCCATCAACAACTGCATAACAAACAAGCAGCCGCCTAATTGCGACTGCTTGCATAAATCTTTTCTGTTTTAACTCTTTACCCCAACTATTGACAAAGAGCCTTTATTTATTGTTCTGCATTTAAAGGGCTTAAGTTTTTTAACATCCCCTTTTTTTACAAAAATACTTTATGTATTATATATTTTCCGTCAATTCTTTTATCATAATCCACATAGGCTCCGCAGTTTTCGCCGTAAAGCCAAAAAACATTTCGCATAACACCTTTTTTACGACGTGTTTCGGGGTTTTCCTCCAATGCTTTTTTAAGCTCTCTTAAACGTGGGTCGGGTACTAAAAGGCATTTTGGCAAAGTTGCACTTTTTACCGAGGTTGCAATATCCGTAATCAGTGCATCGCGGAGCTCACCTCTATCGGCACCGAAAAAGCTAAAGACCTTTGCTACATAATCATTAAGCGAACAGCTATCGCTACCCGTAAACGCACCTAGCTCGGTTAAGGTATCAAAAGGATTTAACTTTTTAAGCTTAAAAATAAGGCGGTTTGTAGCTTTAAATCTACCACTCCCCACAAAGCGGTCAAGGGCGTTTTCGGTATTCTTAAGCAGGGCGATTTTTTCACCGCTAAGCCAAGGGGTATAGCTTACCTCGTAGGGTGGCTCGGCACAAAACTCCAGTGGGTATTCTTCCCTTTTCTCACGCATATCCGCACCGTGTAAAAGCTTTAAAAATCCAAGCTGAAGCATATCGGCATTAAGGCTGAATGCCTTATTAAAGCCCTCCCTAAAGGTTGAATAATCCTCCAAGGGGAGTCCTGCTATAAGGTCAATGTGAATATGAATATTGCCCATATCACACAGCCTTTTTATATTGGTATTTAGCAAACTTATATTAGTTTTTCGGTTAATGGCGGCAAGCGTTTTTTCGCTAAAGCTTTGTATACCTATTTCAAACTGAATAAGCCCTTTGGGGGATTTTTTAAGCAAAGAAAAATCCTCTTCCCTTAAAAGGTCGCCTCCTATTTCAAAATGAAAGCAGACATCCTTTGGAATTTTTTTGCCGTGATTTTCTATTATAAACTGCCAAATTTCAAAGGCTCTTTCGCGGTTGGCATTAAAGGTACGGTCTACAAATTTTATAATCCTACTGCCCGATACCGCAAGGGTTAAAATATCCTGTTTAGCACGGTCTAATGGGAAAAATCTCACACCGTCAAGTCTGCCCGAAAGGCAAAAAGCACAAGAAAATGGGCAACCCCTGCTTGATTCAATATAGGCAATTCGCCCATTTAATGCATTTAAATATTCTTCGCCATAGGGGGAAATAGGTATGCTTTTTGTGGTGTGAGGTGGGCTTAGGTGTAGTTTTTCTTTCTCGCGATAGCAAAGCCCCGAAATTTTAGGTGAATATTCACCGCGGCAAAGGGCGTTTAAAAGCTCAATAAATGGCTGTTCCCCCTCACCTGAAATTATATAATCTACAAAGCTATAATCCCTTAAAAACTCCTTTGCGTTGTAGGAAACCTCAGGCCCGCCCAAAAGAATTTTCGCCCCTGTCTTGTGCAATTTTTCAGAAAGCCTTTTAACATATTTAATATTCCAAATATAGCAGGAAAAAGCTATTAAATCAGCCTTTTCACTTTCTATTTTTTTATAAAGATATTCTAAATCCTCATTTACGGTGCCCTCTAAAACCTTTAGTGAAATATCTCTTATGCAATGCTTTTTTGCACTGTAAAAAAGATACCACGGTGCAAGGGAGGAATGTATGTACTGCGAGGCTAAGGATACAATTAAAGTCTTCATTTAAGATATGCCTCTAGCCTGTAAATAGGAAATCCGAGTGAAGAAAATCTAGCCTCATACTCGGTTACAATGTTACCCTTAAAATCGCTGTTATGCAAATCAAGTGATATGTTTTTAAGAGTAAAGCCGTAATCACTAAGCTTTTCAATAGAAAATTCAAAAAACTGACGGTTATCGGTCTTTTGGTGAATTTCGGCACCCTTTTTCATAAGTCCCTCATAAATTTTTAAAAAGTGAGTGGCGGTAAGGCGGTGGGAGGCATACCTTGCCTTAGGAAACGGACAGGAAAAATTAAGATAAATTCTGCCAATGCTTTCGGGCTTTATATATTTTGGAAGATACTCAGCACTACTGTTTAAAAAGTAAACATTGGGAAGATTTTCACACTTTTTGCAGGCGGCATAAATAACATTGTCGTTTTTTTCTACCGCTAAAAAGTTAATGTCGGGATTTGTGCTTGCAATTTCATAAACAAACTGACCCTTACCGCATCCAACCTCTAAATAAACGGGATT
>JAGARD010000050.1 GCA_017622415.1 Clostridia bacterium | reverse complement strand
GGGAATTCTTTTGAACGTTCCACCAACACCCGAAGGACTTTTTCACGAAATCGACTGTAAAAATCTTTTAACCTGGAATGAATATATTAAGGATATTTTTAAAACAAATCTTGCCGAAAATGCCGAAGTTTCAGGCAATTCTATATCGGCTGAATATTCTGCAGAAAACCTATTAAATGAAAATGATACCTATTTTGTATCAGACGATAAATCAGCTGAAATAACCTTTAATTTTAAAAAGCCTATCACCTTTAACTGCTTTAAAATGGGATTCATTTCGGCTTTTGTTATTTTAAGGCGGACTGCAGTTGTGATAATGTCATTAAAATACTCTGCCCTGCAAAAACCAATGCTTTGACCTGTTATTATAGGTTTGAACTCGCCGTTTTCAAGATATTCTACTGCAAACTCCCTAACCCTTTGTCCAAGCTTTATTTCCTCGCCCATTTTAAAGCAATTAAAGGTAATTGGCGCTTTAAAATTAAAGGTTATTTCGGCGGCTTTATCATCCGCTATGAAATATGTATCTTCATTTGTGAGAAGATTTTTTGCAGTATATTCTCCAGATATAGAATTGCCTGAAATTTCAGAATTTTCGGCAAGATTGGTTTTAAAAATATCCTTAATATATTCATCCCAGGTTAAAAGATTTTTACAGTCAATTTCGTGAAAAAGTCCTTCGGGGGTTGGTGGAATATTAAGTAACATTCCCGAATTTTTGCCAACCGATGTAAACCAATAATCAACTAAATCCTCGGGAGTTTTAACCATTTCATCCTGCTCGGGATGATAGAACCACCCGGGACGAATTGAAACATCGGCTTCGGCAGGAATAAACCTTTTGCCGTTTGGAGTACCGGCATTAAGTCCCTTGGCCATTTCGCTTCTATCCTCACTTTTTAAAACCTCAATATCGAGCGTGGCAAAGCAATCATCTGCTGCCTTACCACGCTCATTACCTACCCAACGAATATCATTAAGGTGCGCGGTTTGTGTAGGACCGAAAATAGCACATTTAGGCTGATATTTACGGACGATTTTCACCCATTCTTCCCACTTATAATTGGCTTTATCACTACCTGCACCGTCCCACCAAATTTCATAAATTTCGCCATATTCGGTAAGAAGCTCGGTTAACTGATTCATATAATATTCATCATAAACGGGGGTTGCCCACTGAGGATGATTTCTATCCCATGGAGAGAGATAAATGCCTGCTTGCAAGCCAAATTCTTTTGTGGCATCGGTAAACTCACGCACAATATCACCCTTGCCGTTTTTATAAGGACTGTTTTTTATGGAATGTTCAGTATATTTTGAGGGCCAAAGACAAAAACCGTCGTGATGCTTTGCCGTTAAAATAGCGGTGGTGAAACCCGCCTCTTTTAAAGAAGAAATCCACTGCCTTGCATCTAATTTTTCTGGATTAAAGATAGACGGACTTTCACTACCGTCGCCCCACTCTTTACCCGTAAAGGTATTAACGGTTATGTGGATAAAGGCAGTTTTTCTGTTAAGCCATTCGTACTGTATTTTAGTTGGCACCGCACCATAAGGCGCTAAAATATTTTCTATATTCATATTTTTCTCCGCTAAATCATTAGTTAAATTAAGCTTAATTTTCTTCATTATATTTTCGCTTAAGTTCATTTAAAATTTTTGGATAAAGTTGGCAAGACATACCGCCATCAACTATAAGCTCAGTTCCTGTAACATTTTTTGACATATCGGTACCAAAGAACCAACAAGCATTTGCTACATCTTCAAAATCCGAAATATCACCTATGGGGGTAAGGCTTCCGTTTACGATTTGCTTGTTACCCATTTGAACCCATCGTTCGGTTTTAATGGTACCGGGTGAAACAACATTACAACGTATTCCGTACTCACCCAAATCCAAAGCCAATGCCTTTGCCAAGGAGATTATACCACCCTTTGATGCCGAATAAGCCGCACGGTTTGGTATAACACGCTGAGCTGTATTGGAACTAATAAACACAACTGAACCCTTTCCCTTTTCTCTCATACGGATTGCGGCTTGGCGAACAATTGTGAAATTCCAAACAAGATTTGTTTCAAAAACCTCGCCAAAATCACTTGCAGAAACGGTCCAAAAATCTTGACCTGCGGCAGGGTCTTTAGGATTAAATCCCATATTTGCGGCATTAAGTATAACAGTTTCAACAAATCTGCCTGTTTTATCTATATCATTAAAAATATCTATAACTTGTTGTTCGTTGTGGATATTACACTCATATCCCTTTGAAAAAATTCCGTAGGTATCACTTAACTTTTTAGCAGATTTTTCAGCTTCTTCGCCTTTGCGACTGGTTATGAAAACATCCCACCCTTGTCTTGCAAAAAACTCTGCTATTCCGTATCCCGTGCCACTTTGTGCACCCGTTATAAATACTGCACTTTTCATAATCAGCTTGCCACCTTACTTAAAAATAAAATTCTGTTTTTGCGGGACGAATATCTGTTAAAGCACCTGTATAATGCCTTAAAGTATGTGGCTTATAGGGATGTTTAATACATTCTTCCTCATTGATTTCTATACCAAGACCTGGTTTATCAGGAATGGTGATAAACCCATCCTTATACTCTAATTTTTCATTAGTTACATCCTTCCGCCACTCAACATCACTATACATAATTTCTAAAATGGAGAAATTATGGCAGCAAGCCGCTAACTGAAGTGTTGCCGCATTGGCTACGGGACCTGACGGATTATGCGGTGCAAAAGGTATGTAATAAGCCTCGGCAACGGCGGCGATTTTTTTGAGTTCCATAATGCCACCCGCGTGAGAAATATCGGGTTGAATATAATCTGCCGCGCGCATTTCAAATAAATCCTTATAGGATTTAAGGGTATAAAGTCGCTCACCTGCCGAAATTGCAACGGGAGATTTATCTCTAACCGCCTTTAATGCCTCTAAATTGTCGGGAGGTGTAGGCTCCTCAAAAAACATAGGACTGAACTGTTCTAGTTCTTTAGCTATTTTAATGCCTGTAGGTACATTAAATCTGCCGTGGCCCTCAATAAGCAAATCAACATCATTTCCAACGGCATCACGCACCGCCGCTACACATTCAAGGGCGGTATTTAAATCCTTATTAGATATTTCAAGATACGACTTACCAAAGGGATCCCATTTCATTGCGGTAACGCCACGCTGGACGGCAATTTTTGCTTTTTCTCCAAATTCTTTTGGAGTTTTGGCGCCTGCAAACCAACCATTTACATAAATGCGCACTTTTTCATTTATTTTGCCACCTAAAAGCTGATATACAGGCACATTCAAAGATTTACCGAGTATATCCCAAAGAGCCATTTCAACGGCAGACAAAGCGCTCATTAAAACCGCTCCACCACGCCAGTAGGCATCCCTGTAAATATCGTGAAAATGCTTTTCAATATCAAGAGGATTTTTACCAACTAAATATTCCTTAATGTGTTCTACTGCACCAATTAAAGCCTTTTCTTTGTATTCAAGAGTCGCTTCTCCAACTCCGGCAACACCCTCATCAGTATAGACCTTGACAAATACCCAGTTTGTTCTAAAACAATCTACCGTAAAGGTTTTTACATCTGTTACTTTCATAGTTTGATCTCCTTGTATATTTCGGCAATAACTTTATTATCGCAATCAAAATTATCAGCGCTTAGTTCATCAAACATTCCAATATGTAGTGGAACTGTTACCAGGGGATTTATTCTTTTATCAAAGCGTGCGGCATCGGTCATATTCATATTATTACCCTCACCATTTATTGGCAAAAATAAGGCATAAATATCATTTGGGATATCTTCAAAGATTTCCTCATTATAAAGTGTATCGCCCGTAATGTAATATTTTTTCTCGCCATCGTCGATTATTACACCTATTGGAGAAATATCACTGTGCTCGGCTTTTACGGCGGTGAATTTTATTCCATTTTCTGTCCAAACTGTGTGACGATTAAACAAAACATAGTTATTATTGCCGCCGATTTTTCGTACTTCATCCCAAACCGATTTTGGCGCCAAAACAAGAATATTACTATTCTGTGTGATGAATTTTTTAGCTGTTTTGGGATCAAAGTGGTCAAGGTGATTATGTGTAAAAATCATAACATCCGGCTTTACTGAAAAAAAGCTATTATCAACTGCTACTCTACGATAATTTTTAGGATTGATTTTTTCAACGCTGTTAGAAAGGTAAGGGTCTACCATTATTTTAAAACCGCTTTTTTCAAAAAGCAGACCCGCCTGTCCTAAATATGTAATTTTCATATTAATCACATCCGTAAATTATTTTACCAAATCAAATACGCGAACATAGTCAACTACAAATTCATCGTCTTTTATTAGGCTTCCTTTGCTTTCTTCCTTCATATAACCGGGAATACCGCCGCCACGCTGGGGTGCGCCAAAAACCTCGGTGCCCAAAAGAACAAAACACTCGGTATGAGAAACGGCTTCGGTTAATTTTCTGCCGCATTGCTTTCCATCTACAAAAAAGGTATAACCGTCCTCCTCCCAAAGGCAACCGAAACGGTGAAATTCATCAGTATCAATAGGAATAAATTCATCGGCTCTTGCGTACCGATGCTCTTTAAAGGTGGTGGCAAACTGATGGTTTTCGGGAGAATTGCCGCCCCATTTAATATAGTGGTGCTGATATGTACCGCCCTTGAACGACTCCATAATATCTACCTCAACACCGGCTTTTTTAGGGTCAATATGGGTACCGATTATTGGGGACTGGAGCCAAAAGGCACTCCACCAAATATCGCCTTTTTCCTTTTGAAGCTTACAGCGACATTCATAATAGCCGAACTTATGCTCAAATTTAGGGGTGTTGAAGGGAGCTACAAGCCAATTTTTGGTCTCGCTTGGGCGGTCGTGCCAATTCTCCCCCGTTTGAATCTGTGAGGAATAATACTGTCCATCCTTTTCAATCAACTTAAAGTGAATATTACTGTTTTCAAATTCAAGACCTTCGTCCTCTATCAAGAAAGGATGTTCAGCACGCATAATATGTTTTCTAAAACTCCATTTTGATTTATCTAAAGAGTCGCCGTCAAATTCATCGGCAAAAACTAATTTCCACTCACCTTCAGGGAGTAAACTTGGCTCGTGATTTAAAACTTCAAATTTATTCATAAAATTACCTCCGAAAATATTTTGATATTGCTCTATATTAATTCAACACTAGAAATTCCGGTAAAAGGCTTTTTGCCAAAAATTGCGGCAACAAAAGCTTTAATAACCTCTTTTGAATTATGATACGCATTTATATAGGTTAAATTGGAATTTTCATAATATTTGTAAACGTAAGGACTTCCAAAGCTTGCAACAACCGTTTTGTTTTTATCTATGGTGTTAGATGCCCAAATTGAAGCCGATTCGTTACCCCAAAAATCGAGTGGCCCGAGTGGCATATGAGGGGTACGGCAAAGGGCGAATAAAACAAGATCGTTTTCTTTGGAATCTTTTGTATTATCAAAGGGGCTTATGTTATTTCTGCGCATTTCTACCTGACAGCCGTTTGCTTCAAATTCACTCTTTAGTTCACCCAATTCCTCAAACTGCTTATCAGAAGGGGTTACACCAATAATAAGAACTTTTTTAATTTTATTTTGGTCTAAGGGAATTAAATTTCTTTCATTATTTATTAAAGTAAGGCTTTTTTCGGCAAGTTCATTTGCAATACCTTCAAAAAACTCGGTAGTTTTATCTGAAGAGTTATCAACCTGCTCTAAAATACCATATTCAGCTTTAAGATTCCAAATGCGTTCGACTGCGGCATCCAAAACCTCTTCCTTTACCTCACCCGACAAGATAAGCCTTTCCATTTCGTCTATGTATTCAAAACTTGGCCAAAGCAAAACATCATTACCTGCAAGGAAACTCTTTATGGTGTTTTGAAGTGCGTTTTCGCCTGTAAAACCACCCATACAAAGTGCATCGGTAATAACCACGCCCTTAAAGCCTAGTTCTTCTCTAAGAAGTTTTGTTGTAAGGTCATAAGACATAGTGGCTGGCGGATATTTACCCTCAAATTCATCATTCTGATAATTCACAAGGTTCATATGCCCAGTCATAATAGTGGGCGCATTTTCTTTGAATAACTCTTTATACATTTTGCCGTAATTAGCCATCCAAAAATCAAGAGGAGTTTTATTATCAACAGATGTTAAATGCGGGTCTAAATGCTCATCATAAGGAGTACCAGGATAATGTTTAAGGCAAGATATAACATTATTATCCTTCATTGCTTCAAGTTCTTTGCGTACCATTCGTGTTACTAATTCGGGGTCAGAGCCGACCGAACGAATATCTGTAATAGGACTTCTTTTAGAAAAATTAATATCACAAACAGGCCAAAGCAACCAGTTAATACCCGTTTTTTTGCAGTCCTCAGCTTGGAACTCACCCATTCTATATGCTGTTTCTTCATCATTAGCGGCACCAACCGCCATTTGACGGGATATGTTGACACCATTTTTACTAGCATAGGTGCCGTTATCGGCAACGGTAAACATAGGAACCCTTAAGTGGCTGTTATATTCTTTAACAAGGTTTTTAAAGCCCTCGTTCTCACCGGTATCAAGCCCGTTAATATTGGCTCCGTTATTAAAAATACCGCCTATGGGATACTTTTTTAACAACTCCTCTACCGAACCGCACATTTTTATATGTTCATCGGGTTTGCAGGTGCAAACCACCGTTTGCCCTATTTTTTCGCGGAGAGTTAATTCTTTCCAAGAAGAAACTTTTTTCATTTTCCTTTAACCACCTTAAAAATAAAAATTTGACATTTTTCC
>JAGARD010000049.1 GCA_017622415.1 Clostridia bacterium | reverse complement strand
TGTGATTTGCTTATCGGGTCACACTATATTATATTAAATATTTGGAGGTATTTTTTATGATGGATCCTAAAATGAACTTAGTTCCTTATGTTGTAGAGCAAACAAGCCGCGGAGAGCGTTCTTATGATATTTTTTCCCGTCTTTTAAATGACCGTATAATTATGCTTAACGATCAGGTGGATAATGCATCTGCAAGCATTATTATTGCTCAGCTTTTGTTCCTTGAGGGTCAAGACCCCAACAAAGATATTTATTTTTACATCAATAGCCCAGGCGGATCTGTTTCGGCGGGTCTTGCAATTTATGATACTATGCAGTACATTAAGTGTGATGTTAGCACAATCTGTATTGGTATGGCGGCAAGTATGGGTGCATTCCTTCTTGCGGCAGGTGCTAAGGGTAAGCGTATGGCACTTCCAAACAGTGAAATTATGATTCACCAGCCTTTGGGTCAGGCACAAGGTCAGGCAACCGATATTTTAATTCACGCAAAGCATATTGAAAAAACCCGCAATACCTTAAATACAATCCTTGCCGAGCGTACAGGCCGTTCCTTGGAGGAAATCGCAAGAGATACCGAGCGTGACAACTTTATGTCCGCTAAGGAAGCAATGGAATACGGCCTTATTGATAAGGTAATTGAAAAAAGATAATTCTTTAAAATTTTCGCCGTCCGTTCAGAATACGGGCGGTGAATGTAATGTTAGGAGGACTACCTTATGTCGGGAAAAACCGAAAAAGAAGTAGTTTGTTCATTTTGCGGTAAAACGCAGGATGAGGTAATGCAACTTATTGCAGGCCCTGGAGTATATATTTGTGACCAATGTGTGGAGGTATGCTTTTCCTTAATAGATGCAGACCACGATATTTTCCCTGAATATAACTCCAAAAGCGGTAAGTCAAGTAAAAAAACTGCAAAAGAAGCAGAGGAATTTAAGCTTCCCACCCCCGCCGAGCTCAAAGCAAAACTCGATGAGTATGTTGTAGGTCAAGATAAGGCTAAAAAAACCTTGTCGGTTGCGGTTTATAATCATTATAAAAAAATAGGTGCCCTTAAAGATAAAAGCCGTGAGGTAGAAATGGCAAAGAGCAATGTTTTATTATTAGGTCCTACGGGTGTAGGTAAAACACTGCTTGCAACTACCTTGGCACGCTTTTTGGATGTGCCCATTGCCATAACCGATGCCACAACCTTAACCGAGGCTGGTTATGTAGGTGAAGACGTTGAAAATATTTTACTTCGCCTTATTCAAGCCGCCGATTATGATATTGAAAAGGCCGAGCGTGGCATTATTTACATTGATGAAATCGATAAAATCAGCCGTAAATCGGAAAACACCTCAATTACTCGTGATGTAAGCGGTGAGGGCGTTCAGCAAGCACTTCTTAAAATATTAGAGGGTACTGTTGCTAATGTTCCGCCTCAGGGTGGAAGAAAGCACCCTCAGCAGGAATTTATTAGAATAGATACTACAAACATTTTGTTTATTTGTGCAGGAGCTTTTGACGGTATTGAAAAAATAATCGAGCGTAGAGTAGGCAGCGGAAGTCTTGGCTTTGGTGCAGAAATAAAGGCATCAACCGATTTAGAGCGAGAAGCACTTATACCACTTGCAACCCATAAGGATTTGGTTCGTTTTGGACTTATCCCTGAGCTTGTAGGTAGACTTCCCGTAATTTCGCCCTTGGAATCCTTAGATGAGGATGCAATGGTAAAAATTATGACCGAGCCTAAAAATTCGGTGCTCAAGCAGTATGAGGAGCTTTTTAAAATGGACGGCGTTAAGCTAACCTTTGAGCCCAAAGCACTTAAAGCAGTTGCTAAGCTCACCGTTGAGCGTAAAACAGGTGCCAGAGGTCTACGTTCAATTTTTGAATCAGCTCTTATTGATACTATGTATAAGGTGCCCAGTGAGAAAAATGCAACCGAGGTTATTGTCACCGAAGACTGTATTTTAAACGGCACTGAGCCTAAAATAGTCAAGAAAAAATCCACAAAAGAAACAGTAGCATAAATTATAACGAGGATTTTCGCAAAAGCGAAAATCCTCGTTATTTAATATAGGAGAATATTTTTTAAAATTATTTTTTCTTAAGCTCTGCGGTGTGTTTATCCATAAGCTTCTTAATACGCTCAACAGGATTAAGAAGATTGCTAATGGAATTATCATAGTTAAGGGTATCAATAAGGTATGCAATGTATTTTGACATATCAACATTGCAGTACCACTCGCGTTTTAAAAGCTCGGGGTCGGAGTAGATAAGATTGGTAGTGAAAATTTTATCTATAAGACCTTTTTCATAGTATTCATCAAATTTTTGGAGTCCGTCAACAAAAAGACCGAATGTAGTGAATACAAAAATACGGTTAGCACCCTTAGCTTTAAGCTTTGCGGCAATATCAAGTATGGACTCACCCGAAGAAATCATATCATCAACAATAATTAGGTCTTTGCCATCAATATTTTTGCCCAAAAATTCGTGTGCTTCAATTGGGTTGCGGCCATTTACAATAACAGAGTAGTTTCTGCGTTTGTAGAACATACCAAGATCTAAACCTAAAACAGAGGAGAAGTAAATGCAGCGGCTCATTCCGCCCTCGTCGGGGGAAACAATCATTGCGTGGTCGCGGTCAATGACAATATCAGGAACATTTTTAATAAGTGCCTTTATCATTTGGTAGGTGGGCATTACGTTATCAAAGCCGCCAAGAGGAATAGCGTTTTGAACGCGGGGGTCGTGAGCATCAAAGGTGATGATGTTGGTAACGCCCATAGAGTTAAGCTCTTGAAGTGCAAGGGCACAGTCTAAAGACTCTCTTGAAGAACGACGGTGCTGTCTACCCTCATAAAGCATAGGCATAATAACGGTTATTCTGCGAGCCTTACCACCAAGGGAGGCGATTACACGCTTTAAATCCTGATAATGGTCGTCGGGGCTCATAGGTACGGTTTGACCGTACATTTTGTAGGTTACACCGTGGTTGAAGCAATCACAAATTATATATGCATCAAGACCTCTTGCAGTATGATTGAAAACCGCTTTACCTTCGCCTGTACCAAAGCGAGGACAAACCGCAGGTACTACAAAGGAATAACCATCGGGTGTTTCACGCCATTGCTTTAAGTAATAGTCTACCTTTTCGGAAATATTTTCGCAGCCTCTCATACTTACAAGGGCCAAATCACCGAAAGGTGTGTGCTTAAATGTTATTGTTGCCATTTCAACATCCTCCGTTTTTTGGTCTTTAGGTAGGTGTAAAGTAAAATAAAAACCATTTTTAAAATTTATAAACTTATAATACCACATATTTTGCCAATTGAAAAGACCATATTTATATATTTTTAAAATTTTTGACAAATATCTACAATTTATAATTGATATATCCTTAAATATTTGCTATAATGTTATTATAAAATATAATGCAATAATATTGCCACTTAAAATTCAGGCAATTTATTTGAAAGGAAGATTGTATTATGGCTAAGGTAACATTGCTTACATATACTACTGAACCGGAGCGTACCGTTGCATCGGCGGCAAAGCTTTGTTATTCTGCTTCGGATATTGCAACAATTAAAGACGGTCTTACCGATGAAAAAACTGCCTCCTTTGTTGAAATGCTTGCAGAAATCGGTCACGAAAGCCCAATCGAGCACGCATATTTCACCTTTGGTATTGAGGGCGTTTCACGCTCCCTTTTAGCGCAAATAACACGTCACAGAATGGCATCCTTTTCGGTACAAAGTCAAAGATATGTAAAAGAAAAGGATTTAGTTTATGTAACTCCACCCGAAATTGCCAAGGACCCTGAAGCCTTAAAGCTTTATAAGGAGTCTATGGCTCAGGCCGAGGAGGCTTATCATAAGCTTGCCGATAAACTAAGCGAGCGATATGTTGCTGAAAATTTAGCCGCAGGTATGGATGAAAAAACCGCTCGTCGAAGTGCCGAGAAAAAGGCTATTGAGGATGCTCGCTTTGTACTTCCCAATGCTTGTGAAACCAAAATGGTTATGACAATTAATGCCAGAAGTCTTATGAATTTTTTCCATCATCGTTGTTGCAACCGTGCTCAGTGGGAAATTCGTGATGTTGCCGACCAAATGTTGGCTTTAGTAAGTAAGGTTGCTCCTAATATCTTTAAAACTGCAGGTCCGCCTTGCCTTGTAGGGGGTTGCCCTGAAGGGAAAATGACCTGTGGCAAAATCAAAGAGGTTAGGGAAAAATATAAAAATATGCGTGAAAATTTTTAAAGATTGGAACTAATAACTATGGGTAAGCTTATTGTTTTAGAGGGACTTGATGGTTCAGGTAAATCTAAACAGCTTTCTATTTTGGAAAAAAATCTTTCAAATATGGGGCTTGATTTTAAAACCGTTTCCTTTCCTGAATACACATTGCCATCCTGTGAGCCTGTAAAAATGTATCTGGCAGGGGAGTTTGGCAAAAAGCCTAACGACGTTAACGCTTATGCGGCTTCGCTTTTCTATGCGGTGGACCGTTTTGCGAGCTTTAAAAAAGGCTGGTGCGATTTTTATATGAGTGGAGGCCTTATTTTGGCGGGTAGGTATGCCACATCCAACGCAATTCATCAAACCTCTAAATTAGATAAATCTCAGTGGGGCGAATATCTCACTTGGCTAGAGGATTTGGAGTACGAAAAGGTAGGCATTCCAAGACCCGATAAGGTTATATATTTAAACGTTCCCATAGATGTATCACAAAATCTTTTATCATCAAGATATGAGGGTGATGACTCTAAAAAGGATATTCACGAAAGTGATATTAACTACTTAAATCATTGTCACGAAGCGGCAGATTTTGCAATAAAACAGTTTGGTTGGGATAAAATCGAATGTTATGAAAACGGTGTAATGCGTTCAAGAGAAAGCATAGCTGATGAAATACTTTCTAAGGTTTTACCCTTAATAAAATAGGAGTTTTTTATGATATATTTATTTTTAGCAGAGGGCTTTGAAGAAACTGAGGCAATAGCACCTTTAGATATTTTAAGACGAGCAGAGCTTGAAATTGCAACAGTAGGTGTAGGCAGAAAAACCGTAACAGGCTCACACGGGATTTCGGTTGTGGCAGATGTTATGGACTGTGAAATTGCCCCCGATGAAAGCTGCGAGGGCATTATTTTGCCTGGTGGTATGCCTGGTACATTAAATTTAGAAAAAAGTGAAAATGTTCAAAAGTTTATTGATTACGCGGTGGAGAATAATCTTATTATAGCCGCAATTTGTGCCGCACCCTCTATTTTAGGTCATAAAGGCATTTTAAACGGCAAGCAAGCTGTTTGCTATGATGGTTTTGAAACACAGCTTTTTGGTGCTGAAATTGCAGATACTCGCGTTTGCCGTGACGGTAATATTATAACCGCTATCGGTGCGGGCGCGGCTTTGGAATTTGGATTTAAGCTTACCGAAGCTTTTTTAGACGCTAAACAGGCAAATAGAATAAAGGAATCGATGAAATGCATCCAATAGATATTAGAAAATACAAAATAGAACTTCGTGAGCAGTGTCGCAATCGCCGAAAAACTTTAGACACCGCTTTAAAAGCAGAAATGGACGCAGGAATTGCAGAAAATGTAAGACGTCTTTATCAGTATCGTGCGGCAAAGGTTATAATGGTGTATGTATCAACCTCAATCGAGGTAGATACCTTTAAAATAATTGAAAATGCTTTAAAGGACGGAAAGCAAATTGCCGTACCACGCTGTATTCCCCAAACCAGACAGATGGAGTTCCATTATATTACCTCTGTAGACCAGCTTACTCCAGGTAGTTTTTCGGTTTTAGAGCCGCCCGAGCACTATCCCGTTGTTTCGGATTTTTCAGGTGCGTTAATGCTTGTTCCCGGGTTTATGTTTGATTGCTTTGGTTACAGACTAGGCTATGGCAAAGGATATTATGACCGCTATATGTCACGTTATAACGGTGCGGCAGTGGGGCTTTGTTATTCTGAGGAGCTTAGGGCACATATGTATCACGGAAGATATGACAGAGCGGTAGATGCCGTTGTAAGCGAAAAATGGATTAGACGTTGTAAAAAATATATCTCCAGAAAAAGGGGTGCTTTTTAATGAGCGAGGATATGAAAAAAGAGGCTTTTGAGGAAAATAACACTGTAAATTCTTCAGAAAACCCTAAACCCATAAATTCGGCGGTTGACGATTTTGATTACCTTTTGGGTGAAAACGGCTTTACTATTAACTCGGAGGATGAAGAAAACAAAAGCGGTGAGGATGTTTTTGTACCGTCAAGAAAGAAAAGTGAAAAAATCAAAAGAAGACGAAACGGTGCAAAAAAAGGTATAAAAACCGCTATTTGGATAATTATCGTCTTTGTCATTTCTATTCTGCTTGCATTCACAATACTTTTGGTTGCGTCTGAATTTTTAGGCATTGGCCTTAATAGGGGAAACCGATGTGTTGTTGAAATTGAAAAAGGTATGGCTACCGCTGAAATTGCCGCCGAGCTTAAAGAGCAGGGTGCTATTTCCAGCGAACTTTTATTCCGTCTTTATAGTAAAGTGTCGGGTAAGGATGGTACCTATCAGTACGGCGTTTATACCTTCAACAATGAGCTTGGCTACGGTGACATTGCTAAAATGCTTCAAACCGAGGGTGCTGTGGCTCAGTCGGTAAAGGTTACTATTCCCGAACAGGCAAGTATGGATGATATTATGAAAATTTTGGAGGAAAGCGGAGTTTGCACGAAATCCGATTTTAGAAATGCCGTAAAAAACGGTAAATATGATTTCGATTTTGTAGAGGAAATCCCTGTTTCAGAGGTTCATTATAAGTTTGAGGGTTATTTGTTCCCTGATACCTATGAATTTTATAATTATGATTCTGCCGAATGTGCTGAACTTGCGATTAGAAAAATGCTTCAAAATCTTGATAGCAAGCTTACTGATGAAGTAAGGCAACAAATTAAGGATTCGGGCTATACCATTCATGAGGTACTCACTATGGCATCGGTTGTAGAGCTTGAAGCAAGTGCGTCGACCAAGGATATGCCAAAGGTTGCGGCTGTTTTCTATAATCGTTTGGAAAGTCCCGATTGGAAAGGTCCAAGACGTTTGGAATCCGACCCAACAATGAAATATCCTTACGGAAATGACCGTTATAATACCTATAAAACCGAAGGCTTACCCCCGGGTCCTCTTTGTGCACCAAGCGAAAGTGCTATTTTAGCTGCCGCTTCTCCTGAGAAGAATTTTACGGCGACATATTTCGTTACCGATAATGTAATGAATTTTTATTACAATAATTCTCTTTCGGCACATCAAAAAACAATAGCTAATTTGAAAGCTCAGGGTAAATGGTATGTTTCCAAAGATTAAAGGTTTATAAAAGGAGTTATATAAATGAATAGGTTTCTTGAGCTTTTATCTCCTGCGGGGGATTTAGTAAGGCTCAAAGCGGCGGTCGATTTCGGTGCCGATGCAGTCTATCTTGCGGGTGAGGAGTTTGGTATGCGAACTGCCGCGGCCAACTTTTCACGCGATGATTTAAAATCGGGCGTTGAATATGCTCACAAAAATAATGTTAAGGTGCATATTACTTGTAACACCGTTCCGCATAATGCTGAAATGGAGCGTATGCCTCAGTATTTGGAGTATTTAAATAGTATAGGTGTTGATGCCATAATCGCTTCTGATATAGGCACTATGGAGCTTGTTAAAAAATATGCTCCAAATGTAGATTTGCACGTATCTGTTCAATCGGGCATTGTTAATTATCATAGCGCGAATGCGTTTTATAATATGGGTGCCAAGCGTGTTGTTCTTGCAAGAGAGCTTTCTTTGGATGAAATTGCCGAAATCAGGGCAAAAACCAATCCCGAGCTTGAGCTTGAAGCCTTTGCTCATGGTGCTATGTGTGTATCCTTTTCGGCAAGATGTCTTCTTTCAAGCTATATGACAGGCCGTGATGCCAATAGGGGAGATTGTGCACAGCCTTGTAGATGGAGCTATGCCTTAATGGAGGAAAAACGTCCTGGGCAGTATTTTCCTGTTGAAGAAACAAAGCAGGGAACATATATACTCAATGCAAATGATTTATGTATGGCACCCCACCTTAATAAAATGATAGCCGCAGGCGTTAATAGCTTTAAGCTGGAGGGCAGAGCTAAATCTCACTATTACACAGCGGCGGTGACAAATGCTTACAGAATTGCCTTGGATAGTATTGATTTAGATAATCTTCATAATTGGGTAATCCCAAAAGCGGCCGAGGAGGAGCTTAGTAAAATAAGCCATCGTGTTTATTCAACGGGCTTTTATTTTGGTGTTCCCGAAAATTCTCAAACCTATGAAAATGCAGGCTATGTTCGTGATTATGCTGTTGCCGCAATTGTTACGGGATATGAGGATGGATGCATTATTTGTGAAATGAAAAATAAGTTTGCTTTGGGGGCGGAGTTTGATTGCTTAGAGCCTAGAAGTATACCTTTTTCGTTCACGGTTGAGAAAATGTTTAACGAAAAAGGCGAAAGCATTGATGTAGCTCCGCATCCTACTATGACTTTGAAAATCCCCTTTGAACGCGAGGTTAAAGCAGGGGCACTTCTTAGAATGAAAAGTTAAAAAATATCAATAGGTGATTTAATTTTGTTAAAACTTAAAAAGCGTTGTTCTGCTGTATTAATGAGCGTTTCTTCCTTGCCATCACCATACGGAATAGGTGGCTTTGGTGATGAGTTTGAAAAATTCATAGATTTTTTAATTAGCTGCGGTTTTTCTGCAATGCAGGTTTTGCCCTTTAATCTGCCCGATTTCGGTAATTCCCCTTATGGAAGCTGTTCGGCTTTTGCGGGTAATTATTTGTATATCGACCCACAAAAATTAAAAAATGATGGTTTTTTAACCGAAAAAGAGCTAGAACGCTGTGTATATAACGGCTCACCCTATACTGTGGATTATGATTTTGTTTATAAAGCTAAAAGGAATATGTTAAATTCTGCCTTTAAAAACGGTTTTGAGAAAGTAAAAGCAGAGGTTGAGGCTTTTTCAAAATCTAATCCTTGGGTTTTAGATTATGCTCTTTATATGGCTATTAAGGAAAAGCATAACGGTGCCTCGTGGCAGGAGTGGGAATTAGAGTTTAAAAATTATAAAACCGCCCGCTTAAAGGCTGACTCATTAAAGGATGAAATCAATTTTTATTGTTTTGAACAGTATTTATTTTCAAAACAGTATTCAGAGGTTAAAAAATATGCCGAGGATAATGGTGTTTCCATAATAGGCGATATTCCCATTTATGTTGCTGTAGACAGTGTTGATGTATGGAAAAATCCCGAGTTATTTTGTCTTGATGATGACTATTTACCCAAAGTCGTTGCAGGTGTACCGCCTGATGCCTTTTCAAGTGAGGGTCAGCTTTGGGGAAATCCCGTTTATGATTGGGAGCAACACGAAAAAGGAAAATTTTCTTGGTGGATTTCAAGACTGGAAAGAACATTAGAACTGTATGATACAGTAAGAATAGACCATTTCAGAGGTTTTGCATCTTATTATACTGTAGATGCTAATGCAAAGGATGCAAAAAACGGCGAGTGGAAAAAAGGCCCTCGTATGAAGCTTTTTTCGGAAGTTCTTAAAAGATTTGGCAATGAAAGAATTATCGCCGAGGATTTAGGTACATATAGTGAGGATGTTGCTGAATTACTTCAAAACACAGGCATTAAGGGTATGAGGGTTATTCAGTTTGGATTTTCGGATGGGGATAGCACACATCTGCCTCATAATTATTCTAAAAACTGCTTGGCTTATATTGGCACGCACGATAATAATACCCTTTTAGGTTGGCTTTGGGATTTAGATGAAAATCAAAGAAGCACAGTTTTAAATTACTGTGGCTTTAAGGGCGATGATTGGGGTAAAGGCGGTTTTTACAGCACATCTTGTCGCTCGGTAATTGAAACTGTGTGGAAAACATCTGCGGCTATTACGGTTATACCGTTTCAGGACCTTTGTGGCTTTGGCTCGGACGCAAGAATGAATATACCTGGAGTTCCCAAGGATAATTGGCGTTTTCGCACTACCGCCGAAACGATAAAATCTGTTGATGAAGCTTATTTCAGAAAAATAAATCGTTTGTTTTTCAGGTAATATAATGTTTAAAATTTCTTATGCGGTTAAAACTATTTTTGGAGGAAAACCGTATGAGAAATTTTTTTATTAGCAATATTCATTTTAGAATAATAATGAGCCTTGTGAGTGTTTTGTCACTTATGTTTTTTTGTGCTGTAAGACTTTGTGAGGTTTCCTCTTTAGCGTATGAAACTGCAGGTATTTCTAATGGATACACTCTTGAAATTGAGGATGGTAGAGGCAATTTTTATGATTGCAATCGAAAAAAATTAACAGGTGAAAAAGAATTTTATTATGTTGTATTTTTGCCGTGCGATGAAGCAATTTTGCGGTTTGCGGGGTCAACCTACGGTACAGAACGAGAGCAGGGACTTAAAAAGCTCAGAAGCAAAAAGCCGATGGTTATTAAAAGTGATAAAAAAATCTCAGGTACTGGAATTTATTCCTTCAAAAGCACAGAAAGATATGGGGAAAAGTTAGGTTTGGAACATATTATAGGCTATCTGGATGCCGAAGGAAACGGTGTTACAGGTCTTGAAAAATCCTATAATGAGCTTTTAAAAACAAATTCAAATACAGAGCTGTTTTTCGAAACCTCTGCAACGGGTGAATTTTTGCTTGGAGCAAAACCAGAGATAAAAGAATCTCTTTCAAGCGGTGATGTTTATCTTACCATAAATAAGGATATACAAAAAATCTGTAACAACGCGGCGGAAAAAATAAAAATGGGGTCGATAATCGTCACAGAAATTGCTACGGGTAAAATACGCGGTATGGTAAGTAAGCCCGAATTTGATGTTAATAATCTTAAAGCATTTGTTAATGATAAAAATTCACCTTTTTTAAATAGGTCGCTTAATGCATATAGCGTGGGCTCTGTTTTCAAACCGCTTATTGCCGCGGCAATGCTCGAAACCTCTAATCAAAATTTTACCTTTAACTGTATAGGCTATACCGATATTTT
The DNA here is from genome assembly GCA_017622415.1 of Clostridia bacterium. Classification (GTDB taxonomy): domain Bacteria; phylum Bacillota; class Clostridia; order Oscillospirales; family Acutalibacteraceae; genus UMGS1279. The sequence goes on along the minus strand of JAGARD010000049.1, from coordinate 1,588 downwards.
AGGTATTCGTTTTTACTGTAATAACCGCAACGGACATGGGAATATGGATTTAAATACGGCTCTTGCAAAATCTTGTAATACCTATTTTTATAATGCCGCCGCAAAAATCAGTCCCAAAGCTTTTTTGGAAATCTCTACAGTTTTGGGATTTGGCAAAAAAATTAAGCTTGCAGATGAACTGTATTCTACAGACGGTAGCATTACCTCACTTAACGAGCTTGAAAGATCAAAGGCAAATGTTGCAAACTTTGCAATAGGCCAAGGTAATATTGCTTTGTCACCGCTGGTAATGGTGAATTTATACTCAGCAATTGCAGGCGGAGGATATTATTACACACCACAGCTTATTGAAGGTTATACCGAAAACGAGCGATATTACGAAACCAAAAAATCAAGCAAAACAGTTGCCTTTAGCAAAGAAACCGCTAATATATTAAAACAGTATTTAATAAATGTAGTTAGCAATGGTACTGGTAAAAATGCAAGTCCTGATGGTGTTGGTGCGGGGGGTAAAACCGCTACTGCTCAAACGGGAAGATATAGCAATAATGAAGAAATATTAAACGCGTGGTTTTGCGGATTTTTTCCTGCCGAAGAGCCCAAATATGCAGTTGTTGTTTTTGCCGAGCAGGCAAATTCGGGAAGTGTTGACTGTGCACCAATATTTAAAACAATAGCCGAGGGAATTAATAAATTGAATTAAAATAAAAAATTACAAAAAAGGACTTGAAATTTAAGTTTAAGTGTGATAATATATATTTCGTGAAATTATGTTATGGAGGATTTTTAAATGGGCGTTTTAGAAATTGTTATTGGTGCAATTATATTATTACTTTCTGTAGTAGTAATTTTTATTGTAATTTTGCAGGAAGGTCATCGTGCAGGTATTAACGGTGCTATTTCAGGCGGTGCAGATACATTCCTTTCTAAAAACAAGGCAAGAACTGTTGATGCTTTCCTTGCTCGTTGGACAAAATGGTTTGCAATTGCTTTCTTCGTTCTTGCAATTGTTGCAAACTTTATTGCTCTTAATAAGTAATTATTTAAAAAAATCAATTTGTGCGGTTGGGATTTCCTAACCGCATTTTTGTTAGCCAAATCAGTAAGGAGAGAAATTGTTTGAAAACAAAAGGAACTGTTATTTTTGTTATAATCGTACTGCTTTTATTGGTTGGTGCTGTTGTTTTGGTACCAAAAATATTCCCTAAAAATAATAACGAAACATTAGATTATTCAAGTGAACAATCATCTGAAATATCGTCGTTTAAGCCTAAAATTTATTCTCTTGAAGAAATGATTATTAATAGTGATAATGTTATTTCGGGTACGGTTATAAAAGCAGATGTTGATGAAAACGGTGTTCTTTATACACTGACTGTTAGCTGGCAGGATGTGTTAAAGGGTAGAAATTACGCTACTATGGGTTATGCCTATGTAAAAGGAGCACAGACGCTTGAACTTAACAAAACCTATTTGTTTATAGGTGATACAAATGAGGAAAAATATCATTATAAGGAACCGTTTGAAAATGCACCTTGGGTTTTTGCTGTTAATGATGATAAAACCCTTACTCATATATCAAACGGTG
>JAGARD010000001.1 GCA_017622415.1 Clostridia bacterium | reverse complement strand
TGAAAATATTCGTCATTTTATCGAGCTTCGCGGAATAGGTATTATTAACGCAAGCCGTATTTTCGGTGCGGGTGCTGTTAAGCTAACCGAAAAAATTGATATGATTATAAAATTAGAGCCATGGGATGCCGACAAGGTTTATGACCGAATGGGCCTTGAAAGTGAAAAAACCGATATTTTAGGTATAAATATCCCATCTCTTACCATACCTGTAAAGCCCGGTAGAAATTTGGCTGTTATTATTGAGGTTGCGGCTATGAATAACCGTCAGAAAAAGATGGGCTACAATGCCGCACACGACCTGCTTAAAAAACTGGGTATGGCAGATGCAATCGAGGATGCAGATTGCTCTGAAACCAATGTAGACGTTTATAAATAATTAAAACTTATAATATAGGAGTGTAAAAATTATGTATCATTTAGGAATTGACTTAGGCGGCACTAACATAGCTGTGGGTGTTGTTGATGAAAACTTTAAAATCATAGGTCGCGGTAAAATGAAAACTAACGCACCCCGTCCTGCTGATGAAATCTGTGACGATATGGCAACTGCCGCTAAAATGGCAATTGAGGATGCGGGTCTTACTATGGACGATATTGATACCATCGGTATCGGCTCTCCAGGTAGCATTAATCCCTTTACAGGTATGATTGCCGTTTCAAACAATCTTCGTTTTGAAAATGTTCCTATGGGTGCAATGCTTAAGGAGCGTTTAGGTCGTGATGTTTTTATTGAAAATGATGCTAATGCTGCCGCATACGGTGAGTTTTTGGCAGGTGCAGGTGTTGGCACTAGTGATATGGTAGCAATCACCCTTGGTACAGGTGTTGGCGGTGGTATTATTATTGGCGGTAAGCTTTTTGCGGGTGCTAATCTTGCAGGCGGAGAGCTTGGTCATACCGTTATTGTTCACGGCGGCGAGCAGTGTACTTGTGGCAGAAAAGGCTGCTGGGAGGCTTATGCTTCGGCAACAGGCTTAATTAAGCTTACTAAAAAGGCTATGGAGGCTAATCCCGATTCTAAGATGTGGGAGCTTTGTGGCGGAGATATTAATAATGCAAGCGGTCGCACCTCTTACGATGGTATGCGTGCAGGCGATAAATCGGCTATTGAGGTTGTTGATTTGTATGAGGATTATGTTGCTTGCGGTATTACAAATGTGATAAATATATTCCAACCTGAGGTTGTTTGCATCGGCGGTGGTATTTCTAAAGAGGGTGATACCCTGCTCAAGCCTATTATCGAAAAGGTAAGTGCAGATCGCTTTACAAAGAATGTTGAAAAGCAAACAGTAGTTAAAATCGCAGAGCTAGGTAACGATGCAGGTATTATAGGTGCTGCATTTATTCACAGACTTTACAGATAATTTTTAAGTTTGGAGTGTTCTTTTTGGATTACAGTCTGCTTAAAGAATTTTTGCAAGCGGAAGAAATCGTGTACAAGGAAAACGAGCCAATGTCGGCTCATACAACCTTTAAAATAGGTGGACCTGCCGATTTGTTTATTCAGCCTGCAAGCGAGGGTGCGTTGGCAAAGCTAATCACCTTTTGCAATGAAAGGGAAATACCTTTTTTTGTGCTGGGTAACGGCAGTAATCTGCTTGTTTCGGATTTGGGTGTTGAAGGTGCGGTTATTCATATTGCGGGTGGCTTTGCCGATTTTTCTGTAGGTGGAACAAATGAAATAACCTGCGGTAGCGGACTTCGTCTGTCACTTCTTTGTAGCTATGCACTTGAAAATGGGCTAACGGGATTGGAGTTTGCTTGGGGTATACCAGGGCTTGTAGGCGGTGCCGTTTATATGAACGCAGGTGCCTACGATTCTGAAATTTCAAATGTTATAACCGAATGTCGGTGTGTTACTTCAGACGGCAAATTTGAAACCCTTACTGTAGATAAAATGAAGCTTGGTTATCGCACCAGTATCTTTAAAGAAAAGAAAAACCGTGTTATAACCTCAGCTAAATTTCAGCTTTATCCAGGTGACCCTGAGGTTATTCGCGGTCGTATGGATGAATTGATGCAACGCCGTAAATCAAAACAGCCCTTGGAATTTCCAAGTGCAGGCAGTACCTTTAAGCGTCCAACGGGAAATTTTGCAGGCACACTTATTGAAATGTGCGGACTTAAAGGCTTTACCATAGGCGGTGCTCAGGTAAGCGAAAAACACGCAGGGTTTGTAATAAATAAGGGCGATGCAACCGCTTCGGATGTAAGAAGACTTATTGAAGCTGTTAGTGAAAAGGTATTTTTAGAAACCAGCATTAAATTAGAGCCTGAGGTTGAATTTATAGGCAGATAGAAAAATTTTAAAAAGGGGAGTGAGCATTAAGTGGAATTTATATTTTTAACAGGTATGTCGGGTGCGGGTAAGTCAAATGCCGCAAACGCAATGGAAGATTTAGGCTTTTACTGTATTGATAACATTCCGCCTATGCTTATTTTTTCCTTTGTTGATTTAGCAAAAAAAGGCGAGCTTAATCTGGAAAAAATTGCAATAGTAACCGATATTAGAAGCGGTGAAGCTTTTAAGAATATTGAAAATGTTTTTAAAAAGCTATCTGAGGATAATGTTTTTTATAAAATTGTTTTCTTGGATGCATCCGATACAGAGCTTGTTCGCCGATATAGTGAAACAAGGCGTAAGCATCCCCTTTGCGATGAGTATAATCTCACTGTAAAGCAGGCGGTTATCAAGGAAAGAGAGATGCTTCATACCGTTCGAGCTATGGCAAATTTTGTTATAGATACCACTAGTTTAAAAACGGGTCAGCTAAAAAAACAGCTTTCAAGCTTGTTCTTGGGGGAGGGTGTAAGTGCCCTTAACATATCTTGTGTGTCCTTTGGCTTTAAGTATGGTCCCGCGGCAGATGCTAATTTGCTTTTTGATGTGAGATGTCTGCCTAATCCGTTTTATATTGATGAGCTTAAAACTCTTACAGGGCTTGACGAAGAGGTTTCGAGCTATGTAATGGGCTTTGATGCTTCGAAAGAATTTTTGAATAGAATTTTAAAGCTCATTGAATATAGTCTGCCTTTATATAGGGATGAGGGCAAAAGTCAGCTTGTGATTGCGGTTGGCTGTACGGGCGGTAAGCACCGTTCTGTTACCTTTGCAGAGCTTATTTATAAAAAGCTTAAGGAGCTTGGTTATCGCGTGAGTGTAAACCATCGCGATATTGAAAAAAGATAATCGTTGTTAATTAAGGGGGCGGAAAATTTGTCATTCACCTCTGATATAAAAAGTGAACTAACAAAACTTGAAACGCCCACCTGCTGTAAAATTGCCGAATGTTACGGCATTTTACTGTTTGGTAGGGCGTTTTCTGAAAAATTAATCTCTCTTTCCACCGAAAATGAGGAGGTAGTGGAGCGGGTTGTGCATCTGCTAAACTCCTGCTTTGCAGTACAGCCTCACATTTTAGGTGGTGGAAGTAAGCGAGATTATTTTACCGTAACAATAGATAATGAACAAAAATGCACCGAGATTTTAAATTCTTTAGGTTATTTTGGTTTTGAACTCGGAGATAGCGTTATAAAATATCAGAATATTGAGGATGATTGCTGTAAAGCATCATTTATAAGGGGTGCTTTTTTAGCCTCGGGAATGGTAAGCGACCCTAATAAAGATTATCACGCAGAATTTCCAATTAGAAATGCTACCTTAACAAATGAATTTTATGACCTTTTGTGCGAAATGGGGCTAAAACCCAAAAAATCTTTAAGAGGACAAACCCATATAATTTATTTTAAGGAAAGCGAAAATATAGAAGATTTGCTTACCACAATTCAGGCGACAAATCATACCTTGGAGCTTGCGGGAATTAAGGTTTATAAGGATATGCGAAATCATTATAACCGCCTTAGTAACTGTGAGGTTGCAAATATTTCCAAAACGGTTAATGCGGCTGTGGCACAAAACTCGGCAATAGAAAAAATAAAGCAAAAGGGAGCTTTTGAAACCCTTTCGGCTGAGTTAAAATTTGCCGCAGAGTTAAGAAGTAAAAATCCCGAAGCAAGTCTTACCGAGCTTGTCACACTTTCGGGAAATACTGTTACAAAATCAGGACTAAATCATAGACTTAATAAACTTGTGAGCATAGCGAAAAGTTTGTAAAACTTACAGCTTACAGTTTATATTTCCTTTTGGCAAAACTATCAGTTTGCTTTGCAAATGTTTTTTACAAAACGCGACGAAGTCGATGATAGTTAATAGTTAATAGTTGCGTTTGCATCGCAAACGCTTTAAGGGGAGGGAAGCATAAATGGATTTTGCACATCTTCATCTTCATACAGAATATAGCTTATTAGATGGTGCCTGCCGAATTGACCGTCTTTTTGATGCGGTGAAATCGGCGGGGCAGTCGGCGGTTGCCATAACCGACCACGGAGTTATGTACGGCGTTATGGACTTTTACAAAAAGGCAAGGTCGGCAGGTGTGAAGCCAATAATCGGTTGCGAGGTCTATGTTGCTCCCAAAAGCCGTTTTGAAAAGCAAAGAACCGACGATAAAAGCTACCATCATCTCATACTTCTTTGTAAAAATCTTATCGGCTACCAAAATCTTATAAAAATGGTTTCTTTAGGCTTTACCGAGGGATTTTATACAAGGCCTCGAATAGATAAAGAACTTCTTCAAAAGTATAGCGAGGGCCTTATTTGTCTTTCAGCCTGTCTTGCGGGTGAAATTCCTACACTTTTGCTTTACGGCAACTACAATAAGGCAAAAGAGGTGGCAACCGAATTTGCCGAAATTTTTGGTAAAGATAATTTTTATTTAGAGCTTCAAAACCATGGGATTAAGGAACAGCTTACCGTTAATAACGGGCTTAAAAAAATATCATTTGAAACAGGAATACCGCTTGTTTGCACTAACGATGTTCATTATATAGAAAAGCAAGATAGTAAGATGCAAAATGTTCTGCTTGCAATCGGTACGGGTAAAAAGCTGGAGGACGAGGATTTAATGTCCTTTGAAACAGATGAATTTTACCTTAAAACGGGTGAGCAGATGTCGGCTCTTTTCCCCGATGTACCCGAAGCGGTTGCAAATACTTTGAAAATTGCCGAAATGTGTAATGTGGAGTTTGAATTTCATAAATTAAAGCTCCCCGTTTTTGATATTGGCAGTAAAAATCATTTAGAGCATCTTAGCGAAATGAGCTATGAGGGGCTTTATCGTCACTATGGGCAAAATCCGTCTGAGGATGTGGTAAACCGCCTTGAATATGAGCTTTCTGTAATCCATAAAATGGGCTTTGTGGATTACTTTTTAATAGTGCAGGATTATGTGGCGTTTGCAAAGAAAAAAGGTATTCCCGTAGGCCCTGGCAGAGGCTCGGGTGCGGGAAGTCTTGTTGCCTACTGTATTGGAATAACGGGAATTGACCCGATAAAATACGGTCTTCTTTTTGAACGCTTTTTAAATCCTGAGCGTGTATCTATGCCCGATTTTGACGTTGATTTTTGTTATGTTCGCCGACAGGAGGTAATAGATTACGTTATTTCAAAATACGGTGCAGACCACGTTGCCCAAATTGTAACCTTTGGTACAATGGCGGCAAGGGCTGCGGTTAGAGATGTTGGCCGAGTTATGGGTATGCCGTATAATTCGGTGGATAGGGTAGCAAAGCTTATCCCAAATGAACTTGGTATAACCATAGACAAGGCGATGGAGCAGTCGCCCGATTTAAAATCCCTTTATGATATGGATGAGGAAACTCGCACTCTCATAAAAATGTCAAAGAAAATTGAGGGTATGCCACGTCATGCCTCTACCCACGCAGCGGGTGTTGTTATAGCCGATAGGGCGGTAAGCGAATATGTACCTCTTGCCCTTAATGATGAGGCAATTGTTACACAGTTTACTATGACCGAGCTTGAAGAGCTTGGTCTACTCAAAATGGACTTTTTAGGTCTAAGAAACCTGACCGTCATTTCGGACGCAGGGAAAATGATACAAAAATCAAATCCTGATTTTAATATAGAAAACATTCCTTTTGATGATGCAGATACAATTAAAATGATGGCAGATGGATTTACAGAGGGAGTTTTTCAGTTTGAATCGGAGGGTATGAAAAACGTTTTGCGTTCCTTTGGACCCGAAAATTTAGAGGACTTAACGGCTATTTTATCCCTTTACCGACCTGGTCCCAGAAAATCCATTCCCACTTACATTTATAACCGCCATAACCCCGAAAAAATCACCTACAAAACCGAGCTTTTAAAGCCTATTTTAAATATAACATACGGCTGTATTGTTTATCAAGAACAGGTTATGCAAATTTTCAGAAGTCTTGCGGGTTATTCGCTCGGCAGGGCGGATATTGTGCGTCGAGCAATGTCTAAAAAAAAGCACGATGTTATGAAAAAGGAAAGGGAAACCTTTATTTACGGTGCAAAGGATGAAAATGGAAATATCATAGCAGAGGGTGCCGTTGCACGCGGTGTGCCCCAGAATATTGCTGAAGAAATTTATGATGATGTTGCACTTTTTAGCTCCTATGCCTTTAACAAATCACACGCGGCGGCATATACTGTTGTGGCATATCAAACGGCATATTTAAAATGCCATTATACTAGAGAATATATGGCGGCACTTCTTTCAAGCGTGCTTGCCTTTGGCGGAAAGGTAACGCAGTACAGTGCCGAATGTGCAAGACTTGGTATTAAAATTCTGCCTCCCGATGTTAACGAAAGTAATCTTGATTTTACCGTTTCGGGTAAAAATATCCGTTTTGGAATGTTGGCAATAAAAAATCTTGGAGCGGGATTTATTAAAAGAATTATAGATTTAAGAAAAGAAAAAAAGTTCGACTCATTGTACGATTTTTGCCTTAGAATGCAGGGTAGAGACTTTAACCGTCGTGCTCTTGAAGGGCTTATAAAAAGCGGTGCTATGGATAGCTTTGGTTATAACCGCCGACAAATGCTTCAATGCTTAGATTTGGTGGTAAATGCCGCCGAGCAGGAGGCGGAGCGTAGTGCGGGCGGTCAGATGTCGCTTTTTGATGATATTGAACAGACGGGCGGCGGAGTGGATATAAGCCACCTAATTCCTGTTTTACCCGAAATGCCGTTAAAGGAAATTCTGGGTTTTGAAAAGGAGTCTACAGGACTTTATCTTTCGGGACATCCGCTTGATGCCTATCGCGGTTTTGCTGAGGTGGTAGGTGCCAAAAACACCAAGCAGATATTGGAGCACGAAATTAGGGATGGAGAAAAGGTTTCGCTGGTTGTTCTTATTAATGATGTTAAAAACAAATCTACCAAAAAGGGTGATTTAATGGCATTTTTAACGGTCGAGGATATGTATGACTCGATAAGCGTCACCGTTTTCCCAAAGCTTCATCTTAAAGCACGTGCCATTCTAAATGCAGGTGAAATAGTTCATATTACGGGCCGTGTTTCGGAAAGTGAGGACAGGCCTGCCGAAATTATTTGTGATAACTTAGAGCCAGCCAAAATAATAGAGGGACCAAATCGCAGATATTCAAAGCTTTATTTAAGAATACCCACGTTTGATGAGCAAATTTTGGGCACAATAAATTCAGTGTTGGGTAACAAGGGTGCTGAGGTTATTATCTATTGTGAGGATTCTAAGAAAAGATTTAAAGCATCAAAATTTGCAGATTTTAAGGAAAATAGTGAAAAATGGAAAAAATTATGCGAATTTTTAGGAGAAAAAAACGTAAAAGCGGTTGAATAATTTAAATTAATGTGATAAAATAATTTGAATGTTAAATTATTAACCAAATAAATTGAAGCAGATTTAGCATAAATCGCTTTGAGTAAGTTTATTTCTTGTTGCATTTTTAGGAGGCAAATACTATGAAAACAATTGGTGTATTAACAAGCGGTGGCGACGCCCCAGGTATGAATGCGGCTGTACGCTCGGTTGTTCGTACTGCTTTATCAATGGGTATGAAGGTTATGGGAATTCGCCGTGGCTATAACGGTCTTATTAATGGGGATATTGCCCCTATGGACGTTCGTGATGTTTCTGAGGTTATTCATCGCGGCGGTACCGTTCTTTACACCGCTCGTTGCCCCGAATTTAAAACTGAAGAGGGCATTGAAAAAGCAGTTGAAAACTGCAAAAAATTTGGTATTGAGGGCATTGTTGTTATTGGTGGCGACGGCTCTTACCGAGGTGCCCGTGATTTATCCTTAAAGGGTATTCCTTGCGTTGGTGTTCCTGGTACAATTGATAATGATATTGCTTCTACTGAATATACAATTGGTTTTGATACTGCAATGAATACAGTTGTAGAAATGGTAGACAGACTTCGTGATACCACTCAGTCCCACGCACGTTGCAGCGTTGTTGAGGTTATGGGCAGACACGCAGGTCATCTTGCTCTTCAAACAGGTATTGCAGTTGGTGCAGTTGCCATTATGGTGCCTGAAATCCCTTGTGATGTTGAAAACGTAATTAAAAAGATTGAACACACACGCAAAAACGGTAAGGAACATTTTATTGTAGTTGTTGCGGAGGGTGTAGAAAAGTCTGTTGGTGAAATCGCTAAAGAGATTGAGGCTGCAACGGGCATTGTGTGCCGTGCGACCGTTTTGGGCCACGTTCAGCGTGGCGGTAGACCTAGCGTTCGTGACCGCGTTATGGCAAGCTATATGGGTAATGCCGCTGTGGAGCTTCTCCGTCAGGGAATAGGTAACCGCGTAATTTGCTATGACAGGGGCGAAATTCTTAATCGCGATATTTATGAGGCTCTTCAAATGAAAAAGCCATTTAATGTAGACGGTTACCGCGTAGCAGATACCATATCCTTGTAATTTTAAAAATTAATAGCTTTTAAATGTACGGCTATGCCTTTTTAGGGGTGTGGCCGTATTTCTTTTTATACAGCCTTGTAAAAAATGAAAGATTTGAAAATCCGCAAGCTTCGGCGGTTTCTGAAACGGTGTATTGTCCGCTCTCAAGCAGTATTTGGGCATTGTTAAGCCTTATATCATTTCTGTATTCTATAGGGGATTTACCTGTGAATTCCTTAAAATATCTGCGAAAGCTTGACTCGCTCATATTACAAAGCTCTGCATAATGCAAAACCGCTTTGTTTTTGTTCCAAGCTTCGGTAATTTCGGTAAGAGCGGGTTTGAGTCTTTTGAATTTTTTAGGTAGCGAAAAGTAGTTTTCATCAATTTGCCACATCAGATTGTAAAAGCAATAAAGAAAATAGTAGCTGGATGGGGATTTATGTGGGTCGGTTTTTTTAAAAAAGCTTTCTATAAGCTCGGTGATATTTGGTAATTGAATTACGGTAGGCTTTAATAAATACTGCGGTAACCTACCGTGTGATAGGTCAAACTGAACTATTTTAATTTTTGTGTCAGCTACTGAATAACTACCGCTATAAGCTGAGCCCTTCGGTATAAAAATCACTTCTCCTGCCTTTGCGGTTATGTTTTTTCTTTCATTGCCGTAAAAGGTATATTTCATTTCGCCTCTTTTTGTGTATATAAATCCGTGTTTGGGGCGTCCGCTTTTAAAATGGTGCCTAAAGCCCTTGGGACGTGCCACCTCTAAAATATTTATACCCTCCGCTTTAAATTCCGGCTCGTTAAAAATATATTCTTTTCTCATTTTATCACCCGATTATATATTAGTCGTTATTTCTTGTTTTGTCAATCAAAAATGAACGAATAGTGTTAAAAAATATTATATATGCCATTGTTATGTGATTGAATTGTGATTATAATGATTATATAAGAGGTGAAAAATATGGATGAAAACTATTTACTTAAAACAAAAAATGCCGAGCATCTTTATTTTGAAACAGCCCAGAACTTGCCTATTATTGATTTCCATAATCATATATCAGTGGTGGATATATCGGCTAATAAAAACTATGAAAACATATATGAGCTTTGGCTAAAACCCGATCCCTATAAGCATAGACTTATGCGAATTTGCGGAGTACCTGAGTTTTATATTACAGGTGATGCCGAGCCTTATGAAAAGTTTTTGAAATTTTGTAGTGTTTTTCCAATGCTTGTTGGCAATCCCGTTTATGATTGGTCGCGTATGGAGCTTACGAAGATATTTGGGGTTTCCGCTCTGCCTACCAAAAATAATGCGGAATATTTATGGAATGAAATTAATGAAAAGCTTCGTTCACCCGAATTTTCATCGGTTAGGATATTAAAGCGTTTTAATATTGAGTATCAATCACCTGTTGCTACGCTTTTAGATGATTTAACCCCCTTTAACGGCAAGGATATTGTGCCGTCTTTTAGGGGAGATAATCTTCTTTCACCCGATAATTATTTTTTAGAATTGCTAAAATCCAAAACAGGAATGGTGATAAATGACACCGCCTCTTACATAAAAGCAATTTGTGTAGTTCTGGATGATTTTTCAGCGGCGGGCTGTAATTTTGCCGACCATTCTTTGGACTTTGATTTCTTTGAAAAATCCCAAGATAGTTTGGATATTTTAAAGCTTTTGTCAAAGGAATATGCTAAAAGAGGCTGGACCTTGCTTTTGCATATAGGAGCAAAGCGAAAAACAAGTGCAAGACTTGAAAAGCTCGCAGGCCCTGCAGGTGGATATGCAGCAACCTCCAATAATTTTCCCATTTCAAAAATTGCTGATTTCCTAGGTGAGGTTGAAGCCACAGGAGGTCTGCCCGATACCGTTTTGTTTCCTCTTAATATGAGCGATCAAGCTTCTATCTCAATATTGCAAGGCTCATTTTCTGAGGATAATGTTTCATCCAAGGTTCAGCTTGGGCCTGCTTGGTGGTGGTGTGACCATTCTTTGGGAATTAAAAACACTCTGTCTTGTATTTCAGCTTTTGGAGCGGTATCGCAGTTTATTGGTATGACAACCGATTCACGCAGTATACTTTCCTTTGTAAGGCACGATTATTTCAGAAGAATTCTTTGCAATTGGCTTGATACTCAAAATACTGCGGAGGAGTGGGAGCTTCCATTTGAGCAACAAAAAGAAATTATTAAAAAGATTTGCTATGAAAATGCAAAATTAAAGATAAAGAGGTAATAATTATGGAAAATTATTTTAACGGAAAAGTAGCGGTAGTCACAGGTGCGGCAGGTGTAATCTGTTCTGAAATAGCAAAGGATTTGGCAGGTCTTGGTGTAAAGCTTGCGCTTGTTGACAGAAACGAAGAAAATCTTAAAAAAATTGCAGAAGAAATAACAGCAGCACAGGGCGAATGTGCTTGTTATACCTGTGATGTTACTGATAAAAAGTCTGTAGATGACCTTGCCGAAAGGGTTATAAAGGATTTTGGTAGGTGTGATTTCTTAATTAACGGTGCAGGTGGTAATAACGCAAAGGCACAGCCTAAAATAACCGAATTTGACCCTAAAGAGCTTGAGGACGATGAAATTAACGGTATTTACAATGTGGATATGGATGCCTTTGAGGGTGTTATCAAGCTTAATACAATGGGTACAGTTTATCCTCTTTTAGCTTTTGCAAAATATATGACACAGTCGGGTGGTGGCAGTATAGTAAACTTTGCATCAATGAACACCTATTGCCCTCTTACAAGAAATTTCGCTTACGCAATGAGCAAGGCGGCGGTTGCAAATTTCACTCAGAGCTTTGCGGCATATTTTGCAAAAAGTGCCGTTCGTATAAATGCAGTTGCACCTGGATTTATAGTAAATCCCCGCAGTAAGCTTATTTTAGGAACTGTTGAGGAGGGTCTTACCAAAAGGGGACAGGATGTAATTGACCATACTCCTATGGGAGATTTCGGTAGGGCACAGGATATGTGTGGTACTATCCGTTATCTTTTAAACGAAAATATGTCGGGCTTTGTTACGGGTGTTACTATTCCCGTAGATGGTGGATTTTTAACCTTAAGCGGGGTGTAAAAATGATTTTAGCAGACTATTTTAAAAGTCAAAGAGATGCTACTTGGGATTTTGCCTTGCAGTCGGGTGTAAAGCACGGTGTAATTCGTCTGCCCGAGGATGAGAACTTTAATATAACCGAAAAATCTCATTGGCAAACAGTTTATAAAAATTTTATAGATTTTGGCATTACTCCATTGGTTATTGAGCCAATGCCAAATGCCCTGCACGATCACATTAAAGCGGGGGATGAAAAGCGTGATGAATGTATTGAAAAGGTTATAAAAATGTTCCCTCTTATGCGTGATTTCGGCATAGATTCCATTTGTTTTAATTGGATGGCACATATAGGCTGGCTTCGTACTTCTTCAAATTATCCTGAACGTGGTGGTGCTACCGTAACAGAGTTTAAAATGTCCGATTTTAAACCAACGGGCAAAAAAATAACTGCCGATGAATTATGGCAAAATTATGAGTATTTTATTAAAACCGTAATTCCTGAAGCCGAAAAATACGGTGTTAAACTGGCTCTTCATCCTGATGATCCACCCGTACCAAGACTTGGTGAGGTCGAGCGTATTATGATTTCACGTAGTAACATAAGGAAAGCCGTTTATGATATTTGCCCAAGTGATAGTCTGGGCATTACAATGTGTCAGGCAAACTACTTTATAATGGGTGAGGACTTAGAAGATACTATACGCGAGTTTGCTAAAAAAATATATCTTGTGCATTTTCGCAATACCAAGGGCGAGCCAAATCGTTTCCGTGAAACCTTCCACGATAATGGTGCTATTGATATGGCAGAGCTTATGAAAATCTATGTTAAATATGGTGTGGATGTACCCATCCGCGTTGACCACGTTCCAACCCTTTTAGGTGAAAAATCCACTTTGGCAGGTTATGATGCCTTAGGCAGACTTTTTGCAATCGGCTATTTAAAGGGTATTATTGAAGCAACCGAAAAAGGAGTAGAAAAATAATGATAACAGTTTCTGATAAAATAATTAAAAAGCAGAAAAATTTTTGGAATCATTGCCTTTTTCATCCTACCGATGCCATTGAGGATTCTTGGGGAAAAAGAATTTTAGACCGTATGGCTGAGGATAGGGCGGCTACAACAATCAGAATTTATGTAATGCTTGAGGACATTGTTTATACTGATATGAATGGAAAGCTTTGTTATGATTTTCGTGCAAACGATTTGAGGCTTGATTATCTTACCGAAAAGGGCTACGATGTTCTCCTTGCTTTTGCCGCTATGCCTGACTGTATAGCCAAATCATCCAAAAATAAAACAAGCGTATCCTTCAATAAAACACGTTATAAGGGTAAAATGTTCAACACATCACCTCCCGCCGACTATAAGGTGTGGGAAGAGGTGTGCTATGAATACATTCACCATATTGTAGAGCGTTATGGCATTGAGTGTGTGTCTAGCTGGCGACTGCAGTGTTTTAACGAGCCTGATATACCCGACTTTTTTATGTCGGAGCTCTCTCACGAAGCCGTTGCAGAGCGTGTTCGTGAATACTGTAAGCTCTATAAGGCATTTGTAAATGGAGCTTGCCGCGTTTCTGATAAGCTTAAAATAGGCGGTCCTGCACTGGCAATATATATTGAAGAATTTTTAATTCCTTGGTTAGAATACGTAAAAGCCAATAATCTTAAGCTTGATTTTATTTCTTATCACAATTACGGCTGTTTAGGTTTTTATGATGCTAGAGAGCTTGGGGTTAATGCCCTTAATGTGGATAACCATTTTAATAAGCATCAAAGACTTGTTAAAGCTGTTACAAAGTGCGGATATCAGCATTTGCCCATCGTTATGGATGAATGGGGTACCGTTGGTGGAGGATTTAAAAACATCACACAGGTTCCTGAACTTATTTTCCGTGAAACCGAGGTTTTCCCTGCCTTTTTTGCCAAGTTTATTACAAAATTCATTAATTCCGATTACATAGTAGATAAGCTTATGCTTTGTCTTTCGGGTCAGCACGAAATGACCGATGAATTTACAGGCTTCCGTGGATTTTTCACTATGAGCTCTATTGCAAAGCCAATTTATAACGGCTTTGTTTTAGCAGCAAGATTAAAAGAAAATATTCTTGATTGCAATTGTGAGGATAATAACGTTTTTATCATTCCTACCAAAGATGAAAAGAATAATTTTTCGGTTATGGTTTCCTATTCTGATGATGATTTTAGTGAGAATTTACCCGAAAAATTGGAAACTCTGACCTTTAATGAAGATATATCAGGCAAAAGGATTACTGTATTTTGCATAGATAAAACCCATACAAATCCTTACAGAATGTTTGAAAAAATGGGTGTAAAGATACCCTCTACTGAACAATTGGAATTACTGCGTGCGGAGGGAAGACTAAAACCAATAGCAGAATACATTGCAGGGGAGAATGAAAAAATCTCTTTAAAATTAACTGCAAATTCCTGTATATTAATTACTGTAGAATAAACTATAGGGAGTGTTTTTATGTTTAAAAGATTTGGCGTAATGATGGATATGTCCAGAAACGGTGTTATGAAGCCGGAACAGGTCAAGCAGTACGCCTTAACTATTAAAAAAATGGGTTATAATATGATTCAGCTTTACACCGAGGACACCTATGAAATCCCCGAAGAACCCTATTTTGGCTATCTCAGGGGCAGATACTCAAAAGAGGAATTAAAGGATATAGTGCAGTATTGCAATTCTATTGATATTGAGGTTATTCCTTGTATACAAACACTAGCTCATTTAAATCAGATGTTTTATTGGAAGGAATTTCAAAAGTTCAGAGATCAGGATGACGTTTTGCTTGTAGGGGACGAACGCACCTACTCCCTTATTGAAAAAATGTTTAAAAATATGCGGGACTGTTTTACTTCAGAGATTATTCATATAGGTATGGATGAAGCACATTCTTTGGGTAGAGGTCAGTATTTGGATATTCACGGCAGCGAAAACCGATATGACATTATCCGTAAGCATTTAGAACGTGTTATCCAGCTTGCTAAAAAGTACGGTTTTCGTCCTATAATGTGGTCGGATATGTTTTTTAGAATTGCCAATAACGGCGAGTATTTTAGTACCGACCCCAACATTATCAGCGATGAGATCTTAGCTTCTTGTCCCGATGGAGTTGATCAGGTTTATTGGGATTATCATAGGGACAAAAAGGAGCATTATGACGTAATGCTTAAATCCCACAAGCGTTTCGGTGGTGAAAGCTGGTTTGCGGGCGGTGCATGGACTTGGATGGGCTTTGCCTCAAATAACGATTGGAGTCTTAAAACAATGCTTCCCGCTATGCAGTCCTGCAGAGAAAAAGACGTTCAGAATATTATGATGACGGTGTGGGGTAACTACGGTAAGCTTTGCTCGTATTATGCCGTTTTACCGTCACTATACGCTATCCGCCGTTTTTATGACGGAGTAGAGGATATGGAGCAGATTAAAAAGGAATTCAGCGAAATAACAGGTGAAAATTTTGACGATATGATGAAGTTGGATATTCGTGTAGACGTTGGTCCTGTTGATAAGGAATATTCTACAACACCTTACACATATCTCCTTTTCAATGACCCACTTATGGGAATGTTGGATGCACACATCAAAGAAAGTCGCAGAAAAGAATTTGAAGAGATTGCCGAACAATTTGAAAATGCAGCAAAAACAAGCAAATTTGCAACAATTTTCAAAAGTCAGGCAGCCCTTTGCCGTGCACTTGCTGTGAAATATGACCTCGGTGTTCGCACAAGAAAAGCATATAAAGAAAAGGATATAAATGAACTAAAGGTTATATGTGATGATTATTTACTAGCAATGGAAAGAATTGAAGAATTTTTAATCTGCTTTAGCAAGCATTGGTTTGAGGAAAATAAGCCTCACGGAATAGATGTTACAGAAATCCGTATAGGTGCAATCTTAACCAGACTTCGCTCTGCAAGGAGAAGACTGATTTCCTTTATTGCAGGTGATATAGATAAAATTGATGAATTGGAAGAAGAAATTTTACTTTTTAGAGGACACGGCTGTAATGCAGTAAATTACCAGCAATTACCCGCTCTTAACCGTTGGATATGCATAGCATCGCCTAACAATTTGTAGAAAGAGGATTTATTATGAAGCTTAACAGTAGAGATGAAATAATTGCCCTGACACCACTTTGGAAAGGTGAGCGTTTTCCTGATGGACGTCCCAAGGTGCCTCAAAAATATCTTGATGAAATGCAAAAAATGACACTTGAAGAACTATGGAAACCCATTTATTTAAAGGGATATGAAAGTCAGTTCGAGGGTGATTTAAAGCTTTTGCATGATGACGGCAGAAAGCTTATAGGTCGTGCAGTCACGGCTACATACGTTCCCACAAGACCCGACCTTTTGGATGTTATGATGTCGGTTGGTAAGTCCGAGGGCAGAAGCGGAAACTTCAATCAATGGGTTATTGATACCTTGGTTGAGGGTGACGTAGTTGTTGTAGATATGTATGATAAAATCTACAAGGGTACTTTTTTGGGCGGAAACCTCACCACTGCCATTAAAACCCGTACAAAAACGGGGGGCGGTGTTGTTTGGGGCGGTATCCGAGATGTGGAACAGATGAAGCAGGTCCCCGACGTTCAGGTTTACTATCGCGGAATAGACCCAACCCCTATTCGTGAATTTGTAATGAAGGATTTTAATAGCATTACAAGAATAGGCAAAGCAACCGTTTTGCCGGGCGATATTGTTTACGGTGCAGGCGGTGGGGTGCTGTTTATACCCTCTCACTTAGTACAGGAAGTTGTTGAGGGTGCAGCAAAAACCCACGTTAAGGATGATTTCGGCTTTGAGATGATAACTCAAAACAAATTCACTACCGCCGAGATTGACCGTGCCACCTGGACAAAGGAAATGCTGGAT
>JAGARD010000048.1 GCA_017622415.1 Clostridia bacterium | reverse complement strand
TTATGTTGAATTATATAAAAAACTGTGCTATACTTAATTTAAAGGAGTGATACATTATGGATAATATTAAAAAGCTTTTTCCCTTTGCTTACAAAGCCAACGAACCCACAGCGTTTATAGTAGCACTTGTTATATATGTGCTTATTGATGTTGTATGCGGCTTGGTTATTGGCCTTTTGACAAAAATCCCGATTATAGGAATTGTTTTTAGCATTTTAGGCTCGGTAATCGGTCTTTATGCACTTATTGGTATAATTCTTTCGGTTTTGGTTTTTGTAAAAGTTTTAAAGTAAGTTTTAAAAACATAATTTATAACGCATCAGAGAACAAAATGCTCTGATGCGTTTTTTTACCACAAATTATATTAATCGGCGGTTGACATAGATTTGGTTTTGTTGTATCATTGTTTTATTCCTTAAAAAACGGTGATTTTTATGACAGAAACAAACATTAAAAAGCTTAAACTCGCTACATATTTTTCCTCCTTTTCTATGTCGGTGGTTGGCAATCTTCCGCCGCTGTTATTTATGACCTTTAATGCGGTTTACGGCATTTCATACTCACTTTTGGGCACACTTGTACTTATAAATTTTCTAACTCAGCTCATTATTGACCTTGTTTTCTCCTTTTTCTCACACAAATTCAACATTCCAAAGGTTATAAAATCAATGCCATTAATAACCATCGCAGGACTTGTGATTTTTGCCTTTGCCCCCGTTATTTTTAGAGGAGCAGAGTTTTTAGGACTTGCACTTGGCACCTTTGTTTTTTCGGCAGCGGCAGGTCTTGGTGAGGTTTTGAGCAGTCCCTTAATTGCGGCGTTACCGTCTGATAATCCCGACCAACAAATGAGCAAGCTTCACTCTATGTACGCTTGGGGAGTTGTGGGGGTAATTATTTTCAGCACACTTTTTCTCTATCTGTTTGGCAGAGAAAGTTGGCCTATTTTAACCCTTATTTTCTGTGCCATCCCTGCCTTTTCGGCTCTTCTTTATTTCGGCACAGAGGTGCCCGAGCTTAAGGGTGAGGGCACTACCGAAAAAATCGGCGGAATTTTCAAAAACAGACTCCTTTGGGCATCGGTATTGGCTATATTTTTCGGCGGTGCGGCAGAATGTACAATGGCACAATGGAGCTCAGGTTATTTGGAGCAAGCCCTTAACATTCCTAAGGTTTGGGGTGATATTTTCGGTGTTGCTATGTTTGCTTTCTTCCTTGGAATTGGACGAACTCTTTATTCTAAAATAGGCAAAAACATTGGTAGAGTTTTAACACTTGGTGGACTTGGTGCTGTGGTATGCTACCTTACGGCGGTATTCACCTCCAATCCATTTTTGGGGCTTGCCGCCTGCGGATTTACAGGCTTTTGCACATCTATGCTTTGGCCGGGTAATCTTATTGTAGTTGCCGACCGTTTCCCATACGGTGGAGTTTTTATCTATGCAATGATGGCGGCAGGCGGAGATTTAGGGGCTTCTGTTTGTCCTCAGCTTGTTGGAATTATAACCGACCTTGCCGAATCCTCCCCTGCACTTAGTGAGCTTGCCCTTAATTTCGGTCTTGCTCCCAATCAGCTTGGTATGAAGCTTGGTATGCTTGTTGCCGCCCTATTCCCTCTTATCGGTATAATTTTTTATGCAGGATTTTGGAAACACTCGACTAATCCAAAGCTCGCTTCAAGGGATTAGCACTTTTAATATTGAAAACAACAGATTTTTAGAGTATAATAATCTTAACAATAATCAGAATTTGAAAAGAGGCACTTTTATGACTAAAATAGATATTTTTTCAGGATTTTTGGGTGCAGGAAAAACTACACTTATTAAAAAGCTTATAAAGGAAGCCTACTCAGGCGAAAATCTTGTTCTTATTGAAAATGAGTTTGGCGAAATCGGTATTGACGGCGGATTTTTAAAGGAAGCTGGAATTGAAATCAGAGAAATGAACTCGGGCTGTATTTGTTGCAGTCTTGTGGGCGATTTTGATGCATCCCTTAAAGAGGTTTTAACCCGCTTTAAGCCTGACAGAATTTTAATTGAGCCATCGGGCGTTGGAAAGCTCAGCGATGTTATAAGTGCCGTTAGCGGCGTGCTTAGTGACGAGGTTGTTTTAAACAGTGCAACTGCCGTTGTGGATGCTGTAAAATGCAAGATGTATATGAAGAACTTCGGCGAATTTTTCGGTAATCAGATTGAGCACGCCGACTGTATTGTTCTTAGCCGTACCGACCTTGCAGACGATGCAAAAATC
>JAGARD010000047.1 GCA_017622415.1 Clostridia bacterium | reverse complement strand
TGCTGTAAGCGTAAAATCGTACAGGAGGTTAAGGATATGCTTTATCCGAAAAATAAATCAGAAAAAATAAGCATCGAGCTTTTTAAAAATCCAACCGCAGAATACCGCTGTGCACCCTTTTGGGCTTGGAACTGCGACCTTAAAAAGGAGGAGCTTTTTAAGGAAATAGATTTTATGAAAGAAATGGGTATGGGCGGTTTCCATATGCACACTAGGGTAGGTATGTCCACTACATATCTGTCTAATGAATATATGGAATTCATTCGTGCCTGCACCGAAAAAGCAAAAAACGATAATATGCTCGCTTGGTTTATGATGAGGATAAATGGCCCTCAGGCTGTGCAGGTGGATATGTCACCAAAAATCATAAGCACCGTCAAAAGTATATTGTTTTTACTCCTACACCGTATACCGATAATACTGTCGCCGAGGTGGAGGCTGAGGCTGAGGCCAGCGCCGCTGTAAAAAAGCAAGGCAAGGGTACTCTTTTGGCAAAATATGATGTTAAGTTAGATTCTGACGGTTATTTGGAAAGCTACTTAAAAATTCCCGAAACCGAGCAGGGCGAAAATGATATTTGGTATGCCTATCTTGAAACGGCGGCTAATTCTCCTTGGTTTAATTTTGAATCTTATGTTGATACCCTTTCAAAAGAAGCTATGGATGAATTTATAAATATTACCCACGAAAGATATAAAGAAACGATAGGGGAGTATTTTGGTAACACAGTTCCCTCAATTTTTACGGATGAGCCACAGGTAACACGAAAAACCACACTTGATTTCGCAGCACAAAAAAAGGATGTTATTTTGCCCTTTACTACCGATTTTGATGATACATATAAAGCGTGCTACGGCGAGAGTATTTTAGATAAGCTTCCCGAAGTTATATGGAACAAAAAGGGTATGGCATCTGTTACTCGCTACCGTTATCACGACCATACCGCCGAGCGTTTTGTTAACGCCTTTGCCGATAACATTGGTGCTTGGTGCAAGAAAAATAATATTAAGCTTACAGGTCATATGATGGAAGAATTAACACTTCATTCTCAAACCTCTGCCTTAGGTGAGGCAATGCGTTCCTACCGTGGATTTGATTTACCGGGTGTGGATATGCTTTGTGACAGACGTGAGCTTTCAACCGTTAAGCAGGCGGTTAGTGCTGCCCATCAATACGGCTGCGAGGGTGCTATGAGTGAGCTTTACGGCGTTACCAATTGGGATTTCGATTTTAGAGGTCATAAAGTTCAGGGTGACTGGCAGGCGGCTCTTGGTATAAGCGTTCGCGTTCCTCATCTTTATTGGGTTTCCATGAAGGGTGAGGCAAAGCGTGATTATCCTGCTTCTATTGGTCATCAGTCAAGCTGGTATAAGGAATATTCATTTATTGAAGACCATTTTGCAAGGGTAAACACCCTTATGACAAGGGGTACACCCGATATAAAAATCGGTGTAATTCATCCTATTGAATCTTTTTGGATAGATTTTGGTCCCAATGACCAATGCGTTGCGGTACAAAAAGAGCTTGATGACCGCTTTAAGCAGATTAACGAATGGTTGCTTTACGGTACCTTGGATTACGATTTTATTAGCGAATCTCTTCTTCCCGAACAGTATAAAGGCTCGAATAACGGCTTTTGTGTAGGCGAAATGAAGTATGACACGGTTGTTGTTCCTGCCCTAAAAACAATTCGCTCTACAACCCTTAAAGCTTTAAATGAATTTGCCAAAAATGGCGGTAATGTTGTGTTTATGGGGCAAATTCCAACCTTAGTTGATGCTGTAGAGTCAAATGTACCTACAAAACTTGCCAAAAAATGCAAGAAAATCGGTTGGAGTAAAACAGAGCTTTTGAACGCTTTGGAGGAAAACCGTGATATTGAAATCCGTAAAGACGACGGAAATTATTCAGATAATATTTTTTACGGTATGCGTAATGACGGCGACGGTAAAAACCTTTTTATCTGCCACGTTAATAAGCCTAACCGTGAGCGAGCCCCTTATTTAGAGCATTATAAAATTAAAATTAAGGGTATTTTTAAACCCACTCTTTACAATACTATTACAGGCGAAACAGAAGAATATCCCGCAACCTATACCAAAACTCACACCCTTATAGATTGGAATTGCTACGGACAGGATAGCCTTTTGCTCCGTCTTGAAAAGGGTAAGGGAAATGCGATTGCTCCCTTGACAAGCTCTGCTTTAAGTGAGGAATATATGCAAGGCGAGGCGGAGCTTATTTTGCATGAGCCTAATGTTTGTGTTTTAGATATGGCTCGCTTTAAAATTGATGACGGCGAATGGCAGTCTAAGGAAGAAATGCTTAAAATCGGCGACTCGGTTAAAAGACAGCTTAATATGTCGTTAGGTGCTGCCGTAGGTGCGCAGCCTTGGGCTTTCAAGGCTGACCCACCAAAAAACACAGTAACCTTGGAAATGACTGTTTATTCGGAAATAGAGCTTGAAAATATCGAGCTTGGGTTGGAGGATGCAGATATAAGCACTGTTTGGTGGAATGGCGAAAAAATTTCGTTAGAGTCCAAAGACTATTATGTAGATTTTTCCATTACCAAGGTTGGCTTAGGCAGACTTAAAAAGGGTGTTAATACTTTAACTGTAATGCTACCCTTTAATGTAGTTTCTAACATTGAAAACTATTTCCTCTTAGGTGATTTCGGTGTTGAAGTTAAGGGCAGTAGTGTAAAAATAATCGAAAAACCAAAAACCATTTATTTTGGAAATTGGGCAATTCAGGGCATACCGTTCTATGGCGGTCCCCTAACATACCGCACTAAACTTAAGGGCGGAGCAAAAACAAAAGTTGCAATTGATTTGCTTTCTGCCCCTTGCGTTACTGTCGAGTTGGACGGCAAAAGAGTAGGCAATATTTCTCTTGCTCCCCATACCGCCGATTTAGGAGAGCTTGAGAATGGTGAGCACACACTTGATTTTACAGTTTATGCAAGCCGTATTAATACCTTTGGTGCTTTCCATTGGACTGATCGCTCAAACAACGTGTACGGTCCCGAGGCTTGGCGTACAAGCGGAGCAGATTGGTCGTATGAATATTGGATTAGGGAAAGCGGAATACTATCAGCACCAAGAATTATAAAAAAATAATTAGGTGATGTTATATGTCGGGTGATGTATTTCAAAGAATTTATGATGTTGTATGCAGTATTCCAAAGGGCAGAGTTGCCACCTATGGTAAAGTGGCTATGCTGGCGGGTAATCCTCGCTGGGCAAGAGTCGTTGGTTATGCATTGCACAATAATCCCAGACCGGGGGAAATTCCTTGCCATAGGGTAGTAAACCGCGAGGGCAAAACTGCCGAGGCATTTGCTTTTGGCGGTGGCAACCGACAGCGTGAGCTACTTGAAGCCGAGGGAATAGTCTTTGAAAAAGACGGCAGAGTAGACCTTAAAAAGTATGGAATATAAAATTTTATAAAATAATCCTCTCCATTAGTGGCAAAATACCATTAAGGAGAGGATTTTTTATATGCTTATGTGTAATAAAAACTGTGCTTACAGTGATAAAGGATTTTGTGTGTTATCTGCCGAAGAACACCTTTCAGGGACGTTAGACGGATGTGATAATTTCAAAGAGAAACGAAAAAATTTCGCCGATTTAAAAAACAAGGTCAATGGCTTCTCTAACGGTGCGAACGTAAATAAGCTCAATGGTAGAGGGGATATTAGCACTCATTAACTGCTTGTAGCAGGAACGGGGGAGAACACAACGCTTAAAGCCTAAACGTTCGGCCTCTAAAACCCTAAGTACCGCACGGGGAACACTTCTTATCTCGCCCGAAAGACCAACCTCGCCAAAGAAAACAATATCATCATCAAGTGGTTTTTCTTTAAGTCCCGAAACAAGAGAAAAAATAACAGCTAAATCGGCGGCGGTTTCGTCAAGCTTTAGTCCGCCTACAACATTAAGGTAGGTGTCTAAATTGCTAAAAAACATTCCGCAGCGTTTTTCTAAAACCGCTAAAAGCAAATTCATTCGGTTATAGTCAAAACCCGTAGACATTCTTCTGGGGTTACCAAATCCCGTTGGGGTAACAAGTCCCTGCACTTCGGCAAAAATGGGACGTGAGCCCTCCATAACACAGGAAACAGACGAACCCGAAACACCGCTTATTCTGCCTGAAAGAAGCATCGCCGATGGATTTTCAACCTCGGTAAGACCGTTTTCAAGCATTTCAAAAACACCGATTTCGTTGGTCGAGCCAAAACGGTTTTTAATGGCTCTTAAAATGCGGTAAGAGTTAATTCTGTCACCCTCAAAATAAAGCACGGTGTCTACAATGTGCTCCATAACCTTAGGGCCTGCAATATCGCCGCCTTTATTTATGTGGCCGACAATAATAATAGGAATATCAAGGCTTTTGGCAACTCTAAGCAGCATAGAGGTACATTCTCTAACCTGAGTAATGCTTCCCGAAGAAGAATTAACCCCCTCTAAATTCATAGTCTGAATGGAGTCAATTATTACAACATCGGGCTTGCTCTGTGAAATAGTATCACATATTGCAAGCACATCAGTTTGAGAGAGCACAAAAAGTCGGTCATTGTTAATGCCAAGCCTTTTGGCTCTAAGCTTTAACTGATTAGCCGATTCCTCACCCGTTACATAAAGTACGGTGCGTTCATTCGCAATATTACCCGAAACCTGAAGCAGTATGGTGGATTTTCCAATACCCGGGTCACCGCTAAGCAGCACAACCGAGCCCTTTACAATTCCGCCGCCAAGCACGCGATTAAGTTCACCTATTCCTGTGTCAAAGCGGTGTTCATCCACAAGATCTATTTTGTTAATCGGTGTAGCAAGTGACGGATTGCCTCTGCCTGTGGACATAGCAGGAACGGAAGAAAAATTTTTAGGTGTGACGGGTGACACAGTAATTTCTTCAAGAGTGTTCCATTCGCCGCAACCTGTGCATTTTCCTGCCCATTTGGGGTGTTCCAGTCCGCAGGAGGTGCATACAAATAATGTTTTGGTTTTCGGTGCCATAAAAAATTCACATCCTATGTGTTAAAGTATTTTAAAATTCCGCAAAAAACTGCAAAAGCCATTTGTGATTGATATTTTTCTGTTTGAAGAAGTGAAAATTCCTTTGGATTACTCATAAAGCCACATTCTGCAATAACTGCGGGAATGGGTGAGTAATAAAGCAAAAATGTGGATTTTGTACCCGATTTTACAGTTCGATGATTTTCAGGCTGTAATAAATCTTTAACCGAAGTTTTTAAACACTCGGCAAGCTTTTTGGCGTTGTCGTTTTTAGGAGCATAAAACATTTGTGCTCCATTTACAGATGAGGACTGAAACTTGTTAAGGTGAATACTCACAAAAATAGCATCAGGATTTTCTTTTGCTATTTTTAGTCGGTTGTTTAAATCACTTCGTTTTCTAGCCGCAATGGTGGCGGTAGGGTCACTTTCAGTTGAGGAGTCATCTGTTCGTGTGCAAATAACCTTAAAGCCCGATGCCCGTAACATATTACTAAGACTGTTTGCAATTTTAAGGTTAATATCTTTTTCAAGAACATCATTCACAACAGCACCGCCGTCAAACCCACCGTGGGCTGAGTTAGCCAATACTATACTTTTTTAGTATTCTTGCATAATTTGTCGTATTTCGAGTGGTTATTTTCACTAAATCTTCCACTCAATCTTAATTTCTCTCTTGCCACTCTTTTTAAGCTTTCCGATGAAGATTTTGCTTATAAATTCATCGGCAATCTCAAATGTGAGAGTGTCAATTTTTCGGTACTTTTCGAGTATCGATTTCGTATCCGTTTTTGTTTCGCCACCTGATAATGCGACCAGCTTTGATTTCAAAATTTCGATGCGTTTTTCTGTATCAAGGGATTCCTTTTGATAGTTCTCTCGGTACTTTGTAAACTCCGCTACGCTGATGATACCGTCTAACTTATCGGTGTACATCTGAGCCATTCGGTTATCGTTCCGTTTTACCTTTTCTTCAAGCTCTGCAATCTGCGACTGCAAGGTTTTAGCACCAGTCTTTTTCCTTTTGGGTGCATCTAACTTGCCAATCTGCTTTTTATCGTAGTATTTATCAAGCAACTTATTGATTTCATCTACTACGATTTGCTCTAACTCGTCAAGGCGAATACTATGTGCGTTTTGGCAAACTCCGTTAGTGGTTTTACGAGTTCTGCAAGAAAGATAGTTATATCTACCATCACGCAGCTTATAACTCATCTTCCACATTGTGTTACCACACTCGGCACAAAACACCTTTTTGGCAAGCGAATAACAACTGCCACTTGGAATTTTTTGACCTCTGCCTCGTGATAACCTAATCTCCTGTGCCTTATAAAAGGTTTCTTTAGAAATAATCGGCTCGTGAGTATCCTCAACAATATCCCATTCGCTTTGCGGCTTTTTGCGGCGTTTACCCGTTTTGTAGTTTACAACCTCTTGTCTACCCTGCACCAAAGCACCTGTATACTCAAATCGGCGAAGAATTGCATATACCGCCGAATCGGACCAGGTTGTCCTTGGTGCATTGTTCTTCTCATAGTTGCCGTTATAATACTTAGTGCCAAGCTCCTTTTTACGAACGCAAGGCGGCGGAATCATCTCATCATTTAATATTTTCGCAATGCTTATGTACCCGAGTCCACCGATATATAAATCAAATATTCGTTGAACCGTAGGCGCCGCAACCTCATCAATAATTAAATGATTCTTGTTGTCGGGGTCAATTAGATAGCCGTAAGGAGCGAAAGAGCCAACGAATTCGCCGTTTTTCCGCTTAACACTTAAAGTTGCTTTAACATTTTCCGATAACTCCTCCAAATACCACTCATTTACAAGCCCGTTAATCTGACGGGCTTTTTTGTTGCCTTTAACATTGGTATCAATGTTATCAACAACCGCAACAAACCGCACACCCCATTCGGGAAACTTTCCGTGAATGAAGTGTTCAATCATCTCCATATCACGAGAAAAACGGGATTGAGTTTTGCAGACAACTATCGTGCATCTGCCTTCTTCGCAGTCTTTTAGCACCTGATTCCAAGCAGGTCTTGAAGCGTCGGCACCACTGTAATCCTCATCACAGTAAATGCCGTTGATTTGCCATCCTTTCTCGATACAGTAGTTTATTAGCATCGTCTTTTGATTTTGGATACTTTCGCTCTCGTCAGTCTTGTTTTTCTTATCCCTATCCTCTGAAGAAAGGCGAACATAAATATCCGCAATTTCAGTTAGCATTTATAGAGCACTCCTTCCCACTTAGGTCCTGAGTGCTGCCGTGAAATGCAACACTATTATTATAATCTAATTCGTATAATTTTTCAATATCCATAACGCAAAGAGTTCTAATTGCATTATTAATTATTTCCTTGCGCTCTGCCTCACTAATTTCGGAGAACGCATTAACTACGATATATTCAATTTTATTTTTCTTCATATAACACGTCCTCCTTACCTACATAATGTTTATGCTGATTTGAATACTTTGATGTTTTCAGCATTACTAAAATCCTTTCCGACAACTTAAATTTGAGCTTCGCTCGATTGTCGGGAAAGTATTAAGGAAGTTAAATTTCTTATTTCAAGAAAACTTAAACAGCACCCATCCGAAGATGAGTGCTGAAAAAATAAAAATATTCAAATATAAAAAGCGATGTCCCCTTAAAATTTAATCAGTAATGCAACAATCAGATGGTACTGATATTTTTAGTGAACATCTATGCAACTAACAAATGATACCAAGAAAAAAGTTTTAATATAACAAACAGATGATACCATCTTCAGCTGAAGAATATAACAACTAAATGTTCCCTTACGCGAACCCCTAATGCAACATTGGTATGATACCAAAAGGCATAGTCGGATATAACAAATCAATGTCGCTAATTACAGTATGTTGAATATACAAAGCCGATGATACCAATCCTACTTTAAAAATTTGAATAGGCTTAACTTAAAAAGTAACTAATAAACGTCAAATCCATTTTTTATAAATATGTTCTCCCTTATAGGGTAAGTTTTGATTTAGAATCCTTATCGTTCAAAAACGATGACGGAGACGCTGTTTTCTCTATAAAAAATACTTTTAATCCTATTAAATCATTTAAAATCTTTTATTTTCGTTTTTTTATGACCAAAAGAATAAAATCTATAGAAATGATTCTCCATTTGTGATGATTAGAATTCGAGAGTTTTTTGCGTCTTTCGTTTTTGGTGTTTTGAACATTTTGAGAGAGCAAAAATGATGCTCTGTTTTTTATAGATTTATTCTCATTTAAGTTTTAAGAGCATCATACTTTCAGTTACAGATGACAAAGAGATTATTTACATTTTGAGATGGGCAAGAGGGTCAGCAATCTTGTCATCCCAAAGGGACAGTCATCTTTTATAATCTCTAAATGTAAATCATCTGACAACGAATCGCCCGAAATGACAGTCATTTATTCTCTCGAAATGTAAGTGCCGCACTCATTAGAAAACGACAGTTTTCCCTCAAATTAATCTTCTATTAATCTAAAATAATCTATGACGGTCATTTGCAAATGAGTATCATCTTATCATTGCAAAACGCAAATCATCATCATAAAAAAGAGAAAATCAACCGAAAATATATTCCCATAAAATAACGGTCTGAGCCCAAAAGGGCACAGGCCGTTAATCTTTTCTTGAACCCCGATTATTTTATTTCATACATTTAAAGAAAATCAGCCCCAAGGTTTTATCCTCAGGACTGACTTCTAAAACTTGTGATCTATGATCCAAGTGAGTATTTCATCGTAGCCTTTGCTACTGTCTGCGACAGAGAGACCAAGAGAAATAAGCTCGGATTGTGTATAGCAAAGTTTTACATTGTTAAGTTGCAAGGTCATTAACATTGTAAGAACTCCTATGCGTTTATTACCATCAACAAAAGCGTGATTGTTTGTAAGAGCAAACATAAATCTTGCAGCTTTTTCTTCAACCGTTGGATATGCCTCGCTACCTTCAAATCCGGACATAGCACTGTAAACCGCAGATTCTAAAAGACTTTGGTTACGAAGTCCGTGACTGCCACCGGTACGATCAATAAGCTTATCGTGGAGTTCGATTATCTCTTCAACTGTAAGTAAAATCATTTAGCTAACTCCAGTAATGCTTCCATATTTTCGTTAATAAGTTTATCGGCGGCACCGTCAATTTTGGCTTTGCGCATTTGAAGAGCAGCGGCAATATTGTTGTACTCATCAAAATCAACAACTACATATCGTGGCTTATTATTTCTTAAAATAACAGCCAAACCGCTTTCGTCAACAGTACGAACAACCTTAGAAAAATTTTGATTTGCTTCGGTCATAGCAACTAAATTATCGGTATTAACCATCATTTTTATCACCTCTGGTATTATTATACCCGAAATATAGGATAAATGCAACCTATTTTATAAAAATTAATGTTTTATTGAAATGTGAAAATAAGGTTATCTAACCTTTAATATGCTAAAACAATTATTTGAGACGGCAAATAAACACCTTTAGCACAAAAAATTTAAAAAAGAAAGGATGCTACAACAATAAAAAAGAAATATCATGTAGTGCTAACACCCGACGAACCCGAAATAATCGCGTTCAAAAAGTCCCTACCCCAAGGCAACTTTAGCAAATCGGTTATGACAATAATGACCGAGTCGCTAAAAGATGAGGTTGCTGAAATCCCTATGAATTTTAAAATCGAACCCGTCATAGAAGACGTTCATACTAAAATTTCTCTACCTGCAGAACTTGTACAAAAGTTTTGCAAAAAGTTCGGATGCCAAAAAGGTTCACTCACCACCGCAATTAAAAAAGAGATTAAAAAATGTATTCAGAAGAATTTGAATCCTGAACCTGAAGAACATTTTTCGTCCACAAAAGTTGAGACAATCTTTAACCAAGTCAAGAATCATGTGAACGAAAAAGTGAAGTTTCTGGATACCTGTAGCGAAAAAAGCAAACTCATAGAAAAAGAATGGATAAAGGCATTCTACGAAATGCAGAATGCCTTAAACCAAGAAAGGAACAAAAAATAATGGAAGAAAGAATTTTATTTATTAAACTCGACCCCAAAACTGAAGCAGATATTATATGTTGGATGAACTCATTACCCCATCGCACCGTAAACAAAACTGTGAACGAAATTGTAGTTGCAGAAAGCCGCGGGCTCATCGCTCGGATTCCCAATGAATTTTCGTTCACAAATCAAGTAGAGCCGTTAAGATGCCGACTCATCTTCAGAAGCCGAGTTGCACTTAACTTATTAACCAAAATTCCTAAAGGCGAATACAAATCAACTCTTGTAGCAATAATCCGCCGTCACATTGAGAAGAGCAAAGGTATGCCACCTACAGCGTATAAAATACACAAGCGATATCTTTGTACTGTTACTAACCAATTTGTAAATATGATTAATGCTAAAAAGCAAGAAACCAAAGGTGTGCCTAATAGGTATGATAGACTCAGTAAGTTTTTCGAACTTGCTTTTACAAATTTTTCTAATGCAGTTCTTGAATGCTACGAATTTGTAGATACACTTCACGGTAATTATAATCTTTATCATTTAAACTGCGAAGACATTATCAATAAGGCTTTCGTTCAGGTGTTTGGAGAGATTGCGAAACCTGAAAACGAATCTATGAACGAAAATTCTGTTGCAGCACCAGAAGAACCTGAACCGAATTTTGCTGACGAAAATCAGGAAGATAGAATTTATAAAATTCTCAAGTACGGTTTACCCGACGAAGAATTTGAAAAAATCAAAGAAAAATTAAAGGAGAGTAAAAATAATGAATAATAATTTAAATAATGAATCAACTAACAATGAAAACGTGGTTTTCGTACCCGATATTTTAGAAATTTTTAAACCACGCGACAAGGAAGCATTCAGAATCATAGTCTCGTCAGGCGTTTCTGAAGAAAAGGATGCCAAAGAACTTATTATTGATAGATTTATTGAAGAAAAGGATAAGTCTATTAGTTCGCATACCGCATATCTGCACATAAAAACACTTTGCGATATGGGGTTACTTAAGAAAAAGAGAATGTCGACCGGTTACCGTCCGTTTAATATTTTACTCGTCACCCCATTAGGACAACATCTTTATCGGGTATTATTCAGGAAAGAACCACCCGTTCAGGAACACTATAAACTCTTAAAGGAACATTCAAGCATTCCGCACGCATATATGATTAAAGACGTTAAAACTGTTTTGGAGAAAACGGGAAACTTCAGCAAGATTACTATGGGACGCAGGGAAAACAGAATACCGCTTTATGATGGCAAGTCGGTAATTCCCGATATTATTGCCTATATAAATGATAAACCAGCCTACTTTATTGAGGTTGAATGCGGAAACCACAATCAAGAGCAATTTAACGAAAAGCTCAATAAATTAGTTGGCATAACTAAAACTGTGATTATAGTAGGCAGAAACCGAGAAGATGTAACGAATTTATTAAAGCCGCAGGTTGATAAATATATAAAGTTTAAGCATCTGGATGTACTTAAGTTCTCCGAAACGCATATATACTTATTCAGCATCACGGACCTATCCAGAGGCAAATTCACCTTTCATTACGATATGAGTTCTGATGAGCCAATCTATGGCTTTGGAAGAAAAGCAAAGGAGGTGTAAGGCAATGAATAATAGTTTTGTTAATATCGGAAATAAAGCATTTGTGCAAGTGAGTAAAATTATATGTATTGAGGCTGCTGATTCGGATAAAGTACGTCGAATTTTAGCACGAGCAAATCTTAAAAGAACAAACCCCGAAGTAATCGACACAACTTCGGATAAAGAGACTCGTTCAATAATTTTTCTAAAAGACAATAAATACTGTATTTCAAGCGTTAATGCATCTGTATTAGTCAAGAGAACGCAGAGTTATACTTCTGAGCTTATAGACGAAAAATAAAACCTAAATTCCCTTTCAAGTCCTGTGATACAATCCCAATTTCCAACATAGTAAAAAGGGGGCTGTTTCACTAAGAAAAGTGAGATGGTCCCTAAAAATATGCAAAAAGCAGAGAAAAACATTTAAATATTACCTATATTTTGCAAAAAAACGCCACTTTTTTTATTTTAATATTAATGGTATAATTAAACATAAATTATAAAAATTATTTGCATACAAAACAAAATGTGTTTGATTATGTGCCGAAGTTTTACAAATTATCAAGGTATGTGGTAAGTAATGATTAAAAATAGTTTATCTGTTTACTCAATCAAATATGGTGAAATAACACTACCTGAAAGTATGGTTTTTGATGGTAGTTCTTCTATTAAGCCAATACCGATTTCTTTTGCATTTTATTTAATAGAAACAGAAGATAAAAAAATTTTGGTTGATGCAGGTTGCAATGCTATGCCTGGATTTAATATGAAAAAACATTATTCGCCTGCATTTGCTATAAGAACTGTTGGGGTTACAGCGGACGAAATAACCGATGTTATAATAACCCACGCTCACCACGACCACATAGAAGCAGTAAGCTGTTTTAAAAATGCAGTAATACATATATCTGAGGAAGAATATATAAACGGGGAAAAATATATTCCTGATAATATGATGGTCAGTGTATTCAAAGATAAATATGTGATTGCTCCGCAAATTACTGTTATAAAATGGGGTGGTCATTCTGTAGGCTCGGCAATTGTTGAGATAAAGGATAATGATGTAACCCACATACTTGCAGGCGATGAATGTTATGTTAATGCGAATATTGAAAATAAAATTTGTACTGGTACATCTTGTAACAAAGAAAAATCATTAGATTTTATTAAAAAATACAGCAATAAAAAATACTCAGTTCATACCTGCCATGATATTTTATTAAAAACAGAAAGGATAATTAAAAATGAAAGCAATACTTGTAAATGACGATAAGTCTTTAAGATGGGATGATGTTCCAAATCCGATTTTAGGTGAGGATGACTGCCTTGTTAAAATTGAGGCGGCTGCACTTAATCGTGCAGATTTAATGCAAAGAGAGGGGGATTATCCGCCACCTCCCGGCTGTCCTGAATGGATGGGTCTTGAGATTTCAGGTACTATTGTAGAAATCGCAGACGGTGCAAAGGAAAAATCAAATTGGAAAATCGGTGATAAGGTTTGTGCACTACTTGGCGGCGGAGGTTATGCCGAGTACGCTAATATAAAGTACGATATGTTAATGCCTGTGCCTAATAACTGCTCTATGGTAGAAGCGGCGGCAATCCCCGAAGCATTCGCAACGGCATATCTTAATTTGTTTATAGAGGGAAATATTAAAACAGGCGATACCTTGCTTATGAATGCAGGCGCAAGCGGTTTGGCATCGGTTATAATCCCAATGGCTAAAGCGTTTGGAGTTCGTGTTATTACTACCGTTTTAACAGATGAAATTGCTAATAATATTAAGCATTTAAACGCCGATAGAGTTGTTGTAACAACAAAAGAGGATATTGCTGAGGTTTTAAAAGAGGAGCTCGAAAAAGGTCACCCTGTTGATGTTGCTATCGACTGCTTAGGCGGTGAAATAATGGGTAAATGTATTCATTACCTAAAGCACGGTGCGCGTTGGATAATGATTGCAGCACTTGCCGGTCAAAAAACCGAAATCGACCTTAAAAATATTTATGTAAGAAATGTTAGAATAATTGGCTCGACACTTCGTTCAAGAACCCCAGAGGTTAAGGCGCAGATATTAGCTGAGCTTGTAGAAAAAGTATGGCCTAAGGTTGAAAGCGGAGAAGTTAAACCTACAATTTATAAGGTTTTACCGATCCAAGAAGCTGAGGCGGCTCACGATATTTTGTATAAAGGACAGAATGTCGGTAAGGTTGTATTAACAGTGTGAGATTTTTTAAAAAGGGAAGAACAAAGGATTTTGAGTTTATGAATTTTAAAGATCAAGAAAAACTAAAGGCAGTTACTTTCAGTTATGATGATGGCGCAACCCAGGATATTCGCCTTATAGAACTTTTGAATAAATATGGATTAAAGTGCACATTTAATCTTAACTCAAACCTTTTGGGCAAGGCTGGATTGCTTGATCGAAACGGCAAGCGCATATCACACTATAAAATTCACCCTAGTGATGTAAAAGCAGTTTATGATGGACACGAAATTGCTGTTCACACATTAACCCATCCTCTTTTGCCCTCTTTGGAAGAGTCTGAAATTATACATCAGGTTGAACAAGACCGCTATAATCTATCAGAGCTTGTGGATTATGAGGTTGTTGGTATGGCATATCCCGGTGGAGGAATAAATAACGACGACCGAGTAGCAAGCATTATAAAAGAACATACTGGCGTTAAATATAGCAGAACAATTGTGTCAAGCAAGAATTTTGATGTACAAAATAACCTTTTTCGTTTTAATCCTTCGGTTTACCATCTTGATTTTGTAGAAATGATGGAACTAGGACAAAAATTTATAGAACTCAAAACAAATGAACCCAAGATTTTATATATTTGGGGTCACTCATACGAAATGGATTATGAGGAGGATTATTGGGTAAGATTGGAAGAGTTTTTCAAGCTCATAAGCAATAAGGATGATATTTTTTACAGCACCAACAAAGAGGTTCTTTTATAAGAAATAATGCACCGATTTAAATATTACCTATATTTTATAAAAAAACACCGCTTTTTTACAAGCGGTGTTTTTTTTTATAATTAAAATGTAAAAATGGGCGAATTATATGTTTTTAATAACATATTCCGCTTTAAGTGAAGGTGATTATATGAAAAAACTTCGGGTGGTTCAAATAGGCATAAAGCACGACCACGCCGCTGACGCTACTCTTACACTAAAAGAGTTAAAGGGTGATTTTGAGTTATTAGGTGTAGTGGAGGAAAATCCTTTATTTTTGCTAAAGGCAAAGGAAAATCCCGATTATAGCGGTGCCCCTTTTATTTCTTTTGAAGAAGCATTAAAACTAAGTCCCGATGCCTTTTTAATAGAAACAGAAGAAAAGTTATTGGTACCAACCGCAAAAAAGGTACTTGAAGCAGGTTTTAATGTTTATATGGATAAGCCCGGCAGTGAGGATAAAGACTCCTTTAGGGAAATTTGTGAGCTTGCAAAGTCAAAAAATCTTGTTTTATTTTTGGCGTATATGTACCGCTATAATCCGGCAATTATGTATGCGAAAAAAATGGTTGAGGAAGGCAAGTTAGGTGAGATCATAAGCGTTGAAGCACAAATGAACTGTTCCTACTCAGACCCTGAAAAACGCAAATGGTTAGGCGAGTTTAAGGGCGGAATGATGTTTTTCTTAGGCTGTCATCTTATTGATTTGGTAGCATCAATTCAGGGCTTCCCAAATGAGGTAATCCCCCTTAACTGTGCAACAGGATTAGAGGGTGTAAACAGCTTGGATTACGGCTTTTGCGCATATAAGTATGACAAAGGTATATCCTTTGTTAAAACTAACGCTACCGAATGTAACGGCTTTAACCGCCGTCAGCTTGTTATTACGGGCAGTAAGGGCACAATTGAAATAAAGCCCTTAGAGGTCACAGTTGGCGAGGGCAGACTTGTAAAAAAATCCTACGCAAGACAGACTATTGGTATTGACGGAAAATGGGAAGATAACAGCGTTCCTTTGGATTTTGAGCCTCAGGGCAGATATGTAAAAATGCTGTTGGAATTCAAAAAATGTGTAACAGGTGAAATCCAAAATCCCTATACATATGAATATGAGGCTAAACTTCACGATTTAATAATAGATTCTTGTAAATAAAGGTGAGAAACAATGAATTTTAAATATCCCGAATGTAATGCTGTTATTGATGTTACAAAACCGCCCTATAATGCCGATAATACAGGTGAAACCGATTGCACCGCAGCCCTTTGCAGGGTGTTTGATGATATATGCGGTGAATATAAGGCTAATCTTTTAGAAAGCAAAGCAAAACTAGAGGCAATGGAGGATCCTAACGCCCTTATAACCTTTGAAATCCGCAAGGTGAATGGCAAGCATAATGTTGTTTTTGCCGAGGATGTTCCCCTTAAAAAAATAATATATTTTCCAAACGGCACCTATCTTGTAAGTGATACCATTTCTTATTCTATTGAAGAATTTAGAAATATTCTTTTTGATCTTCCCTATATGGAAATGAATACGCAGCTTCGCATAAAAGGCGAAAGCCGAGATGGGGTTGTTATTAAGCTTAAGGATAACTGTAAAGGCTTTGAACACGGTAATGACCGCCCCGTTATTAGCTTTGACCAGTCGGGCACCTCAAACATTGCAATGAGTAATATGGTTGAGGATATTACGGTTAGCGTAGGTAAGGGGAATCCGGGCGCCACTGGTATAAGATATTTTGCCAATAATACCGGCGCTGTAAGAAATGTAAAAATAATCTCAGAAGACCCCGAATTCAGAGGAAATACAGGCTTTTCTGTTACCCAGAAATACGTTTCGGCAGGTCTTGTTAAAAATCTAGAGGTTGTTGGCTTTAACTACGGAATAAAGGTAACGTCAATGCTACTTAATATCTGCTTTGAGCATATAACCCTTAAAAATCAAAAGCGTGCAGGCTTTTACACAATGGATACCGTTGTTGCTATTCGCGGTATGCAAAGCCAAAATACTGTTCCCGCACTTTATCTGGAGGGAACTGCTTCCTTTGTTTCCTTGGTAGATGCCACACTTTTAGGAGGTCATCCTGCCGAGTCGGCAATTCGTCAAAAATGGGGACAGTTATATCTTAGAAATATTAAGTGTGACGGCTATGAGCTTTTAAAGGACGGCGGCTGTTACGCCAATCCCATAAAGGAAAATTACTTAGAGGAATACTGTGCGGGCGGTCCTGTAACCCTGTTTGACAATGATAAAAAATCTATTAATCTTCCCATTGAAAACACTCCCGAAACAGAGTGGGAAGCCCCCGAAAAATGGGTGAGTGTAAATTCATTCGGAGCTAAGGGTGACGGAATAACTGATGATACCGAGGCTATCAGAGCGGCTATGAATTCAGGTGCCGCTACCGTTTATTTTGATGCAGGCAAGTACCTTATCGACGGCGTTATTGAAATTCCCGAAACCGTAAACCGCGTTAACTTTATGTTCTGCGACCTTATTTCGGGTAAAAATATTGCATCAAGTCAAAGAACGGGTGTATTCAAGGTAGTGGGTGAAAGTGAAACACCCCTTGTTATTGAGGATTTAATTGCTTTTGAGCAGTTTTACGGCTTTTGCACATTTATTGAACACGCATCAAAGCGTACCCTTATTTTAAGCGATTTGCAAACTCAGGCTGTTTCAATGTATTTCAATTCGGTTAAGGGCGGTAAGGTCTTTATTGAAAATGTGGGTAATACTATGGGTGGTGTTCCAGGTGCAGGTGTTCGTACCGAGCCTCTTCCTTTTGAGGATAAATTCCCCTATTCAAGAAAGGTTCCTTCCTTTGAATTTAACGGTCAGACGGTGTTTGCATGGCATCTTAATCCTGAGCGTTCACTCCACGAGGTGGTAAACAACGGCGGTAAGGTTTGGGTGCACGGTTGTAAAACCGAGGAGGAAGGCACTGCCTTTGAAACCTTTGAGGGTGGCAGTACCGAGGTCACAGGCTTTATTGCGGCAGTAGGTCTTAATAAGGAATACCCCCTTGTTTTAAATGATAACTCCAACGTTTCCTTTTTCGGCACTACCTTCTGTATGAATGTTAATCAGCGTTGGCCAATTATGGTTAAAGAAATAAGGAACGGAGAAGAAAAAATCATTCGTGATACCGATATGCCCTTCCATTATATAAACAATCACTTTTTACCTTTATATGTAGGTAAAGAAAAATAACCTTTATAAACATTACCCATATTTTGCTAAAAATTACCGCTTTTTTTAGTACTGCCTCGGTGTTATACTCATATTAGGGTAATTTTAGCAACAATATATCTTCTAGGAGAAATATATATGTCAATAACAAAAATGCCTGCCGATAGATACGGCGATTATAATTTGGGTGAATTTGGCACCCCTTGCCTTATAAGTAATAATGATGATGGCAAGAAATTAATTAGTAATGACCCCGTTATTAACGATTCCTTTGCAGTATTTATGATGCATTTACGTAGAATTATTGCAAGGGATCGCCGCAGCATTTACATAGGCGGAAAGCGACTTACAGCCAATATAAACTGGCTCAGAGACCATATTCACGAAATGAAGGGCTTTAAGCATTGGGAATATGATATTAAAAGCTACCTTGATTTTATGATAAAAAATCAACACGAATCGGGATTTTTCTATGAAATTACCTGTATTGGTGATAATTTTCATACTAAAACGGTTGACCCGCCTTTGGTGAAATTTCTGCCTGAGGAAAATTTAGCTCTGGTTAAAATTGAGCTTGAGGCAGATATTGAATATCTTGTGGTTGACGGTGCAGTAATGGTTTACCAGGCAACAGGTGATGAGCAGTGGATAAAATCCGTTTTGCCTAATCTTGAAAAAGGTATAGATTACATAACCTCCGACCCCAAACGGTGGGATGAAGCCCATGGTCTTGTAAAGCGTCCCTTTACTATTGATACTTGGGATTTTCTTCCTAATCAAGCGGGGGGAGACCGCAGAATTTATGATGATACCCCTATGTCCATAATGCATGGAGATAATACAGGTGTTTACAAGGCTATGACTCAGCTTGCTTGGCTTAATGACCATTTCGGTAATCGTGAAAAGGCAAATGAATGGAGAAGCCGTGCGGCAAAGCTGCTTGAAAATTTAAACAAATATTGCTGGAACGGCAACTTCTACACACATCAGCTCCACCTTAATCACGATGGCTTGGATGATAAAGAGGATAAACGCCTTTCCCTTTCAAACACCTATGCCTTAACACGCGGTACGCTAACTAATGAACAAGGTGCGGCTGTTATTGAAAGCTATTTAAAGCAGGGTAGGGAACTCGGCGTGCTTTATGAGTGGTGTGCCATTTATCCACCTTATGAAACCTTTAATATGCATAAGGCAGGTACCTATATAAACGGTGGCTCGGCACCCTTCCTTGCAGGTGAGCTTGCTAAAGGTGCTTTCCGCTATGGCTATGAAAAATACGGCTATGAAATTTTAAAGCGTCTGCAGGCTATGCACAGAAAATATCGCGAGCTTGGATTTTTGTATAATCCCGAAACGGGTGCCGACCTTTCAGGCGGACCCAACGGTTGGGGTGCGGCGGCAGTCTTAGATGCCATCGATAATGGCTTTGCAGGTATTGAAGATGCCGATGTGCTAATGAACAAAATAAATCTTTCACCCCGTTTTGTTTTGGATGATGCTACCGAAAAACGTTATTATACAGGCTACGATGTATCAGATGTACTTGTAGAGCTGGAGTATAAAAAGCAGGGCAACAAAATAATTTATGCACTTACTTCCCCCGCAAAGGAGGTAAACTGTCACATACTTCTGCCCGAAAACACTTCGCCTGCTTCGGTTAACTTAGACGGCGAGCAAATAGAATATAAGGTATCAAAAATCCGCAATTCAACCTATGTGGATTTTAAGGTTCAAAAAGGCAAATTTGTCTTTGAGATTGAGGTGTGTTAAGTGGAAAATCTAAAAATCTTAAATGCAAAGCCAATTCAGGAGCATTTTTTAGGTTTTAATGGTATTTACCACGGATACGCAGGTATGGGCGATGACTGTGGCAGAACCTTAAATGAGGAACTCTGCGAGTTAGAAGCCGACCGTGCCAAGGACCAAAACCTAAAAATCGCCCGTACCTTTTACGGCTGGGTGAATTGGGACGCGGAAAAAGGGGAATTTGATTGGAACCACCCCGATTTTCTTGCCTTTTGCAAATGGATAGAGCGAATGAAGGTAAGAGGAATAGATGTTGCAATTAACTTTGCCTCCATTATCGATATTATGTCACAGGGCTGGCGCGGAAAATCCCCCTTTACGGTAGGCGATGATTGGAATGCATCCCTTAAAAAGTATACCGATTGGGTGTGTGAAAACCTGCATCAAATACTTGATGTAAGGGGACTTGATAATTTAAAATATGTTCTTTATTTTACCGAGCCACAGTCTTATGGTTATCCAACAAAACCTCTCCCAAAGGGCACTACCGACCCCTTTGATGTTTGGTATCAGGCGTCTAAAGCTTTGGAAGAGCGGCTAAAGGCAGATGGATGGTACGACCGTTTAACGGTAGTTGGGCCGCAGGAATCCGCCGCCGATGCACAGATGATGAAATGGGTGAGGGAAAATCATCATGATATGGTTGAGGCCTTTTCTTCACACACCTATTCGGGTCTTATCACACATCTTTCTGCACCTCCTAAAGAAGGAGCGATTGTGATATGCTTAATTTCGGCGGGGTCAAGAGTTTATTTCCCCGTAGAATTAAAGCAAAATAAGAGGTATGTTATGAGTTTTTTTGCAAAGCTCAAAGCATACGATTTGATGAAAATAAGCGGTTACGTTTTAGCAGGAGCCTTTAGGAAAAACAGTAATAATATGTTTGCTT
The DNA here is from genome assembly GCA_017622415.1 of Clostridia bacterium. Lineage (GTDB taxonomy): Bacteria > Bacillota > Clostridia > Oscillospirales > Acutalibacteraceae > UMGS1279. Next base: position 512 of record JAGARD010000047.1, on the reverse strand, counting down.
CAGGTGGCTCTCCAACAGACCGACTTGGAAGATATACCACCACAATGCTTGAGGGTGCAAGACTCTCAGAGGATTGGCAGGAATATACCTTTGAATTTGAAACTCCCGATGACGTTACCGATGCTTTGGCAGGCTTTTTTGCGGATTTAAAGCCTAATCAATTTTATTTAGAGTTAAGCGGTATATCCTTAAAAGAAAAAGGTGAGGATACCGAGCTTATAAAAAAAGAGCTATTAAAAACATTCCCATACAATTATAGCATCATAAGCGAAGCCGATACACATTACAAATTTTTTGATCGTGATATAAAAAACAGATTAGCCTACCTAAAAAAGGGCGACCAATTTTGGTATGATGAATATAATTGCTTAGGCTACCGTATGAATGATGATATTGTAAAGCGTCCCGAACACCCCTTCCATGGTACCGATTTGGCATCGGCACGACTCGCCTTTTTAAACAATGGAGTGCAAAATTCCTTTATGTGGAGCCTTTTTGACCAGCAATGGCCG
>JAGARD010000046.1 GCA_017622415.1 Clostridia bacterium | reverse complement strand
TCTTTCTTCTCATTCTCATAAGGCTTATTTCCTTTTAAAAAATATATTCCATTTTAAAATGTGGTATTCTCTCTTCCAAAAACTCGTCTGAGACAACCTTAAAACCCAATTTTTTATAAAATCTCACAGCTTGTTTTTGGGAATCAAGACAGATTTTTTCTGCCTTTAAATTTTGCTTTATGTAAAGCATAGCCTTTTGCATTAAGTCGGTGCCGATGCCTTTATTATGCCGAACAGATAAAACTCTGCCTATTTTTACGGTATTTTCTTCATCAAAGGCACGAAGATAGGCTAAAATTTCGCCATTTTCCTCTAAAAAGAAATGCAAAGCAGAAAAATCCATACCGTCAATTTCCTGACAACACATTTTTAGCTCAACTATAAAAATTTGCGAACGCACCTTTAAAATTTCATAAAGCTCATTTTTCGTAAGCTCGTCAAAGGTTTTTACAACAAAATTCATTTAAATCACCGTTATTACATATCAGAAACGTCTATTTTTGGCAAATCCATATCATCATCCATTGCTGAATACGGCTTAGGCTGTTCTGCCTTTGGCGGACGCCAGCCGTTAAGGTAAGCCTCCGCAACCTTTGCTTCAAGCTCCTTTTTCTCTCGCTCTTCTCTTTCACGCTTTAACCTTTCGGCACGCTCATTATCCTCTATTCTTTTGCGGATTACGGGGTCTACCTTTTTCCTGTATTCCCCAACCACATAGGTATAGGGTACATTCTCCAAAAGAGTATCAATATAAGCTTTGCTGTAATAATGCTTTACAGACAGAGTAAAAAGCCTTGTGATAAGGTTAAACAAAAAATAAATGGGTATTGCAAGCCAGAAAAATAATATTATGGGATTTTCATACACCGCAAGGGCGTATATATCGCAAGCTAACAAAATAAGCACAAGGCCAAGAGCGGTTATTCTGCACCAAACGGCATTAACCCTTTGACTTGACTTTTTTGTACAGGGTATTTTCTTGCAATATTCGTACAGCTGATTTACCTGATTTACGTGGTCGCTCTCCAAAGCGGGAGCCTTGACCCTTGTAAGCAGATTAACTAAAACAGCAAGGAGCGAAGTAATTGCAAAGGATACCAAAAACAGGAGTGCAATTATAAAAACAGCCTTAAAATACCAAGCAGTAGTTAACTCATTGCAAAAGCTCATAAGCTTACCCCAAAAATCGGAAATAAAGGTAAGCTTTTCGGGGATAAAGGCTTTATAGTGAGAGACCTCTGCACCAAAAAATCCAAGAGTAAAAAGTGCAGATAACAGCATAAATGAAATACAGCCTATATGCAAAGCGATAGTCCTTATACGAAGATGGCTGGTTATAAGGCGGTTAAGCTCCTTTGCATACTGCACCGCCTCGGAGAAATTCTTAGAATTAACAGGTTTTATTTCGGTTGATTTTTTACTCATATAATTAGCCTCCGCTAAAGGTTGATTATAATGGTATTATAACATATCGGCAGTAGGTATGCAAGGGAAAGCCGTAACATAAAAATCTGCAATCAAAATGCCAAAAACAGCACTTTTGATTGCAGATTAAAAATTCTTTTCTAATGCTTTAAGAGCTTATTTTTACAGCCCTTTTTTAAAATAAATTATTTTTCGTCTTTATAAATTTCTTTAAAATACCTATATGTATCAACCTTTAACTCTCCGCAAGCGGCTTCATCACAGGCAATAATTCCGTCGGGATGGAGCTGTAATGCGCTGATTGTCCAAGCGTGGTCAACACCGCCCTCAACACAGTGACGAAGTGCACGTGCTTTATTGTGTCCGCTGATTAAAAGCAACACCTGTTTAGAGTCGCAAACCGTACCTACGCCAACCGAAACGGCTGTTTTAGGAACTTTATTTACATCATTATCAAAGAAACGTGAATTAGCAATGAGGGTATCCTCTGTTAGGGCACGAATACCTGTTCTGGAGCTTAATGAGGTAAAGGGCTCATTAAAAGCAATATGTCCGTCAACACCGCTGCCGCCCATAAACAAATCTATTTTTCCATACGAAGCGATTTTTGCCTCAAAACGCTCACATTCGGCTTCTAAATCATCTGCCATACCGTTTAAAATGTTTATGTTTTCTGCAGGAATATCTATATGATTAAAAAAGTTTTCATGCATAAAATACCAATAGCTTTGGTCGTGCTCTTTGGGAAGACCAACATATTCATCCATATTAAAGGTAACAACGTTTTTAAACGAAACCTTGCCCGCCTTATTCATTTCAATAAGCCTTTTATAAACGCCGAGAGGTGACGAGCCTGTTGGTAAGCCAAGCACAAAAGGACGGTTTTCTTTATGGGAATTTATAGCATTTGCAATATGCTGGGCAGCCCACTCGCTCATTCCTTCGTAATTTTCTTTAATAATTAATTTCATATATATTTCTCCTATCCATATATTATAACTGTATATTAACATACAATTATTAATCGGCCTGTAAGGGTAAATTGAATATTTGCACTAGGTTTAAAATTGCCATTATTTGCATTACCCCTAATAAAAATATTATGGCACAAAGAATAAAAAATGTCAATAAAAATAAATAGTTTTATAATGAAAACGGATTTTATATCATAAAAGTTTAAATAAATCAATGCGGAGCATTGTATATATAATTCGTGGCGAAGCCACACCGAACTTATTACCTCTTACCTATTACTTATTACCTCAAAAAAATCCCGTCCACTTACGTGAACGGATTTTTGGGAAGTTTGAACTTAATGACACGAATTAAAGGGCTCTGAAAACCGAATTTTTTAATTACTCGCTATAATTCAAAATATAGTACTCTTCTGGTGCTTCATCAGCATCTATTAAAATCTTAACCTCATTTTCCAGCCAAGTAATCGATTTTAAATTACCCTCATAAACTCCAGCACCATCATTAGCCAACGAAAATTCTTTTTCATCCACTACTTTATCATTTGAATTTTTTAAAATCAACTTGGCACCAACCGAGCCAAAAGACCATTGCGGGCTTCCCACTTGATATAAGTAAACTGAATAATTGCCATCAGGACTGTTTTGAGATGTAATTAAGATTTCCTCTTTATCTTCCTCTGAAGAACAGGCTGAAAAAGTAAAAATCATACAAAGAACAATCATAATTGTAATTGCTTTTTTCACCATATCATCACCACCTTAGGTGAATTATATGCTTGTGTTAAATTAGAGACAAATCGTCCTTGGCTCCCTCTGACGAGGGAGCTGGATTTTGCGTAGCAAAAGACTGAGGGAGAGAAACTACCCCTCCGTCAAAACTTCGTTTTGCCACCTCCCCTGACAAGTGGAG
>JAGARD010000045.1 GCA_017622415.1 Clostridia bacterium | reverse complement strand
TTATTATGAGGTGAGTTTATGGGTCCCGGAATGCCGCGTCGTATGGGTATGGATAATGATAAATTAAAAGAACCGCTTCCTAAAAATATAAAAGAAGTTCCGCAATATTTAAAAAAGGTTGTTTCTAAGTTTTTCAAACGCCTTTTTTACATATTCAGCTTGGTTTGGAATACCGCACCTTGGATACTTATTTCTTTATCCATAATCGCTATTTTAAACGGTGTAATGCCGATTGTAACCGCGTGGGTAGCCGCAGAGCTTCTTAATGTGTTGGCAGAAGCGTATGTTTCAGCCAATGCAGGTGTTCAAATTGAATTTGGAAAAATAATTTTACTTTTGGTGCTACAGTTTGTATGTATTATAACAACAAGCCTTACAAACCATTTTAACCGAATTGTTCTTAATGTTTCGGGAACAATGGTAACTAACCACGTTAAAGAAATAATGATGCAAAAATCCAAAACATTGGATTTAAAAAGCTTTGATGAGCCTGAATTTTATGAAAAATTAGAAAACGCACAAAGAGAGGCGGGCACCAGACCTCTGCAGATTATTACTTCTGTTTTTGCCACTATATCAAGCGTTATAAGCTTGGGTTCTTTCTTCCTTATTTTGTTTAGCATTAGCATTTGGGCACCCTTTTTAGTAGTGCTTTTAGCCTTGCCAAGCGGAATAATCACTTATGTTTATCGCAGAAAGGTATATGCGTATATGCGTTTTAGGTCTAAAGACCGACGTCAGCTTAACTATTATTCAGGATTAATGACCAACAAGGATTTGGTTAAGGAGATACGCATTTTTGGTTTGTCCGATTTATTTATTGGAAGATATAAAAATACCTTCAAAAAATATTTCAGTAATCTTAAAAAAATATATTTAAAAGAGGGCTTTTTTAACGCAATTGTATCACTTGCTTCGGCTTTGGCACATTGTGTAGTCTTTTTGTATGTAGCTGTTATGGTGTGGAAAGGAAAGCTTAAAATTGGTAATTATTCCTTCTACACAGGGGCACTTAATACCATCACATCGGCTATGAACTCGATTATCTATAACACCTCTACCATTTACGAGGGTACCCTTTTTATTGATAATCTTATTATTTTTATGGAAGAAAAGCCTACTATTTTAACAGTAACTGAGAAAAAACAGGAAATAAAAAGGCATATTCCGCACGAAATTGAATTTAAGCATCTTTCCTTTAAATATCCAGGCACCGAAAGATATGTTATTAAGGATTTAAACGCAACTATAAAAGCGGGGGATACCGTTGCACTTGTTGGTGTTAACGGAGCGGGTAAAACAACACTTATTAAGCTTATAACCCGTCTTTACGACCCAACCGAGGGAGAAATTCTTTTAGACGGTAAAAACTTAAAGGATTATGACCCTGAGGAGCTTTATAAAATTTACGGAACAATTTTCCAAGACTTTGGAAAATATGCCGTTACCGTTTCTGAAAATATTGCCTTTGGTGAAATTGAAAGGGATATTGATGAGGACCGCATAAAGCAGTCAGCCGAGCAAAGCAATGCAACAGAGTTTATTTCACGTCTGCCTAAGGAGTACGATACACCTCTTATGCGTTATTTTGAGGATGACGGTATTGAGCTTTCAATAGGTCAGTGGCAAAAGCTGTCTGTTGCAAGGGCGTTTTACAGCGACTCCGATATTCTTATTTTGGATGAGCCTACCGCATCACTTGATGCTATTGCCGAGCAAGAAATTTACGACCAGTTTGATACCCTTCGCAAGGATAAAACAACAATTTTTGTATCTCACCGTCTTTCCAGTGCAACCACTGCAGACGTTATATTTGTTTTGGATAACGGCGAGCTTGTCGAGTGTGGTTCACATAGCGAGCTTATGAAAAATAATGGTGTTTACCATAAGCTTTTCACAACTCAGGCGGGCAGATATTTAGAAAGCAATGAAGGAGAAAACTAATATGTACACCTTAAAATTAAAACCTGCTTTAAAGGATTATTTATGGGGTGGCACACGCCTTAAAACTGAATACAAAATGGAAAGCGATTTAGAAAAGGTTGCCGAAGCTTGGGTGCTTTCTACCCATAAGGATGGTGCGGGAATTGTTTTAAACGGTGAGCTTAAGGGTAAGACCTTAACAGAGGCAGTTACCGCTTTTGGCACTGATTGCCTTGGCGAAAATGGCAAGAAATTTAGCTATTTTCCAATCCTTATTAAGCTTATTGATGCTAAGGATAATCTTTCCGTTCAGGTTCATCCCGATGATGAATATGCATTAAGAGTTGAGGGCGAATACGGCAAAACCGAAATGTGGTATATTGTTGACTGTGAGGAGGGTGCTACCCTTTATTACGGCTTAAAGGAAGAAATAACCAAGGAGCAGTTTCGTGCAAAAATCGCCGATAATACTATTACAGATGTGCTTAATAAAGTCCCCGTTAAAAAGGGAGATGTGTATTTCATTCCCTCGGGCACAATTCACGCAATCGGCAGCGGAATTTTAATTGCAGAAATTCAGCAAAATTCCAATACTACATATCGTGTTTCTGATTATGGAAGACTTGGTGCTGATGGCAAACCCCGTCCTTTACATATTGATAAGGCAGTTGATGTAACCTCGCTTACTCCGCCACCTGTTCAAAGCAATTTACCAAAGGGTACCTTAGCGGAATGTGAATATTTTAATGTTAAGCTGTATAATACGGCTGATGTTAAACAAATTAATGTAGATGCATCTTCTTTTTCTGCACTTTTATGCCTTGACGGTGAGGTTTCTTTTGATGGCATAACACTTAAAAAGGGCGACTGTGCATTTGTTCCTGCTAATAGAGGGGAAATTACCTTTAACGGCAGTGCTACCATTATTGAAAGCAGGGTATAGATTTTGAGCATTTTAAACATTGTTTTGGTAGAGCCTGAAATCCCCCAAAATACGGGTAACATTGCCCGTACCTGCGCCGCAACGGGAGCCAGACTTCATATAGTGGAGCCTATGGGCTTTAAGCCTGATGATAAACAGCTTAAAAGAGCAGGGCTTGATTATTGGCATCTTTTGGACATAACCTATTATAAAAATCTTGATGATTTTTTTGAAAAGAATAAAGATGGCGAGTTTTATTTTTTCACAACCAAGGGCAGAACTGTCTATTCAGACGTTAAATACCCCGATAATGCATATATTTTCTTTGGTAAGGAGACTAAAGGACTCCCCGAAGAGCTTCTGCTTAAATATCCCGATAGAGCGGTCAGAGTGCCTATGATTGGTGATGCAAGAAGTCTTAATCTTTCCAATACAGTTGCCTTAGCGGCTTATGAGGTGCTTCGCCAATGGGATTTTCCAGAGCTGCAAAATTTCGGCGAATTACATCGCTACGATTGGGATACAGGGGAAATAAAATATTAATTATAGGGAACGACCTCAAGTGTCGTTCCCAAAATTGTTTTTATATTTCATTACATTATCGCTCTATCTAGTCATATATCCTACAAAAAATATGCGTAAAATTCATATATTTGGTAATAATTCTATTGCAATTTTAAAAACTTTTTGGTAAAATAATCTTTGCAGATGTTTTAACAATCTAATGTTAAATAACAATATGTTTTGAAAGGATGTTTTTTATGGCAGCACTTAACAAAAAAACTATTGAGGATATTGAAGTAAAGGGCAAAAAAGTTCTTGTTCGTTGTGACTTCAATGTTCCGCTTAAAGATGGTGTTATTACCAACGATAAGAGAATTGTAGCCTCTCTTCCTACCATCAAGTATTTGCTTGATAACGGTGCAAAGGTTATTCTTTGTTCTCACCTTGGCCGTCCAAAGGGTGAGGTTGTTCCCGAGTTTTCTTTAAAACCCGTTGCAGCCCGTCTTTCTGAGCTTTTAGGCTTAGAGGTTAAAATGGCTTGTGATGTAGTTGGCGAATGTGCTAATAAATTAGCCGCTGAGCTTAAAGAGGGTGAGGTTCTTTTACTTGAGAACGTTCGCTATGAAAAGGGCGAAACTAAAAACGATCCCGAGCTTTCTAAGAAGTTTGCAGACCTTGCAGATATATTTGTTAATGATGCTTTCGGCTCTGCTCACCGTGCACATTCTTCCACCACAGGTGTTGCAGATTATATCCCCGCAGTTGGCGGCTATCTCATCAATAAAGAAATTGAGTTTATCGGCGGTGCACTTGAGGCTCCTAAGCGTCCCTTGGTTGCAATCCTCGGCGGTGCAAAGGTTGCAGATAAAATTGGTGTTATCACAAACCTTATTGATAAGGTAGATACCCTTATCATCGGCGGCGGTATGGCTTACACCTTTATGAAGTGCTTGGGCTACAATATCGGTACCTCTCTTTTAGATGAGGAAAATGTTGAAACCGCAAAAGAAATGATGGCTAAGGCAGAGGCTAAGGGCGTTAAGTTCCTTATCCCTGTTGATAATAGAGTAGGTAAAGAGTACGACGAGAATACCGAAAATATGCTTGTTGATTCTGATAATATTCCCGACGGTTGGATGGGTCTTGATATTGGTCCTAAGACCGAAAAGCTTTTTGCAGATGCTTTGGTAGATGCAGGTACTGTTATTTGGAACGGACCTATGGGCGTTTCCGAGTGGGAAAACTTTGCAAGCGGTACCATCGCAGTTGCAACCGCAGTTGCTAACTCGGGTGCTATCTCGGTAATCGGCGGTGGTGACTCTGTTGCCGCTGTTACCAAGCTTGGCTTTGCAGATAAAATGAGCCACATTTCTACAGGTGGCGGTGCTTCTTTGGAATTCTTAGAGGGTAAAGAGCTTCCCGGTATTGCCGCTCTTAATGATAAATAATTAAAAAAACATTCTTCTTTAGCCGTCGCAAAAACGACGGCTAAAGGTCTATTTTAAAATAATTGTATTTTTAAAATTTTGGAGGAAAAAATAATGAATAAAGCAAAACGCTCTGCAGTTATTGCAGGTAACTGGAAAATGAATAATACTCCCGCCGAGACTACCGCTCTTATTAACGAAATGAAGCCTCTCGTTGCAGATGCTGATTGTGACGTAGTTCTTTGTGTACCTTTTATTGATATTGCCGCCGCAGTGGAGGCTGCTAAGGGCTCTAACATCAAAATCGGTGCTGAGAATGTTCACTTCAAGGCTTCGGGTGCATATACAGGTGAAATCTCTGCCGAAATGCTTGTAGCTTCGGGTGTTGAATATGTAGTTATCGGCCACAGTGAGAGAAGACAGTACTTTGGCGAAACCGATCAGACCGTTAATCTCCGCACTCTTGCCGCTTTAAATGCAGGTCTTAAGGCTATTGTTTGTGTTGGCGAAACCTTAGAGCAAAGAGAGCTTGGTTATACCGAAACTTTGCTTAAATATCAAACCAAAATGGCTCTTACCAATGTAACCGAGGAACAGCTTAAAAACGTAATCATTGCTTATGAGCCTGTTTGGGCTATCGGTACAGGTGTTACCGCTACCGCTGACCAAGCAGATGAGGGTAACGGCTTTGTTCGTGCCGCTATTGCTGAGGCTTATGGTGCTGATGTTGCTGAAACCGTTACCGTTCAGTACGGCGGTTCTATGAATGCAAAAAATGCAGATGAGCTTGTTGCTAAGGTTAATGTTGACGGCGGCCTTATCGGCGGTGCCTCTCTTAAAGCAGAGGATTTCTCTGTAATTGTTAAGGCTGCAAGCAAATAATCGGCTTTATTGAAAGGAAAACTATCAATGAAAAAACCCGTTGTTTTATGCATTATGGATGGTTTTGGTATTCGCGAAAATAAGGATGGCAATGCTATTCTTTCAGCAAATACCCCCAACCTTACCAAGCTTTTTAACGAAAATCCATTTACAACTATCGGTGCTTCTGGCCTTGATGTTGGTCTTCCTGACGGTCAAATGGGTAACAGTGAGGTAGGTCACACTAATATCGGTGCAGGCCGAGTTGTTTATCAAATGCTTGTTAAAATTTCAAAATCCATTAAGGATGGCGATTTCTTTAATATTGAGTGTCTTAAAGCTGCTGTAGAAAACTGCAAAAAAAATGACTCAGCACTTCACTTAATCGGTCTTTTGTCCGATGGCGGTGTTCACAGTCATATTGAGCATCTTTACGGCCTTTTAGAGCTTGCAAAGAAAAATAGTCTTACCAAGGTTTATGTTCATTGCCTTATGGATGGTCGTGATGTTTCCACTACCTCGGGTGTGGGCTTTATTAAAGATTTGCAGGCAAAAATGGCAGAGCTCTCAGTTGGTAAAATCGCATCTGTTATGGGTCGCTACTATGCAATGGATCGTGACTTTGCTTGGGACCGCGTTGAAAAAGCCTACGCCGCTATGGTTTACGGCGAGGGTATAGAGGCAGCTGACCCTGTAAAGGC
>JAGARD010000044.1 GCA_017622415.1 Clostridia bacterium | reverse complement strand
TGAAGCCTTTACAAAAAATAGCAATAAAAATATTTACGGGTTTAAAAACAAAAAATATGATGATGCGGTTTCAAAAATAAAGCCTGATGCTGATGAACAAGTGATTATAGATGCTTCACAATCAGCACTTAAAACACTTATAAATGATACGACCATTATACCCCTTGCGATGCATCTTGAGGCTTTTGCATACGGCAACGAATTTACCTGCCCTACCATTTCGCCCTTTGGCGGAGTTATTGATTTGGCACTTGTAAGAAAAATTAAATAACATTTAAGGAGTACAGATTTAAGCTTTAATCTGTACTCCTTTTTACTATAATATATAAAACATTAATCAAAAGTAATTGTGTGCGTTAAAGAATATTCTGTTCCCTTAGAAAGTGTAACAATATCCTTTTTGTTTTCAATTTCTTTACCGCAGCCAAGAAAATCGGGTATGCCATCCCAAGGTTCTATGCAAAGATACTCCGCACCCGGTTTAGTCCAAATAAGAAGATTTTTAAATCCGTTATAATCAACGGTAATAGTGTGTGTATTATCAATATTTTTAATCCACACTTTTTTTGAAGCAATGTCGGGAAGAATTATAGCATCGTCTTCAAAAAATTCATCATTCATATAAAGCTTTTTACCCTCCATAGGCAGGGCTTTAGTATCGCCATTAATAAAATTTCCGGTAACAAAATAACGGGACAGTGCTTCATCCTTTTCAAACTCTACATAGTAGTTTTTAAGTCCACCCGTACAAGAATAGGCTTCATGAGCACCAAATGAAAAATAAATATCTTTATCATCAGTATTTGTAACCCTATATTCAACCTCAAGATTATTTTTATTTAAAACAAATATAACCCTAAATTCAAATTCAAAAGGATACTGTTTTCTAAGTGTATCATTGTTTTTAAGTAAAAATACGGCTTTTTCATCCTCTACAAGCTCAACCTCAAAATCGGAAAGTCTTGCAAATCCGTGTTTTTCAAGCTTATAGGCTTTGCCATTATAAATGAATTCATCATCCATAAGACCGCCTACTATTGGAAAAAGCACAGGTGCTCTGCCCGACCAAACCTCAGGATTACCCTGCCACAAATATTCATAATCGCTATTATTTTTTATGCTGTAAAGCTCTGCTCCAAAGGGATTAATTTCAACAGTTAAAAAATCATTTTTTATTTGTACCATATAAAACACCTCTTGAAAATTTTAACACACTTTAAAAACTTTTTCAAGTAATATTAGCACATTGTGAAATTTAAATTTAATTATTTTTATAAAAAATAATCCCACACACCAAAGTGTATGGGATAGCCTGAAAAATTAATCTGAAACTTTAAATTTAGGCTTAGTTTTAGATTTATAAACAATAATAAAATATATTAACTGAGCAATGATGGCAAGTGTCCATGTAAAAGGATAAGACCAATAAACACACTCTGCGGTATTGAACAATTTAAAAATCGTAAAGACCCATCCAACACGAACAAAACAAACCAAAACCAGAGTAATAATCATAGGAACTACCGATTTACCCATTCCGCGGGTAACGTTTGCTGAGGTATCCATCATACCGCAAAGAGCATAGAACATACAGATAATATTTATTCTTAGGGCTCCTGCCGAAATAACGGCGGGATTATCGGTATAAATGGCAAGAAGCGGATTTTTTAAAAGAATTACCAAACCGCCAAAAAACAATCCAATAAAGGTTGTTAAAACAAGGCATAAAAGCAAAACCTTTTTTACACGCTTATAATTACCTGCTCCCGTATTCTGACCCGAAAAAGTCATAGCTGTTTGGGCAACGGCATTTGAGGCGGTATAAACAAGACCCTCTATATTACTTGCGGCAGAATTACCCGCAACTACCAAGGTGCCAAAAGAGTTTATTGAGGACTGAATGGTTACATTTGAAATTGAGAAAAATGAGCTTTGAATTCCCATTGGCAGTCCGTATTTAATAATTAAAATAAGCTCATTTTTATAAATATGAAGTTTTTTAAGCGTTAGCTTAAAATCGGTATTTTCTTTCAGCAAAATAATAACAACCCACACCGCCGATATATACTGTGAGGCTATGGTAGCCAAAGCAACACCTGCAACATCCATATTAAAACAAATAACAAAAATTAGATTTAACACAACATTTGCAATACCAGAAACAGATAAAATTACCAACGGCCGTTTAGTGTCGCCTGCTGAGCGTAGTATTGCGGCACCGAAATTATAAATTAAAAATCCAGGTGTACCTAAAAAATATATTCGCATATATAGCGTTGCTTTATCTAACACCTCATTAGGCGAGCCCATAAGCACAAGCATAGGTTTGCAAAGAATAATGCCCAAAATTCCTACTGCTATTCCCAAAAATACGCTAAGAAGCATTGAGGTATGTACGGTTTTATGCAATCGGTATTTATTGCGTGCTCCTATGGCCTGAGCAACAACAACACCCGAACCTAACGATAGTCCCAAAAACACATTTACAATTAAATTAATTAAGGATGAGGTAGAGCCAACTGCCGCTAAGGATGCATCGCCGGCAAACTTACCAACAACTACAATATCCGCCGCGTTGTAGAGAAGCTGCAACATACCCGAAAGCATAAGCGGTATAGAAAAAAGTACAATCTTCTTTAAAAGAGGACCTTCGGTCATATTCATTTCATAGGATTTTTTTGCCATTTTTATGCCCCCAATTTGGTTACTAAAATATAATACCACTTATAATTCACATTGTCAATTTAACTGTCTTTATTAAGTAAATAATGAAGCATTTTTTCGGGGTTTTCTAAAAATGTTTTTGTTATTTTAAAATGTTCTGTATCCTGATAGCTGACTTTTCTAATACCGTCTTTTGTAAACTCTAAAATTTCTGCATTTGGAAAAGCCATTAAAATCGGCGAATGTGTTGCAATTATGAACTGAGAATTTTTGTTAACCAAATTATAGATTTCTGCCATTAAGGTGAGTAATTTCATTGGTGATAAAGCGGCTTCGGGCTCGTCTAATATATAAAGTCCATTGCCAAAAAATCTATTTTGAACAATAGAAAGAAAGCTTTCCCCGTGCGATTGATTATGAAGCGAAACTCCGCCATAGCCACCGATTATAGGTGCATCAAACGAGGGAAGCTTATCCATATCATCAATATTAGTAGCAACATTGTAAAGGCTTTCGGCTCTAAGGAAAAATCCGTCCTTTGCAAATCCCCTTTTACCAAGTTCAATATGACTATAAAGCTCGGAATGGGTTTCATTGGTCGAAAAGGTAAAGTTTTTAGAGCCTCCCTCTGCATTAAACCCATACGCCACGGCGATAGCTTCAAGTAAGGTGGATTTTCCTGTTCCGTTTTCACCCACAAAAAAAGTAACATTGGCGAAAAAATCTAATTTACCTACCTTTTTTAAATACTTAATAATAGGAAGTTCATTTAAATATGAAGATTTTTCTAACTTATCATCGAATAAAATACTGCTAATGTACTTAGAAGACATAACCTCACCTCTTAGGTTAAATATATGCTTGTGTTAAATTAGAGACAAATCGTCCTTGGCTCCCTCTGACGAGGGAGCTGGATTTTGCGTAGCAAAAGACTGAGGGAGAGAAACTACCCCTCCGTCAAAACTTCGTTTTGCCACCTCCCCTGACAAGTGGAG
>JAGARD010000043.1 GCA_017622415.1 Clostridia bacterium | reverse complement strand
CCCTCCCAAACAGCAGGACGGGTATACTGAGGATATTCCAAAAGACCGCTCCAATGACTTTCCTCACTAAAACAAATATCATCCGATAAAACTCCAGGCAATAATCTGGATACAGCATCTGCAACGGCAACTGCGGCTATCTCACCGCCTGTTAAAACAAAATCACCCAAGGAAATTTCCTCATCAACGCATTTTTCGAGCACTCGCTCATCTACGCCCTCATAATGACCGCAAAGAAGAACAAATCTATTAAGTTTTGAAAGTTCTATAGCCTTTGCTTGATCAAAAGTTTTACCCTTAGGAGACAAATAGATTACTCTTGGTTTTTCTTCACAGTCGCCAATTACAGCTTCTAAGCAATCATTTATTGGCTGTGCCGACATAACCATACCCATACCACCGCCGTATGGAGCATCATCCACACGGTTATGCTTATCAAGAGTATAGTCCCTAATATTATGACAGGCAATTTCAACCTTATTTTCTTTTCTTGCTCTACCGATTATGCTTTCGCCTAAAAAAGCTTCGCACATTTCGGGAAACAGAGTTAAAATATCTATTTTCATATTTAGTCCTCAAAAATACCCTTTAATGGTCTTATAATAACCTTATTTTCATCTATATTAACCTCTTTAACAACTTCTTCAATTACGGGAATTAGGTATTCCTTGCCTTTTCGGTTAATATGCCACACATCATTAGCTCCCGTTTTAGATACATCAGAGATTTCACCAAGCAAAACGCCAGTATCCGCATCAAAAACATTTACACCAATAAGGTCGCAAATAAGATACTGACCTTCCTCTAATTTTAAAGCCTTACGCTCAATATACAAAACCTTGCCGCGTAAACCTTCGGCCTCATCCATTGAATTCACACCATCAAGCTCCATAATAACGATATTACCGTGCGGCTTAGAGGTTTTTACCTTTACGGAAGAAAATCCCTCATTATCCTTTAAAAAAAGCTTTTTAAACTGACATAAAAATTCAGGGCTGTCACACCAAGGCTGAACACGAAGTCCACCTCTTACACCATGAGTACCTACAAATTTGCCGCTTTCAATATATTCCTTTTTCATTGAAACTTCCCCTTTTCAATTTATGCGGTGGAAAATCCTTATCATCCAAAATATAAATTTGGGTAAAAAGGATTTTCCGCCGCCACTTAAAGCAAGCTTTAAGCAAACGACGGAAACTTAAAATTAGTCAATCTCAACTGCAACTTTCTGACCGTTTCTATTGGCTGCTGCACGCATAACGGTGCGGATAGCCTTAGCAATACGGCCCTGCTTGCCGATAACACGACCCATATCATCCTCAGCTACGTGAAGATGATAAACGATAACGCCCTCTTCATTGGGCTCATCAACTGTTGCGGTAACAGCATCGGGATTTTCAACCAAGCCTGCTGCCATTGCGATTAAAAGTTCTGTCATAATAATAATTCTCCTTGAAATGCTGTGCGATTAGCCTAAAAAATTAGAGCTAATATGGGTTTAATGTTCTATTAAAGAACGCCGTTTTTCTTAAGCAATGCCTTAACGGTATCGGTAGGCTGAGCGCCGTTGCCAATCCAAGCCTTTGCTTTCTCACCGTCAATGCTAACTACTGCAGGTTCCTTAGTGGGATCGTAGTAACCGATTTCCTCAATAAATCTACCGTTACGGGGAGATCTGGAATCAGCAACAACTACACGGTAAAAAGGAGCCTTTTTAGCACCCATACGACGAAGTCTGATTTTAACTGCCATTTTTGTTACACCTCACTTAACAAAATTCTTTATATATTCAAAGAACATCCCTTTTGGAATACTTCTGTGAACAACTAAAATCCTCCAAATCCTGGTGGAAGCCCAAATCCGCGACCAAAGCGACGTTTACCGCCTTTGGAATTCATTTGCTTGAACATTTTTTTCATTTGCTCATACTGCTGAAGTAAACGATTTACATCCTCAACCTTAACGCCCGAGCCTGCTGCAATTCTGCGTTTGCGAGAGGCATTGATAATATCGGGCTTTAATCGTTCCTTTTTGGTCATTGATTTTATAATGGCCTCAATACGGAGCATTTGTTTATCATCAATATCTACATTTCTAAGCTTTTGCTCCATACCTGGAATCATAGACATAAGACTTTTAATAGAGCCCATTTTTTTAATGCTTTCAAACTGTCCCAGCAAATCATTCATATCAAACTTATTTTCAGCTAAACGCTTTGCAGTTTCTTCAGCCTGCTTTTCATCAAGCTCGTGCTCAGCTTTTTCAATAAGAGAAAGCATATCGCCCATACCAAGAATACGGGAAGCCATACGGTCGGGGTGAAATTCATCCAAATCGTCAAGCTTTTCACCAACACCTGCATAAATGATTGGTTTACCAGTTACTGCACGGACCGAAAGTGCCGCACCGCCACGGGTATCACCATCCAGCTTTGTTAAAATAACACCATCGATTTCCAGCAAATCGTTAAAGGCTTTTGCAACGTTAACAGCATCCTGACCTATCATAGAATCTATAACAAGTAAAATATCGTTAACCTCAACTGCCTTGGTAATACGAGTAAGCTCTGCCATAAGCTCATCATCAATATGAAGACGACCTGCAGTATCTAAAATCACATAGTCGTGACCGTAATCTCTTGCATATTTTACAGCGGCAACAGCGATTTTCTCAGGCTTTTCGGTACCCATTTCAAAAACTGGAACCTCAGCAGCTGCACCAACAACCTTTAACTGCTCAATAGCAGCAGGACGGTAAATATCACAGGCAACAAGCATAGGTCTGTGACCCTCAGCCTTTAGCTTTTTAGCGAGCTTGGCACTATGGGTAGTTTTACCCGAGCCCTGAAGACCGCACATTAATATTACGGTAGGTATACGAGAAGCAGTTTTAAGTCTTGTGTGCTCTCCACCCATTAATTCGGTTAATTCATCGCGAACGATTTTTATAACCATTTGTGCAGGAGTAAGACTTTCCATAACCTTTTCGCCCACACATTTTTCAACCAATGTATTTGAAAAATCTTTAGCTACTTTATAGTTAACGTCAGCCTCTAAAAGTGCCAAACGCACTTCTCGCATTGCAGTTTTAACATCGTTTTCGGTAAGCTTACCCTTGGAGCGAAGCTTTTTAAACGCGGCGGCAAGTTTATCTGAAAGACCTTCAAAAGCCATAATTCAATTTCGCTCCTTTCAAAAAGTTTTTTCAAGCTCTGATAACAATGTTTTTGCTTTTTTTAAATCTGTATCTAAAACATTTTTAAGCTCGTTTATAATTTTAGTTTGATTATTATTTCGGTTATAAAGGCCAAGTGTATCCTCAATTTTTAAAAGCTCTTTTTCGGCACGTTTTATAACATCCATAGCACCTTGACGCGAGCCACCCTCATTTTCGGCAATCTCTGATAATGATAAATCATCGAAATAGTAAAGCTCTAAAAGGCGGGATTGTTTTTCGGTAAGGAGCTTTCCATAAAGCTCCAGCAGATCGCATATCAAAAGATTTTTTGACAAATCATCACCGCCGAACATACTTTTTACTTTAAACCTAAAGTATTATACCACACAAACGTTCGGGTGTCAAGTTTTTTTCTTGACAGATGAAAAGTTTTTATATTTTATACAAATTCGTATTGAAAAAATCGAGTTTTCATCTTATAATAACTATATATGAACACAAAAATGCCATAATTGAGGTTTAAATATGAAGTTTATTAAGTTTATTTGTTTAATACTTTGTTTAATTTTATCATTTTTACTTTTCACAGGTTGTGATGGAAATGAAGATTATGTTTTATATTTTGAGCTTGATTCAACACCAAAAACTCTTGACCCACAGCTCGCAAGCGGTACCTCTGAGGAGCTTTTAATTAAAAACTTATTTGAGGGCTTAATGCGTGAAAATGCAAAAGGCGAAGTTGTTAAAGGTGCAGCAAGCGATTATACAGTTTCCTCCGACGGCAAAACCTATACCTTTACCATAAGAGAAGGTGCAAAATGGTCGGATGGTGTACCGCTTACGGGAAAAGATTTTGTTTTTGCTTTTGAACGTGCGGTGGACCGCAAAAACAAAGCCCCCTATGTTGCCTCTCTTTACAGTATTATTGGTGCAAGGGATATTGCAGAGGGTAAAAAAACAAACGGACTTGGTGTTACATCGCTTAACGATAATACAGTTACAATTGAACTTGCCTCTCCTGACCCAAACTTTTTACGTACGCTCACCACATCAATTTGTATGCCATGCCGAAAAGACATTTATAACAAAGCAAAAGGGCAATATGGAATAGTTGCCGATAGAATTGTAACAAACGGCTCATACAAAATAAGATTTTGGGAAAAGACAGAAAAATTTTCCTTTAGAATAAACAAATTTGCAGATTATAACGGTGATTTTAAAGCCGAAGCCTCCGCAGTAATTTTTAATATGGGAAATATGTCTGACAGAGCTGCAAAAATTGAAGAAGGTAACTTGGATATGGGATTTGTAAACATATCCGAAACAAGCGAAAAAAGCAGATTATTCACCTATGAAAAAAGCAGTTATGTTCTTTTAATAAATAAAAATTCACCTGTTGGTTCAAGCGATTTCAGAAATGCATTCGCCAAATCCATACACCGAAACAGGCTAAAAAACGAGCTTGGAAAATCTCTTAAGGAATCAGCCTGTCTTATTCCAAACACCGTACAGCTAAACGGCACGGCACTTTCTTCAAAAATAACCGTTGCCACTCCACCCGAATACGACCCAAATAAAGCACACTCACTTTATATTTCGGGTGCAAAATCAGTTAAGGATATGCCTAAAAAAATAGATATTATTTATTACGGTAGCAATGAAGCGGAAGAATTATCACTTATGATTGCCGAAAATATGCAGCAATCCCTAGGTGCTGTTGTAAATGCGGTTTCAACAGAGAGTGATGCCGAATTAATGAGCTTAGTAACAGGTGGCGAATACACGCTTGCAATACTTCCTGTAACAGCAACAAACAGTTCGCCATCACAATTTTTTGAAGCCTT
>JAGARD010000042.1 GCA_017622415.1 Clostridia bacterium | reverse complement strand
GTGCAGGGTCAACCGCAGAACGCATTTGAGCTTATAAATAAATATGGCACTTATAACATTCAGCCGACCAATGATAGTGATAATGAGTTTCCCGAAATCGCTCAGGGTTTATCCCAAAGTAGTAAAAGAACGCAAAAATAGGTTTAGTGTTTTTTAGGCAAAAACATCTAATGTCACATATTCTGGTAGATGCAACAATATCTTGTAATTTTATTCAATTTTTCCTTGACATATACACCAAATAGGTATAAAATAATATATGGTATATTGGGTCGTTAGTATTTTTTGCTTACGAGCTTAATGTGAGATTTTTATGCTTTGGCGGGTATAAGACCTCACAAATATATCGGCCGAAAGTTAATAAGCAAACAATATAAATCCAAATTTGTCTGAAACGGCATAATTTTGGCTGTTTTTTGTTTTGTAGTCTTTCATAGGCCATAAGTCGGCAGGTGAAATCCCTGCCTACAACGCGTGCCTTAATTTTTTAGGGTAACGCTTTATAATATAAGGAGGTGCATTTAATGCCCACAAGTCCATCATTTTACATAATTGCGGCTGTTGTTGCTGTGATTATAGGTGTTGTATGCTTTATTGCCGGCTCGGCTTTTCGCCGCAAGGCAGACCGTACAACCATTGGCACTGCTGAGGATGAGGCTCGCAAAATTTTAAGCGATGCTCTTAAAAACGCAGAAGCCAAAAAGAAAGAGATTTTAATAGAAGCTAAGGATGAAATTCACCGTCAACGCTCTGAAGCAGATAAAGATATTAGAGAGCGTAGAAGTGAGGTTCAGCGATTAGAACATAGGCTTCAACAAAAGGAAGAAAATCTTGACCGTAAGGTAGATAATCTTGAGGTTAAGGAAGAAAAACTTGCAAAACGTGCAAAAGAGGTTGAAGACAAGCTCGTAGAAATAGAGCATTTGAAAAAAAGCCAGTTTGAAATGCTGGAGAAAATTTCAGGGCTTACTGCTGAGCAGGCTAAGGAGCAGTTGCTTTCCATGCTAGATGGAGAGCTCAACCACGATAAAGCCGTTAAAATTTTGGAATTTGAGCAACAGTTTAAGGAAGAAACCGACAAAAAGGCCAGAGAGCTTATTTCTCAGGCTATTCAGCGTTGTGCTGCCGACCATTCATCAGAAGCTACAATTTCAGTTGTAGAGCTTCCCAATGATGAAATGAAGGGTCGTATTATCGGTAGAGAGGGTAGAAATATCCGTGCGTTAGAAACTGCTACAGGTGTTGACCTTATTATTGATGATACTCCCGAGGCAATTACCCTTTCAAGCTTTGACCCTGTACGTCGTGAAATTGCACGTCTTTCTCTTGAAAAGTTGATTTTAGATGGCCGTATACATCCTGCTCGCATTGAGGAAACGGTTGCCAAGGCTAAGGCTGAGGTTGAACAAACCATCAAGCAGGAGGGTGAGCGTGCTATGCTCGATGCAGGTCTTCACAGTCTGCATCCCGACCTTATTCGTTTGCTTGGTAGACTTCATTACCGCACAAGCTATGGTCAGAATGTACTTAATCATTCTATGGAGGTTTGCCATTTGGCGGGTCTTATGGCTGCCGAGCTTGGTGAGGATGTTACCCTTGCACGTCGTGCAGGTCTACTTCACGATATTGGTAAGGCTATTGACCATGAGCAGGAAGGCTCGCATATTCAGCTTGGTGTTGAGGCGGCTAAAAAATGCAAGGAAAGTGAAGCAGTTATTCACGCTATACACGCTCACCACGGCGATGTAGAGGCTAAAACCGTTATTGCTTGTCTTGTTCAGGCGGCTGATGCTATTTCTGCTGCTCGCCCCGGTGCTCGTCGTGAGAATATTGAAAGCTATATTAAGCGTCTTGAAAAGCTAGAGGAAATCGCCAATTCCTTTAACGGTGTTGAGTCGTCGTTCGCTATTCAGGCAGGCCGTGAGGTTCGCGTTATTGTTAAGCCCGAACAGGTTTCGGATGACAAGATGGTTATTATTGCACGTGACATAGCAAAACGCTATGAGGATGAGCTTGAATATCCAGGTCAGATAAAGGTTAACATTATTCGTGAAAACCGCGCTGTTGACTACGCCAAATAATGGTCGCAGACCATTTTTATTCCGAATAGATTTTAAACAAGCCCTAAGTCGCGTTCCGCGGCCGAGGGCTTGTACTTTTAAGGTGATTTTTAGTTTGACGTTTTATCCAATTATGATGCAGATATTACTGTATAATAAAAACCTCATTCCTTTAACGCTTAGGTTACGGAATGAGGTTTTGTTTTATTAAGTAAGCTTTTAGTTTTCTTGTTCTATTTTTGTAATCATATCAACGCGGCGTGCGTGACGGCCGCCCTCATATTCGGCATTTAAAAATTCATCAACAATCATTTCTGCCATTGCCTGACCCACAACCCTTGCACCAAAGGCTATTATGTTGGCATTGTTGTGCTGGCGGGTAAGTCTTGCAGAATAGGGCTCTGAGCAAACTGCCGCACGAATGCCTTTAACCTTATTAGCGGCAAGAGATATACCAATTCCTGTACCGCATATAAGTATACCAAGGTCACATTCGCCGCTCGCAACCGCTTTGGCTACCTTTTCCCCATATATGGGATAGTCGCAAGAGTCAGAGGAGTCGGTGCCGTAATTTACTACGGTATAGCCCTTTGACTCTACATATTTTGTAATGTGATTTTTCAGTTCAACCGCCACGTGGTCGTTTCCAATTGCAATTTTCATTTTTGTTGCTCCTTTATTTAAAAACGCTTTTTAACCTTTAAGGGCTATTACTGCTGCAAGATTTCCGCGATTGCCGCCGCTTGCTCTGTGGGAATGGAAAAATTGGCTGTTACAGCAGGTACACAAATCGGTAACGCAAATATTTTTAGATTTTATACCTGCACTTTCAAGGATTAAACGGTTTGCTTCCCAAAGGTCGAGCATATATTTTTCAGGGCCTTTTTTTTCAAAGATTTTTTTAGTAGGTATGTCAGAAAGCAAATTAAACTCGCTAAATACGGGAGTGTCGACCTCATAACAGCATTTGCCTATGGATGGGCCTATTGCGACCTGTATGTTTTTGGGGTTACAGCCAAAAAGACCTACCATTACCTCGACTGTTTTTTTGCCGATTTCCTGTGCCGTACCCCGCCAACCTGCGTGAGATGCTGCAATAACCTCATTTTTTGGGTCGTAAAACAGCAGAGGAACACAATCGGCAAATTGGGTTACAAGGGCAACCCCCTTAAGATTGGTTACAAGACCGTCAACATTCCTGTAATCTCGGTGCAACACAATTCCCTTGCCAATATCCCTTTCCTGCACAACGCGGATATTGTTTGTATGGGTTTGTTGGCTGAATACCGCTTTTTCAGGGTCAAGACCCAGAGCACCGAATAAAATATCGTAGTTTTTACGCACCGAATGAGGATTATCGCCGTTGGAAAAGCTCATATTCATTGAAGCGTATTTACCGCGACTTACACCGCCCATTCGAGTGGTGAATGCCGAAACACATTTTCCGTCATCTAAATTAGGAAAGGTAAGGTATAAAAGTTTATCGGCACTGCCTACCAATTTTAAATTGTTCGTTTTCATAAAATCACCCTTTTATTCAACTACTGTGGGGTTTTTGGTTGAAAATCTAATACCATTTTCGGTTTTGCCGTCGGCAGTAAAAATAATTGTTTTGTCTAAATCTGTACGGAGAGTTTTTTCAAGACCATCCAGCCCTTTAAGGGCATCAAGCGTTTCTTTGTGTGGATGCCCATAATCGTTGTCCTCACCGCAGGAAATTACGGCATATTTAGGTGATACAGCCCTTAAGAAAGCTTCCGACGATGAAGAGTCGCTACCGTGGTGACCAACCTTTAATACATCGCAATCCAAGTTATAGCCAGCCTTTAACATTTCGTCTTCGCTTAGGTTTTCGGCATCGCCCGTAAACAGAAATGAGTGTATACCATAGCTTAGCTTAACAGTTATCGAATAATCGTTAAGCTCGTCATAATCATTGCTGTTTGGTGCGAAACATTCAGCCTTATAATCGGCACCCTCAAACATTGTTGTGCCTGCCTTTGCACTATGGAGCTTCATACCTTTATTTTGTACTGATGACAAAAATTCCTTATAGGTTTTACTTGTTGGAACATCATCACTAGCCACTCTTGGGGCGAAAATCTGCCCTATTTCAAAGGTGTCTATAATATCGCTCATTCCGCCAATGTGGTCGGCGTGGGGATGGGTCGCAACTAAATAATCAATTTTTTCAATACTTTTGCTTTTTAAATAGGTAACGATTTCGTCACCATCGCCACGGTTGCCCGCATCAATAAGCATTATTTTGCCGTCGGGAAGAAAAAACAGCTCGCAGTCGGCTTGGTCTACATCCAAAAATTCAACAACAAGCATATTATCTCCGCTTGCAGGCGGAGCAGAGGGTGTAGGCTCGGTGTTTGGTGTAAAGCGGGTAATAACCTGCCAAGCAATAACCAAAAATATAATTATGATGGGTATAAGGCTTAGCCCCGTTTTGGTTTTTCGTTTTGCCATTTTTTATCTCCTAACAGATTGGTTTTATTACTAATCCATTATACACCAAACAGCCCATTAAATCAAACTATTTTTACCTTAAATTTTCTAAGCCAGTATTCAAGCATTATCATATAGGCAACCGTTTGCGGAGTTGTCATAAGCTGACCGTACCAAGGCTCGCTCCGTTCGGTGGAAAGAAGCTTTTCTACTGCCGAATAATCGCAAAGTTCAAAGAGCGGAGAGCTTTTATTGCTTAGAATATCCCTTAAAATATTTTTAACCGCTTCAAAATAGGCGGGATTATGTGTTTTGGGGTAGGGGCTTTTTTTACGCCATAAAATGCTATCGGGCAAATAGCCCTCCATAGCGGTGCGAAGCAGACCCTTTTCTCTGCCCTTTAAATCCTTGATTTCCCAAGGAACGGAGTAAAGGTACTGGGCTATTCTGTAGTCGCAAAACGGTACCCGCACCTCCAAACCGTTTGCCATACTCATTCTATCCTTTCTGTCTAAAAGGGTTTGCATAAACCAGTTTTGATTAAGATATACCATCTCACGCATACGTGCCTCAAGCTGGGAAAGACCCTGTTTTTTATCGGCGGCTTTCAGACTTTCTTCGTATCTAGAGTTTACATAGTCGGCACCGCAAAGCAGATTTTTAAAATCGGGATGCAAAAAGCTTTCGCGGTATTCGGTGGACTGTGCCCAAGGAAAGCCGTATCTGGAGCGGATTTTTTCATCCCTAAACCACGGGTATCCGCCGAAAATTTCATCGGCACATTCCCCCGAAAGGGCGACTGTTACATACTTTTTAATTTCGCCGCAGAAAATAAGCAGAGATGCATCTACATCAGCCATACCGGGTAAATCCCTTGCATCCACCGCCGAATAAAGAGCCTTTACCACATCGTCGGTATCCACCGTAACATAGGTGTGGTCGCTTCCGAGATAATCCACCATAATTTTTATAAATTCATCATCACTGTTTGGCTGAAAACGACTGCTTTTAAAGTGCTTATCATTGTCTTTATAGGTTACCGAAAAGGTTTTAAGTTTTTTTCCCTTTTTGGCGAAATGCTGTGCCGCAACAGAGCTAATTATACTTGAATCAAGACCGCCCGACAAAAATGTACCAACGGGAACATCGCTCACTAGCTGTTTTTCTATTGCGTCGGTAACTAAAAAGCGAACATTTTTAATTATATCCTCGGGCGAGTCGGTATTTTCACTGTCGGTAAGCTTAAAATACTGAGAGGTATGAAGTCCTGAGGGGGTAAATAGTCCGCAAAAGCCCGATTTGAGCTCAAAAACATCCTTAAAAACGCCAAAACCAGGGGTACGGCCAGGACCTATAAATAAAAGCTCGGCAATGCCGTTTTTATCTATTTCGGGCTTTATTTTCGGGTGACAAAGCAGAGCCTTAAGCTCGCTTGCGAATATAAAGGAGCCATCCCTTTCGGCATAGAAAAGGGGTTTTACACCCATTTTATCGCGAGCTATAAAAAGCTCCTTTTTTTCGGGGCAAAAAACGGCAAAGGCATATATTCCGTTAAAGTCTTTTAGTGCATCTGCACCGTATGCAATATAGGATTTCAGCACTACCTCGGTATCGGTAGAGGTTTCAAATTTAAAACCCTTGGTGATAAGTCTTGACCGAAGCTCGGCGGTGTTGTAAAGCTCACCGTTGTAGCAGATTGTGTAGCTTATGCCATTATGCCCAGCCGTCATAGGCTGTTTGCCGTTTTGGGGGTCAATAACGGCAAGGCGGTTATGCAAAAGAATACAGTTTTGATTTTTATAAATTCCGCTGTCATCGGGACCTCTCTTGGCGAGGGAGTTTTGCATTTTTAAGTGATAATCCTTAAAGCTAACACCATCTTTAAAGTTTATTTCTCCTGCAATTGAGCACATATAAAAACCTACCTTTCGGGCAATGCCCGTTTTTAATAGTATATGTTTTTAAGGTGCAAAAAAATGCGATAAAACCAAATTAAAGGTTTTATCGCATTGAAGTGGAGAGCTGCAAACTATAAATCGACTGTTTGTATTATCTCGCATAAGTAAAATACTTATAAAAGTTGGGATAAGCGGACAAAAATGCCTTTAGGGTTGTTCTGGTAGACGAACCAGGGTCATTAATTGTGAAATTTGCCGTAGAAAGCGAATTACCACCGTTGTAACCCGTAATGACCACCCAGTGCTGACCGCCATAAGAATTTTTTGCACCAAAAAGTACCGCTTTGCCTTCTTTAAGCTCGGCATATATCTTTTTAAGATAATCTGTGCTTGTTGTTACAGGTGTGTAATGCTTTGGCCAATAAACACTGCCGGAGGATGTATAGCTTAGTTTTTTGGACATAGCATCGGGGTACACAGTAACACCGCTTTTAAAGGAGTCTATCATTGCAATGGCGGTGGTGGCACAGCCTATTTGCTCGATTGTTTTACCTGATGAGCCGATTTTAACCTTTGCCCACCTACTGTCATATTGCTTGAAGTTGGGCACTTTAAGTGATACCTTAGGATATGTGAGTGCACCCGACGTAGCAAGATATTTTGAGCTTACATATCCTGTTTTTGTGCCACTGAAAAGGATTTTGCTCCAGCCGTTTGAGGTTGATAGTTCAATGACGGTTTTTCCGTTTGCAAGCCCCGTTATTCGTGAATATGATGTGCCTGCACCGCTTCGTACATTAAGTGTGCCCGATGTAAGCTTAACGGTTTTGGGGGTGGAGCTTACGGTAGTGATGTAATCGGCATGGCAAAACCCGAATTTTTCATCTGAATATTCCACTCTCCACCAGTCGCCCGATTTGGAAATAAGGGTAACATAGGAGCCTTTTTTAAGGGAGGAAACTACCTCGGAGGAGGTAGATGCACTTTTACGCACATTCAGTCTTCCGCTTGTAACAGATACGGCACCCGCTTTGGAGGATATATCAGCTGCCGATACCGTTAAGGGGGTCACAGACAAAATAAAAGTAAGCGCAAACAAAATGGTAAAGGATAATATCTTTTTCAAAAATTCACCTCGCTTCTTATAAAATTAACCCAAGGTGCTTTGTATTTTGCAAAAACACCTTGGGTTAATTATATCACAAACAATACCGTATGATAATACTCCAAATTCTTCCGATAAATTATTTTATTGCATCGATTATATAACTGCAATCGGGGATAACCAATTCGGGTTTATCCTTTGAAGCCTCTAAAATTTCTTTAGTTGTTTCGCCGCTAAGCACCAAAATACTGTGTGCACCTGCGGCAATTCCGCTTTTAATATCGGTATAAATTCTATCACCTATAACGGCTGTTTGGTCGGGCGATACACCCCATTTATCCATCGCAAGGTTGGGCATAAGGGGGGACGGCTTGCCTATAAAAAGCGGTTTTTTCCCGCTTACATTTTCAAGCATAATGCTTACGCTCCCGCAGTCGGGCACACTTCCAAATTCGGTTGGGCAAACCAAATCGGGATTTGTTGCGATATAGGGAATATCGCGGGTGAGCAGTAGCTTACTTACATCCTCCAGCTTTTTAAAGGTAAGCTCGGTATCAAAGCCCAATACGATTAAATCTACCTTTTCTAAATCCTCGGTGATTTCAAAGCCTTCCGTTTTCAGCTCGTTTTTAAGCGACTCGGTGCCCATAACATAAAGTGTAGCGTCTTTATAATTTTTTTTAAGATAATATGCAGTTGCTTGAGCCGAGGTTATAAAATCATCTGCGGTGGCTTCGATACCTAAGCTCTTTAGCTTTTTTACATAATCCGCAACGCTTTTTGAGGAATTATTTGTCATAAAAAGGTAGCGTTTGCCACTAGCTTTTATGGTGCTTAAAAGCTCCTTTGTAAAGGGGAAAAGAGTGTTCCCTAAATAAAGAGTTCCGTCCATATCAAACAAGAAAAGCTTAATTTGTTTTAGCATTTCGGTGTTGTTCATTTTATGACTATTCCTTTCGGCTTTTGATTAAAATCTAGGCAGTAGATGCTAAATTCGGGCAACTCCCGTTTCTTTGGCAGTTTTAATAACCGCCTCGGCTACCACCTTAGCAACCCTTTTGTCAAGAGCGGGAGCAATAATATTATCCTCGCTTATTTCATCATCCGGAATTAAAGATGCCAACGCATAAGAGGTTGCAACCTTCATTTCTTCATTAATACAGGTTGCTCGGCAATCAAGAGCACCACGAAAAATTCCAGGGAAGGCAAGCACATTGTTTATTTGATTTGGGAAGTCTGAACGGCCTGTACCAACAACCCTTGCACCTGCACGCTTTGCAATATCAGGCATTATTTCGGGTGTGGGATTAGCCATTGGGAACATAATGCTGTCTGATGCCATTGATTTTACCATTTCAGGGGTTACAAGGTTAGGTGCTGAAACACCAATAAATACATCTGCACCTTTAAGAGCATCGGCAAGAGAGCCTTTCTTATGCTCTAAATTGGTGATTTTTGAAATTTCTTCCTGTGCAGAATTGTTGTTTTCATCACCCTCACAAATAATTCCGTGACGGTCACAAAAGGTAAGATTTTTTACACCCATATTCATAAGATGCTTGCCTATGGCGATACCTGCAGAGCCCGCACCGTTAATAACCACCTTAACGCTACCGATTTCCTTTTTAACAAGCTTTAGTGCATTGATAAGTGCGGCGGCGACAACAATAGCGGTACCGTGCTGGTCGTCGTGGAAAATCGGAATATCGCATATTTCTTTAAGCTTCTGCTCAATCTCAAAACAGCGGGGAGCGGAAATGTCCTCCAGATTTATTCCGCCAAAGGAGCCCGAAAGTAAATATATATTGCGAACAATTTCATCAACATCCTTAGACTTAATACAAAGCGGGAATGCATCAACATCGGCAAAAGCTTTAAAAAGAGCACACTTGCCCTCCATAACAGGCATACCTGCCTCAGGACCAATATCTCCAAGACCCAAAACAGCTGTACCGTCGGTTATTACCGCAACCAAATTGGAACGGCGGGTAAGCTCATAAGACTTGTTTACATCCTTGCTGATTTCAAGGCAAGGCTCTGCAACACCTGGAGTGTATGCCAAAGAAAGGTCTTCTCTTGAATTGATAGGGGCACGGCAAACAACCTCGATTTTACCGTTCCACTCATAATGTTTTTTTAGTGATTCAGCTTTAATATCCATAATTATTTCTCCCAAGGAAATTTGTACTCAGTAAGACCAAGTTCGTCGCGAATTTCAATTATTTCTTTCTGAACGGATTCGTTAATAGGTACACCCGAAGCACGAGCGATACCGATTTCATACTCTTTTTCACCTGCGGTGTAAATTCTTTCGGCACCCGGAGCCTTTTTAGAGGCACGCATACTACGGGTGATTTCTCCTGCTTTTTTACGAGCAATAGCTTCACCCATAAAGTGGTCGGTATCAATAGCAATAAACCAATGTCCAAGCTGATAGGGACGAATATTTCCGTTTTCATCCTTACCATCAAGAGCTTTACCGTACGCACCGTCTTGAAGAATAGAGGAGAAAAACTCTACCGCCAAAGCAAATCCGTATCCCTTATAGCCACCGAGGTCTTCTCCAATACCGCCAAGAGTGGTAAGTGCAGCAGTGCCGTTTCTTATTTTTTTAAGAGCAACACCTGCATCACCTTCAACAGCCGAGCCGTCATCTGCAATTATGGTGCCAGGGTGGACATCCTCGCCTATACGCTCGTAATATTCCACCTTGCCGTTTTGAGTAATAGATGTTGCACAGTCAAAGTTAAAATCAAAGTCTTCATCGGTGGGTACGCCTATGGTAAAGGGGTTGGTGCCAAACATACCCTCAACACCGTGTGTTGGTGCTACAGATGGGCGAGCGTTAGTGCCTGTCATACCAATACAGCCCGCTTTTGTAGCCATTGTGGCATAATAACCTGCTATACCATAGTGGCAGGAGTTGCGTACAACCACCATACCCATACCGTATTCCTTTGCTTTGGCTATGGCCATACTCATAGCCTTATGGCCTATAACCTGCCCCATACCGTGATGTCCGTCAATAACTGCGGTGGTTGGGGTTTCCTTAATCACTTCGATTTTAGTAACTGCATTTTGAATACCCGCTTTAATTCTATCTAAATAAACAGGCTTAAAGCGATTTACGCCGTGAGATTCAATACCTCGTTTATCTGATTCAAGAAGCACATCTGCACATATTTCAGCATCCTTACGAGGAATTCCGTAACCGACAAAAGCGTCAATTACAAAGCTTGTGATTGTTTCCAAATCTACGATGGTTGTTTTTGCCATTTTAAATACCTCCATTTAAATAAAAAAGTACACTTATCCCTTTGAATAAGTGTACTCCAAAAATCTCCACTAACATTATACCACAAAATCAGAATTTGTCAATCTTAAAATTTTAATCTTCTACCGCAAACAACACATTTTCAATTTCTATAATATTTTTTATATCAACCGCATAACGGTTGTCGGTATTTATTATAATCCCCACATTTCCCTGCTTAGAACTTTTTGGGGCTACCACTTCAAAATTTGGCCGTTTCGGAAAAATTGAGGAGATTTCATCAAGTGTTTTATTTAAAGCCGATATATCAGAAAGCTCTGCATAAATTGCCTCTGAGTGACGTTTCCTTTTTTCCAGCAAACCGAAAAGTGTTGTAGAGATAAGAAAAAAAGCCGCACAAACGCCCGCACCTAAGTAGAAACCATAGCCCAGGGCAATACCTATTGTAGCGGTTGCCCAAACCCCTGCTGCGGTGGTAAGCCCCTTAACAATGTTGCCGTTTTTAAGCACTATCATACCTGCACCGAGAAATCCGACACCCGATATTACCTGAGCAGCAAGTCGCATAACATCTCCGTTTTGAACTACCGAGTTAACATACAGTCCCGTAAGGGCGGTTACGGTGGCTCCAAGGCAGACTAAAATGTGGGTACGCATACCCGCTGCTCTACCGTTTCTGCCACGCTCGGTGCCTATGAGTCCGCCTATTAAAACTGCTAAAAAAAGTCTTAAAACGATTTGCTCCAATGACATAAAAAATACCTCCCTAAATTAAAAAGAAACGCAAAAGCAGAACAACAAAAATACTGTTATTCATACCTTTTCCGTTTCTCCAAATCTCTACGGTTATATATTTATATTTGCTTGATTGGTTATTTATGATAAGGATAAATTGTAGGTTAATTCATTAATTTATCGGTTTAGTTATCTAGCATCTAGCCTTTAGCGGCCAATCTCTAGCCTCAAATATACCAAAGCTCGTGCATACCTGTGGAAACAGCTGCCGCACCGCTTGCCAGTGCCGCTGTGACCTCTGCCTTGGTTTCAATAAGGCCACCCGCAATAACGGGAATAGAGCCCCCTGAAAATCGTTCAATAACCTTGCTGATTACACCCGGTATAATTTCGATTAAGTCGGGAGCAGAGGACTCCAAAAGCTCGTGAATACTGTCAAGGCCTTTGGTATCAAGTGCGAAAAATCGCTGAACAGTGAGTAGCCCTGCCTCTCTTGCATATTTAATCATTTGTCCTCTTGTGCTTATAATTCCGTCCACACCTAAGGAGGCAAGATATTCAATTCCTGTTTTGTCCTTGCCTATGCCATCGGCTAAATCAATGTGAACAAAAATTGCTTTGCCTGCGACATGTGCCTTTTTAATACGCTCCTCTTCCTTAGGCAGGCTTGCCTTTAAATCAAAAAGAATTTCGGGAGGAGCACCAAGTGCTTTTTCAAACTCGTGCTCGTGAAAGGATGCAATTACAGGACTGCGTTCTAAGCAGTCGTTAAGCTTTGATTTTGTCATTCTGCTTTCCATAAAAATGTTCTCCATAAAAATAAAATAAGATGCAGTGGACACACTTCACCCGTGGTCCCTGCATCTCCAATACTCTGCATGAACTTATTTTAGTGTATATCTAGGCTTTTGTCAAGTGTTTTCTACTATTTCTTAATACCTATTCCGTAAATGGTAAATCCGCCTTTTTTCATAGAGGGTGTGAGGGTAATGTTGCTCTCCATCATACCAACATCTACTAAGGTGGGGGTTTTGGCATTAGAGGAAGATATTGTTTTGGATTTGTTTGCCGAGTCGGTTATGTTTATTTGACCCTCTGCACCGTCATCAAACACCATAAATATCTTAACTGCTTTGTTTGCAGGAATGGGAATAGTAAGAGAGGAATTAGCAGAAGTAAGGGTGTAGCTCCAACCGCGGGTTGAAGCAGCCATGTTATTACGAGCCGAAAAACCTCCGCTAAGCTTTACGCCCTTTGCGGTGTTGGTGATGTATCCAAGGTTAAAATAATCGTTGCTTTCGGGCTTTGCAGGAGAGGTGATTTTAGTGGGTTGTTTGGAAAGATTTTCCATTATATTTTTAAGATAGCAGGCGATAATGCTTGCGGCAAGTCTGTGGCCGTTATCGTTGGGGTGAATATAGTCGAAGCCGATGTCTCGCCAAGAGATTTTCCTTTTATTTATCTTTTCCCAAACGTAGTTGTGATAGCTCACTGCAGGAACATCATAAGCCTCTACAGCTTTGGTTATTTTAGAATTGGGAACGTCGGTGGTTTTTTCGTATATGCTGGCATAATCGTGCTTTTCACGGTTACAGCTTGTGAAATCAATAGACATTACTGCGGGGGAGTTTTTCTGGCTTAAAATTTTGTAAAGCAAGGTGGAATATGTATTATATAAATTGTTATCTAAATAGGTGTTAACGGTAAAATCCACAACTACAAAATCAGGCTTAAAGGACAAAAGGTCGGCTTCAATTCGGTAGTTTGCCATTTCGGGATTAGTGGCACCTATGCCTGCGTTTACAAATTCAAAGCTAGCTTTGGGGAAGTTATCGCTCCACCATTCGCAGACTAGATTACCGTAGCATAGGTCTGGATTGCTGGTGCCTGCACCCTGACTGATTGACCCGCCAAGCACAGCAATTTTATAGCTACCCCCCTTTTGAGCTTTTTTCATAAGAGCGGCAATTCGTGCTGAGTTTCCTTTGTTTTTAAGGCTCAGTTGATAAAGGTCAGGGTCCATACCGTAATAAATCTTCTCCTTTGCAGAATATACTTTTTCTTCCTCACTAGAGGTTTCGGTAGTGGTTTCTACCTTTGAAGCAGGTTTTTTGGGCTTACTGCTTGAAGAGGGCTTATTTGAGCTTGTGGCGAGGGGTGCTGATGTTACAGTCTCGGACTCAGAGTTAGTAGAGGTTGTGACATTTTGGCTTGAAGCATTAACGACAGAGGAAACTTCATCCTCTTTGCAACCAACAAAGGCAACTGAAATTAACAGGCTTACCAACAATAAAGATAATAATTTTTTCATTTTTAAATACACCTATTTTATAAAATTTACTAATTCATCAAAATCTTTGCGTTTTTTAGGGCGGAGCTTTGGCTCCTTGGCATAGCCCAAGGCTATAACTAATCTTGCGGCACCCTTGATTTCGCAGACCTCACGAATTTGCTCATCATTTATCCAACCTAAAATGCAACTATCCACACCAAGTGATGCCGCCTCGGCGGTGATATATGCCGAAGCTATACCAATATCAATGGAGCGGTAGTCGTTGTGTTTTAGCTTTGCACCCATAGCAGCCATTTTACTGTAGGGCTCTTCCGAAATAACAAGCATAACTGGTACATCATAAACAAATTTATTTATGCCAATATCGGTAGTACATTTTGCAACCTTTTTTGCCGCCTCTCCCTCGCAAACGGTAAAGTGATAGGGCTGACCGTTGCACGCCGAGGGGGAAAGAATACCCGCCTTAATAATTTTTTCAAGCTTTTCCTTTTCCACCGCACGGTCGGGGTCGAAATCCCTACAGGAATAACGCAGGTTTGCTATTTGTAAAAAATCCATAAGCATCTCCCTTTTAAAATTTTCTTATTTCTAAGGAGTCATCGTCCTTACCTTTTTCAATTTTTCGTATTTCAATAAAATAGCTGTAATTATCGTTTACCTTAACCGAAAGGCGGTCGCCTACCTTTTTCCCCATAAGGGCACTTCCCAAGGGCGACTCCTTGCTTATTATATTCTGAAAGGGGTCGCGACGGAGAGTGGTAACTATTTTTACCTGCTCCTCACAGTCATCTTCCTCTAAATAATAGGTTACGGTATCAAAAAGACCTACCGTATCAGTAGTGCTTTCATCTTTGATTATTACAGCGGTTTTAATCATATTCCTTAAAAAGCGAATACGACTTTCGTTTTTTCCGCGTTCACGCTTGGCGGCGTGATATTCGGCATTTTCCGAAAGGTCGCCGTAGCTACGAGTGAGCTTTACTTCCTCTAAAATTTCGGGACGCAACTTGGTTATGCGATATTCCAGCTCCTCTTTCATTTTCTTTATATCTATTTCGGTTAGCTCATCGTACATACTTTATGCCTCTTTTGTGATGAATTTTTGCGACTGGGCAACGGCTAAGGCATCGCAACGCTCATTTTCCCTATGACCTGCGTGACCCTTTATCCAGTTTATGGTAAGGGTGTGATTTTCGCAAAGTCGCAAAAGCTCATCCCATAAATCGGGGTTAAGGGCTGGTTTTTTATCTGCCTTTCGCCAACCGTTTTTCTTCCAATTTATCGCCCAGCCTTTACTAAGACCGTCGGCAACATATTTAGAATCGGTAGTGAGGGTTACGTTACAGGGCTCCTTTAGTGCTAAAAGCCCCTCAATAACCGCGGTTAGCTCCATTCGGTTATTGGTGGTATCTGCCTCGCCACCCGAAAGCTCCTTTTCGTGGGCACCAAATCTAAGAATTGCCCCCCATCCGCCAGGGCCTGGATTTCCTGAACAGGCACCGTCTGTAAAAAGCTCAACTTGTTTTTTCATAAATCAAGCAGTTCCTTTCTTTTTATATAAATGGTAAGCAAGCAAGATAAATTATGGGCTGATGTAAAATATAAATTAAAAGAGAATGTCTGCCCAGAAAGCCGAGCGGTTTTATTCTTTTGGGTTTAAACAGACTGCTGAATTTTTCCACAAAGTGAAATTTGTATAAAAAATATCCGGCAACAAACAAAAATAGCCAAGGAAATAGAGGAAAATAATCTGCCGAATAAAAATTAGGTGAGGTTATTCCAAGGGGATAAAGATTTTTGTTAAAATACCACTCGGAGGGGATAATATTTCTTATTCCTACAAAATCGGGATAATCGGTTGGAACTCCGTAAAAGATTATAAAAAGGCCGAGTGCTATTATTAGTCCTACCCATTTATTTACCCTTTTTAGAGCAAAGTTAAAAATTCCGCAAAAAATCATAGAAAACCCAAGCAGATGCAAAATACCGAAGCGAATAGCAATATCACCCATAAATTCTGAGCCCAACACCGTAACAACGGTGATTATAATTGCAACCGCAAAGCATTTTACACCACGAAGAAGATTTGAATGTGAAAATCCGCACATCATACCCGAAAGTGCGATAAATGTGCCTGCAAAAAAAGGCACAGCTGGGGTGAAAAATTCAAAAAGGGTATCGGCTGTTTTTATTCCGAGCAGAGAATATACCGATAGAAGTCCGTGATAAACTACCATACAAAGCACCAAAAATCCGCGTAGCTCATCCAAAAGGGCATAACGCACTTTTGGGTTTTCATTCGGTAGCCGAACTTCGCTTACTTTGTTATTGTTTTCCATAAAATATATCCTTTTTAATACTGCCTAAAGCTACCTACCACTCTGCCTAAAATATCTATTTTTTCGGCACGAATAGGTTCAAAATCGGGATTTTCGGGGTATAATACAGGTATACCGCCCTCAAAGCCCAGACGTTTAACGGTAGCTTCATCCTCAATCATAGCAACTACAATATCGCCTGAATGAGTACCGAGATTTTTGTCGGCTACAATAAGGTCGCCGTCTAAAATTCCTGCATCACGCATACTAAGACCCGAAACTCTAAGGGCGAAAAGTCCGTCAGCATCGCGGGTGGGGTAAGGAATATAATCCTCAATATCCTCTACCGCCAAAATAGGATTACCTGCCGTTACCTTGCCTAAAACAGGCACCTGTGCGGAGGGGGTGCCGCCCATTAAACGAATACCGCGTGAATTGCCTGCGTTACGGGTTATATAACCATTTTCCTCCAGTGCCGCCAAAATTCCGTGAGCGGTGGAGGTGGATTTTATTCCTGCTTCACGGCAGAGCTCCCGCACGGTTGGTGGAATGCCCTCGGCAAGATATTTTACTATTATTTTGTAAACTTTTGCTTGTTTTTCGGTTAAAGGGGGTCTTTCCATAAAATCGAGCTCCTTTTTTAAAACACCAAAATCCCCAAAGGTTGATTTTTTAATACCTTTTGAGGTGAATTTTATATAAACAAATGTTCTTTTTTAAGTTAGTATATCACATTTTTTGTGTTAAATCAAGTATAACTTTAAATTTCATCTTTTTTAAAAACAAACTTATTTTTTATTGAAATATCATTTTTACTGTGTTACAATACTAATGAAAATACAAGAAAGGGAAAATTATGGAAAGAAATCACTCTACTTCAAATAAAAACGGCGGACTTTTAAGCTCACGCAACCGAAAAGCCGCTCGTATGAACGGAGCCGATACCATTACGGCTTCGGCATATAACCTTTTAATAGGCGGTATGCTTTTGTACGGATTTATTGCAAATGCACTTATTGTGTGGCTTGGCGGAGATTTTTTTGCTTCGCTTGCTAGTGAGCATTATGCGATTTTTATAATAGGCTATTTTGTTTTATGCCTCGCAGGTACAATTATTTCTTTAAAATCGCAAAAGCCGCTTATTAGCTTTTTGGGCTATAATTTGGTGGTTGTGCCTATAGGTGCACTTTTAGCGGTAGCACTTCCGTTTTATTATATCTCAGATATTCTTTTGGCAATAGTAACCACAGGTGCTGTAACAGCTATTATGATGATTTTGGGTGCTACCTTTCCACGCACCTTTGCAAAGCTGGGAAGAACACTGCTTATATCACTTTTTGTTAGCTTGTTGGTTAACACCGTTGCACTTATTTTTGGCTATTCGGGAAATCTTTTCAACTGGATTTTCGTTGCAATTTTTTCGCTTTATATAGGCTATGATTGGCAGAAAGCCCAAATGTATCCCAAAACGGCTGATAATGCTATTGACAGTGCACTTGACCTTTATTTGGATATTATCAATCTTTTTGTAAGATTGCTCAGTATAATAAGCAAAAACAGAGATTAAGGAGTTTTGACTATGCAAAAAATAAGTTTAAACGGAGCTTGGCAGGGCGTTTGCTACTGTGAAAACGGTGATATTGATTTTAAATTTGGTGGCACCGTACCAGGCTGTGTACATACCGATTTAGTGGCAGAAAAAATCATTGATTATGACCTTTTTTATCGTGATAATGCCGACAAATGCCAGTGGATAGAAAACAGAGCTTTTGACTACGAAAGAACCTTTACGGTTGATGAAATAGCTTCCAAGGCAGAGCTTGTTTTTGAGGGACTTGATACCTATGCCGATATTTATTTAAACGGTGAGAGTCTGGCTTCTACCGATAATATGTTTATAGAGCATCGATTTGATGTATCTAGTCTTCTTAAAAAGGGTGAAAACACAATTAAGGTGCATTTTCGTTCCCCTATTAAGGAGGTTGAGGGCAAGCGTCCGCTTCCCGCTGCCTTTACCGCCGAAAGACTTCATTCCCGTCGTATGCAGTGCACCTACGGTTGGGATTGGGTTGCAAGATTTGTAACGGCAGGCATTTTTAAGGATGTATACATAGAACTGGGTGACGATTTTGACGTAGAAAACGCGTATATCTACACAGTAAGCATAGAGGGTG
Source organism: Clostridia bacterium (assembly GCA_017622415.1). GTDB lineage: Bacteria > Bacillota > Clostridia > Oscillospirales > Acutalibacteraceae > UMGS1279. The sequence goes on along the minus strand of JAGARD010000042.1, from coordinate 15,665 downwards.
ATGCTCCTCAGATTTGCTTTGAGGCAGAGTTTAAAAACTTTGAGAATGGCGAGCATATTAAAGTAGAGGTAATTTCACCTGAGGGTGAAATTATACACTCACACCGCTATTATGTTAAAGAAAAGGAGCTTAAGGACCACATTAATATTGTGGGCGGTAGGCTTTGGTATCCCGCAGGCTACGGTGAACAGCCTATTTATACCTTAAAAATTCATAATAAGGAGTTTAAGTTTGGTATTCGCACCGCGGTTGTTTATCAGGTAAAGGATGCCATAGGCGGTGAATATTATAACAAGGCACTCAGCGTTAAGGAAACTCCTCTTGGAAAGCTAGCAGATAAAAACGAAGAATTTTCGGGCTTTGAGCTTAGAGTTAACGGCATTCCCGTTTTCTGTAAGGGTGCAAACTGGGTGCCCTCTGAGCCTTTTCCCTCGGCAGAGGATAACGGTAAAATGACCGAAATTTTAACCCTTGCAAAAGAGGCAAATTTAAATATGCTTAGAGTTTGGGGCGGCGGATTTTTTGAAAGACAGCATTTTTATGATGAGTGCGACCGTCTTGGAATTATGACCACTCAAGACTTTTTAATGGCTTGCGGTCAGTATCCCGAATACGACAGCTACTTTATTGGACAGCTTAAAAAGGAAACAGAGCATGCCGCAAAGCAGCTTAGAAATCATCCCAGCCTTATGTGGTGGTCGGGTGATAACGAAAATGCCGTAAGGGGCTCTGACGATACTGAGGAATATGACGGCAGAACAGCTATTCATCTTGGCATTGCTCCTGTTTTAATGAAGTTTGACCCACAAAGACGCTTTATGCCCTCCAGTCCTTGCGGCGGTAATCAGTACCAGTCTATGACGGTGGGCACAACCCATCATACTAATTTCTTAGGCAACGCACTTTACCCATATATCAATAAAACGGATATGGTAGATTATAAAGACTTTTTTGAAACCTTTACCTCACGTTTTGTTTCAGAAGAGCCAACCCTCGGTGCAATCAGCATTCCGTCGCTTCGTCGTTTTATGACTGATGACGATATTTTCAGTACCGATGATATGTGGCTTTTCCATACTAAGGATCAAGGCACTCCCGAGGTTCCGAATGTTCACTTCGCAGGCAATTTTGCACACAAGGTTTTAGGCGAATTTAAAAACGGTAAGGACAAGGTGTTTAAGCTTAAATACGCTCAGTATGAGTGGGTTAGAATAACTATGGAAAATATTCGCCGCAACAAGGGGTACTGTAACGGTGAAATCTACTGGATGTGGAACGATTGTTGGCCAGCTGCAATAGGTTGGGCGTTTGTAGACTACTACTGTCAGCCCAAGGCTTCCTATTATTCCTTTAAGCGTGCCGCTGCACCAATAGTGCTTTCTATGACCAAAAATGGCGAAAATTACGATATTTATGTTACAACAGACGAGTTAAAGGATGTATCGGGCGAGTTAACTCTCTATGTTTTGGGCAAATCAGGTGTAAAAGAGCTTGAAAAATCTGTCGTTTCGGCAAAGGGAGCCGTTGCAACAGTAGTTAAATCAGTAGCCAAAACGGTTATTGGTGACGGTGAGGTTATTATTGCCGAGCTCAATGCAGAGGGTAAAAAATATCGCACCTTTTATCGCGAGGGCAATTTGCCCATTATACCTTGTGACGGGGTTAAAATTACCGATAAGACCGAAAACAGTATTACTGTTACTGCCGACCGTTACGTTCACACTGTAGAGCTTGAGGGTGAGTATGTTTTTGATGACAGTTATTTCTCCCTTTTACCTAATGAGAGCAGAACTATTACCTTTAAAAAGGCAAGAGAGCATCAAAATGACGATATTACCCTTACCGCATATACAGTTGAGCTTTAAAATTTATAACAAGTAATAAGACCCCGCACAGAGGATTTTTGCCTCTATGCGGGGCCTTATTATTTAAAGGTATAAATTATAAAACTTACCTATTATTCGCTAAATTATGCGGTTTTTAATGCCTTCCCCATCAAGGGGAGGGCTTACAAATCGGCTAAATATTCTTCGGCAAAGTGCACGGCGGTAGCACCGTCCGAAACGGCGGTAACAATCTGTCTAAGTGCCTTTGTTCTCACATCGCCCACAGCAAAAACACCCTCGATATTTGTTTTGGTGGTTTCGTCGGCAACAATGTAGCCGTTTTCATCCAAATTTAAAATACCCTTTAAAAAATCGGTTGCTGGCTTTCTGCCAATGCTTACAAAAATTCCATCGCATAAAATTTCCGATTTTTCACCTGTTTTAAGATTTTGAAGCTCGGCACCGTGTACCCTTTGTTCTGCTAAAATTTCTGTTATACTGCTGTCCCAGACAAATTCAATATTAGGAGCGATTTTAAGCGGCTCGTGGTAAATTTTTGTGGCTCTTAGTGTATCACGTCTGTGAATTAGGTAAACCTTTTTTGCAAGTCTAGAGAGATATAATGCATCTGCCGCCGCTGAGTTTCCTCCACCAACTACCGCAACGGTCTTATCCTTATAAAAGCGACCGTCACAATGGGCACAGTAGTGAATACCCTTTCCTAAAAGCTCCTGCTCGCGAGGCAGTCCAAGCTCTTTTGGATTGGCACCTGTGGCTATAACTACCGTTTTTGCTTTGGCTTCGCCCGAGTCGGTTATTACTTTTTTAATTTTGCCGTTTAAATCGAGCGATAAAACCTCGGCATATTCGGTAACGGTACCAAAACGCTCGGCTGAGGCCTGCATTTTCATACTAAGAGTAAAGCCGTCAATACCCTCCTCAAAGCCTGGATAATTGTCTACTATATCAGTAAGGGCTAGCTGACCGCCTGCCGACATTCTTTCAATTACAAGAGTGTTAAGCCCCGCACGGGTGGCGTAAAGTGCGGCGGTGTAGCCCGCAGGTCCGCCACCGATTATTATCATATCATAAACCGACATAGTAAATTATTCCTCAAGCAATTTTAAAATATTAGCTTTGGGTCTGGCTCCTGCAATTTGGTTTATAACCTCCCCACCCTCCATAATAACAAGATTTGGAATGGTGGAAACGCCAAACTCCATAGCAAGCTCGGGGTTTTCATCCACATTGATTTTACCTATCACATACTGCGGATTTTCCTTAGCGATTTCATCAATTATAGGGGCAACCATTTTACAAGGACCGCACCAATCGGCATAAAAGTCTAAAAGAACTCTTTTTTCGCTGTTTTTTATCTCTTCAAAATTTGTTTTATCTACCTTAATAACTGACATATTTTTCATCCTTTCTATTTTTTATCTAATAAAAGTATAACTTATTTTAAAAGATTTTTCAATATATTTTAAAGGTATTATACCATTTTTTACGGCATAAATTTAAAGTGGCGATAAAGACTTTTTATTTCCAAAAATTTGTATGTAAAATTTGTTGATTTTAGTCGCAAAAAGAGGTAAAATAATATTATATGAAAAAATTTTTACAAAGGGCGGTTGCCCTACTTTCGATTTTTGCTTTAACACTTCTTTCGGGATGCGGTAAAGATAATATAAAGCAGTCACCCCTCTTATCACAAGGGGGAAATTCAGCTTATATTGGCTCGTCTGAGACTTTAAAGGCTGAGGAATATGAGGCTTCTGTTTTAGAGGAGCTTTTATCCGATGTCATAGTATCGTCTGATGAAAATTCGGCAGTAGGCTCTGCAACGGGTAACTCTTATACAGCCTCATCGCAAGGTGATTTTTTTAGTAGTGCTAATAATATTTCAACCTCTTTGGCTACTACGTCTTATGAAAATCAAGCTCCTATAAAAACCTCGAATTTGGATTTTAGGGCACTTTGGGTTTCTTATTACGAATTGCCTTTTTGGGGTAGCAATGAGGAGCAAGCAAAACAAAAATTTTCCGATATGATGCAAACTGCATCTAATCAAGGATATACGGCAGTTTTTTGCCATGTACGTGCCAATGCCGATGCTTTTTACCCTTCAAAATATTTCCCCTTTGCGATGCAGCTTACGGGTGAGGCAGGCGGTGACCCAGGTTATGACCCGCTAAAAATTATGATATGGGCGGCAAAAAAATACGGTCTTGAATTTCACGCTTGGATAAATCCTTACAGGGTGAGTAACACAACAACAAATCCCGATGAGCTAGCCGAGGGGCATATTGCGGCTAGGTGGCTTACCGACGGAAGTAATCGTGCTATGGTTAGCGGTAATGGAATATATTTTAATCCCTCCTCTACTGATGTGCAGCGGCTTGTTTTATACGGAATACGTGAAATTTTAGCTAAATATTCGGTGGACGGAATTCATTTTGATGATTATTTTTATCCTGAAAATATTTCAGATAGCTTTGATGCAAAGCAGTATGAAAATTATTTAAATAGTGCTAAAAAGCCGCTTTCCCTTGCCGATTGGCGTAGAGCGAATGTAAATGCATTGGTTGCGGCGGCATATAGGATTTGTCACGCAAATAACACCGTTTTCGGAATAAGCCCTGCAGCTAATATTTCGTTTGATAATTCTCACGATAATTATAACCGACTTTATGCTGATATAGCCCTTTGGATGCGTGAGGAGGGTTATGTGGATTACATACTTCCTCAACTTTATTTTGGTTATAAGCATCCTGTGAAAAAATCGCAGTACAGTTATCTGCTGGGCATTTGGGCAAGGCTTCCAAAGCATAAAAATCTTAAATTTTATGTAGGTCTTGGAGCATACAGAATGGATGAGGACTGCGATGACAAGGCTGAATGGCATAATGAAGCCGACCTAATGGCACGACAGGCTTTAGATGCAAGAAGTCTTGGTGCCGAGGGAATAGCAGTTTTTTCATATACTGCAAGCACTTCACAAAAAGAGCATAATTCTTTGCAAATAAAAAATATGTTCGATGCAATAAATTCAAAGTCTTAATAGTCCATAATTTTAAGTAGGAGAGAGCAGTTTGAAGAAAAGGGATGAACAACAAAATTCTCCAACCCAAAGTGACATTATAGATAGCTACATAAAGCGTTTGGAGAAAAAGGATAAAAAACAAAGGTCAAAAAAGCATCGCCCGAGCTTTACTCGCAGGCTTAGGATAGTCTTGCCTTTATTTATTGTCTTGGTGGTTGCAATAGGTTTGTTTTCGCTTTATTATTTTGATGTTATTGACCCTATAAAATGGTTTGAGGGTGAGGCTTCAAATGTGACCGAGTTTTCATCTGAAACTCTTTCGGAGCCTGCATTAGAGTCTAGCGAGGCAGAGCAAACCGCCCCTGTGACGGTAAAGCCCGAGCGACCCTCAAAGCTTTTTTCTGTAACCCTTACGCCTGATGATGATTTTTCTCTTACCGCTACTAAGGAGGAGCTTTTAACCCTTACCGACGAAATTAGCTCTAACGGATTTACTACACTTTTTGTGAATTTTAATTCGGGCAGCAAGCTTTTCACCGATACCGAAGAGGGCAAAGCCGTATTTTCCGCACTTTCGTTCTCGGCAAAGGAAAAGGCTCTTGCTGTGTTTGGAGTTTTGGATGTAACCTTACTTGCGGGCGAAAACGTATGCGATACCGCCTCGGTAGATTACATAATTCAAAAGCTTAATGATATGCTTGCTTTAGATGGTCTTGACGGTGTTATGCTAAGCGGTCTTGAATATTTGGGCAGTGATGCCGATTTTAAAAATTATATTACGGCAGGCACCCTTTCAGGCTTTGAAAATTATAGGCAAAATCTGTTAACCGCTACCGTAAAAAAACTTTCAGCGGCGGTAAGAAAAAAAGCCCCGTCAAAGCTTTTGGGACTTATTACCGACGGTGTTTATGCCACTAAGGATGTGCTAGAAACAGGGCTTGAGGCTACCGCCGAAATCCAGCTTTTAAGGGATAAAAATGCAGATGTTTTACTTTGGATGAATAAAAGCCTTTTTGATATTGTTTTTGTAAGGGCTGAAACTACAACCGTTTCTGCCAAACTTCCCTTTGAAAAGCTGGTAAAATGGTGGAGCGAAAACACTCCGCCCGAATGTGATATAGGTTTTATTCTTTCAAGCGATTTAGCACTAAACGCTAAGGGGGATTGGAAAAATCCCGACCAGCTTGGCCGTCAGCTTAAAGTCCTTAATGATATTAACCGTTATGTTTTTTGCTTTAACAGCTATTCAGCCTTAAAGGAAGATACCTCAGGCAGCTCTCAGCTTGTTTATAAATATCTTACAGGTTCGGTTAATGAGGATTATATTATGCGTGAGCTATCCATAACCTCACCACAAAAAACTGCCTTTACCACTTATGAAAATTCAGTAGCAATTATAGGAGCCTCCGACCCCAATTTCCCGCTGATTTTAAATGGAAAAGAGGCAGAAAGAACAGCCGACGGATATTTTTCTTTACAGCTTGATTTAAAGGTGGGAGAAAACAAATTCACCTTTGAGCATAAGGGAATGACTAAAACCTTTAACATTAATTACCGCTATGTTGTTATAAAAAGCTATACTCCGTCAACCTCTTTAAAATTGGACGGCGGAGCCTCAATTATGGTAACGGCACTTGCCCGAAAGGGTAGTACCGTTAAGGCGGTGTTAGACGGAAAAACCTTTCCCCTTGAAATGACCGAGGAGCAGGCCTATTCTGATTTTGCCGAATATAAGGGCATTGTAACATTGCCTCAGGCAAAGGATAAGGCTGTATCCTTAGGCAAAATTAAGTTTACGGGTACTCATAGCGGTGTTAGTGAGAGCTTTTTTGGCGGCACGATTACCGTTAATAAAAAGCCTGAAGAGCCATCTTCGGTGTTTATCCCCTCAAGTGAGAACCAAAACAGTGAAGAAACACCGCCCAATTCAGGCGGATATATTCCTACAGGAAACAACCTTATAGCCGAGGTTACAAAATATCAAGTAGAAACCTTTGACGGCGATAAAATCAACGACCTTTCTCAGCCCTACAACAGCTATCTTCCAAAGGGCACATTGGATTATTGTGAAGAAGGCACAATTTATGATCCGTCGTCGGGCAACACCTACCGTCTGCTTCGCTATGGAAAAAGAGTTTACACCACAAGTAAGGGTGTAGCCAATATAAAAACAAAGCGTGGCAGTCTGCCCGAAACAAATAAGCTAACCTTAAGTAAATTCACTTATGAGGGAAGTCACACCGTGCTTACCCTAAAAACCGATTGGAAAGCTCCCTTTAAGCTAGAGCTTGCACCGCAAAAGTACAAAGCAACAACGGGTAGCAACCGCGGAACAATTACCTCCGCAACCTTTAATTATGTAGATATAACCTTTTGTTATGCTTCGCAGTTTGATGTAGCTTTGGCAGAAATTTCAAAAAGTCCTATTTTCAGCAGGGCTCAGATTATTAAAAACACCGCCGATTATACATTAAGGCTTTACCTTAAAAAGACAGGTGCTTTTTACGGTTGGACTGCCGATTATAACAGTGCAGGAGAGCTTGTTTTCAAGTTTTTAAATCCCAAAAAGGCAACCCCTGCCGACAATAAGTATGGCGGTAGATTAGACGGAATAAAAATAGTTGTTGACCCAGGTCACGGCGGAAGCGACCCAGGTGCGGTGGGAAATGTATCTAACAAAAATCTTACCGAGGCAAACCGAAGTCTGCTTTTATCCGAAATGCTTAAAACCAGACTTGAGTCGCTTGGTGCCACCGTAATTATGACGCGTTCCACAGATGTATCGCTTACATCTGATGAGCGTATTTTAAAGGTTAGAAATGCAAACCCCGACCTTGCCGTTTCGGTGCACCGAAATGCGGCAACAAACGCAAAAGCAAATGGATTTAGTGCACATTATTTTAACCCCTACACAAAGCTGGTTGCAGATAAAATTAAAAGTGCTACTTCCTCGGCAGGTGTTTATAACAGCACCAAAACCGAATGGCACGTATTTTATATGTCGCGAATTTCAAACTGTCCTGTTGTGCTTACCGAAAACGGGTTTATGAGCAACAGTACCGATTTTGAAAATATGAAAAAGGATGCTTGGAACGCTAAATGTGCCGATGCAATAACAAAGGGCATTGTGGATTATTTTCTTAGTATAGGGTAGCCAAAGCCTTTAAACTTAAATGCTTTGTTTAATAAAAAACAGCAAACCGAAAACAAAAACGGTTTGCTGTTTTTCGTATTTTCTTACTTGATTTCCTGTTCTAAATTGTCAAACTCAGGTGTAGAAAAGAACTCTCCCAAAGTTATTTCTAAACCGTCACAGAATTTTTTAATTGTAGTTATTGATACATCACGCCTGCTTTTATTCATCATACTATAAGCAGTAGAAGGAGTAACGCCCGATATATTTGCTAATTCATTTATTTTTATATTTCTTTCTTCACACAATTTTTTAAATCTTTCAGAAACAACATCTTTGACGCTCATACATTTCACCTCAAAAATATTGTATGCTGGTTTACATTATTGCGTATACGCACTTGCGTAATTAAGAAAATAATGTTATAATTTACTATCATTATGTATTTTGAGGTGCTCAAAAAATGAAATGCGAAAACAATTTTTGTATTTATCAATCTGATGGTGATTGTATTTTAAAAGAAATCAGCATTGATAATCTGGGAACGTGTGCAGACTTTATATATCCTAATATTGATGAAAAGGTTTTAAATCAAGCAAAATTAAAACTTTTGAAATATTATGAAAAAACCGATAATAATTAATTATTTTTTTAAATATAACAGCTTTTCAATACATAGAAGAAGTGTAAAACACTTCCCACAAGAACAAACAAATGCCATACAAAATGCATATATTTTTTGTCGTCTGCTTTATAGAATATTATTCCAAAGGTGTAGGCTATCCCTCCACTCACCAAAAGCCATAAAACTCCGTTCGGTGTTGATTGGATTAGCGGTTTTACAGTAAAAAGACACATCCAACCCATTATCACATAAAGCAGTAAAGAAAGCTTTTCCCACTTTTCCATATTAATTGCGTTAAGCACTATTCCAATCACAGCACAAAGCGTGTTCACTGTTATGAGCATCCACCCCGTTTTACCGCCTATTAAAAGCACCGAAATTGGAGCGTATGTGCCGCTTATGAGCAAAAAAATGGAGCAATGGTCTAAAATCCTGAACACCTTTTTTGCCCTATTCCTTTTAAGGGAGTGATAAAGGCAGGATACAGTATACAAAATGGTTAGACTGCCACCGTAAAGTATGCCTGACAAAACCGCCGCAAGACTATTCATAGCCATACCGCGAAAAATTAAAATCATTGTACCAAAAACTCCAAGCAGTGCTCCCGCACCGTGTGAAACAGCGTTACCAATCTCCTCGCCAAGCGTTTGAAGTCGCAAAACCTTTTCTTTTTTCATAATCCACCTCAGTTTATAAATTATTATATCTAGTTTTTAAAACTATATTACATCATTTTTAATACTTTGTCAAGAAAAATAAAGCTCAAGGACGAAAAATCCTTGAGCTTTTTGTATATTAACAAGCCGAAGAAAGGCACATTGCGGTGATGACATACACGCTGTCGCGTGATTACATTCCGCTAACGCGGATTACATACCAAGCCTATCGGCTTGGATAAAAATCCCGCCCTCTTACGAGAACGGGATTTTTGGTGGGGGGAAAAGTATTTTTCCCGTTGCTATAATGTACTCACACGGTGAGAAGCCGAGGATTTAAAAGCTGATTTTAACACTTTGGCTATGGCGCCACTTGCTGTGGAATGACACTTCGGAAAGACGATGAAAGGAGAATTTTTGTGCAAAAAGAAACTGAAATTTTAAAAGACACCAAAAAGGATGAAGCAGTTGTCCCAAGGGCAACGTCGGAAAACCGAATATTAGATAAGAGCGACGGTTCCGCGGACACATCCGTTTTGGAAGAAAAAGCTCAAAATCCCGCAGATGATACATCAAAAGAGGTTGTATCAGATATGGATTTTGAGGAGCTTATTAAAGGGCCCTACAAGGATGCCTTTGCCAAAAAGGTGCAGGGCATCATTAACAAAAGGTTTAAGGAACAAAAAACAGCCGAGAGCAAATCGGCTGAACTAAGCAAAGCGGATGATAAACCCGCAATCACCAAAGAAAACACCCCAAGCGGTGACTCTAATGAGTCCCAAAGCGACCCGACCTTCGACAGCCTTATAACAGCAGGTGTCGACCCTGAAACGGCATATCGTGTCCTCCACCTTAATGAATTTATGGACTCCTCGATGCGTTATGGGGCAGAGCTTGCGGCAAAGCATATTGCCGATAGTATTCGTAGTAAGGCGGCAAGGCCAAGCGAATCGGCTCTTTCAGAGAAAGGATACACCGCCAAGGCTTCTGCTAGCACTCTTACGCCAGAAAAGCGAAAAGAGCTTGCGAAAAAGGCCTTGATGGGTGAACAAATTGGATTTTAAAGGAGATTTTTAAATGAGTGAAGTAATTAAAAATAACGAAACCACCCTTTCAAGCGATATGCGTACTTATTATAAGGATTATCTTTGCGACAACGCAAACGAAAATCTTGTGCATGACCAGTTTGGTCAGAAGCACCCCATTCCCAAGGGAAACGGAAAGACTATTGAATTTAGAAAGTACTCTCCTCTGCCTAAGGCTACAAAGCCTCTTGCAGAGGGCATTACTCCCGACGGTCAGGAGCTTAAGGTTTCTACCGTTTCCTCTACCGTTTCGCAGTACGGCGGTTGGGTAGGCATTCCCGATATGCTGGAGCTTACCACAATTGACACTAATATGGTACAGGCAACCGAAATTTTAGGTGACCAAGCAGGCAGAACTCTTGATACCGTTACACGTGAAGTTTTAAACGGCGGTACTAATGTTATGTATGCACCAATCGTTAAGGATGGCGTTACCACCAACGTTAATGCACGTTCCTCTCTCACCGCTGACTCTAAGCTCAGTGTAGATATTATTTTGCGTGCTGCTGCCAAGCTTAAAAATAATCTTGCAAAGCCTATTAACGGCAGCTATGTAGGAATTATCCACCCCTTTGTCGCTTACGACCTTATGCGTAGCGAGGAGTGGATGGATGCTCACAAATATGCGGCACCTGAAAGACTTTTTAACGGCGAGGTTGGTAAAATAGGCAATGTGCGTTTTGTAGAGTCTAATGAGGCGAAAATTTTTCGCGGAGAGGATTTAATAAGCACATCACGTACCTTATCCAACAACACCCCAGTAACAGGTAACGGCATCACCGTTAATGAGGAAATTTCTGAGGAGGATGCTAAAAAGCTTTTGGGCAGAAGCGTTATTATTAACGGTGAGCTTCGTGAAATAACCGAAGCTAAAGCAGGTACAAACGGCAATGCTTACATTAAGGTTGATGAAAATGTTAACCTTGAGCCCTATACAACCATTTATCCAGGTGAGGGCGGTCAGGATGGCGTAGCGGTATATTCAACACTTATTCTTGGTGCTAACGCATACGGCGTTACCGAGCTTGAAAATGGTGGTCTTGAGCACATTGTTAAGCAATTGGGCTCTGCTGGTACCGCCGACCCGCTTAACCAGAGAGCTTCCGCAGGCTGGAAGGCTACTAAAACAGCTGAGCGTTTGGTGGAAAATTATATGATTCGTGTAGAATCCTGCTCTACCTTTGCTGACGAATACGCAAACTAGTCTAATTCTTAATTTTAGCTTGGGGTGTCGAGTGCTCGACTCCCCGAGCACTTAAAATCATATTAACGGAGGAATATATTAATGGCAGAAACAAAAAACACCGCCCGTCTTGAGAAAGAAATCGCAGAGCTAAAGGCGGCACTTAATCAAAAGGAAATCGCTGAAGCTGCAAAAAATGCGGCGGTACGCGCTAATGAAGAATATATGAAAAAGCCCGTCACAATAAAGCTTTTTAAGGATAACGGCAGGTATCGTGATGATGTTTATGTTTCGGTAAATGACCGCTCTTTTCTTATTAAGCGTGGAGTAGAGGTTACCGTTCCGCGTTTTATTGAGCAGGCACTAAAAAATTCTCTTTCGCAGGATGAATATGTTGCCTCTCTTGTGGAAAAGCTTCAGTCCGATTACGAAAAAAGCATATAAGCTAATAAGGAGGAAGAAATGACTCTTTTTGACATTTTTAATGCCGTTAAAGAACGGTTTCCAAATACCGATATAAAAGAAGTGTGCCAATTGGTGAACGAGCTGGAGTCACGGTTGGTTAGCGAAATATTTTCGCCACACGGCATCGCAGTTCGCACCCAAAGGCTAAACGAAGAAACTGATACGTATACACCCTTGCTTTTAGAAGAGGAAAATATATTGCTTTATGTTTATTTTTCGTTTTCGATTTTATCCCTTAAGGAGATGGATTTTGAAGCCGCAAACGCATATTCGACCGCCTTTAATCAAAAATTCAGCGAGCTTTCAACTTTATACAGACGCAACTATACTCCCATAAAAAATGTTCAGTTAAGCGGAGGGGTTTAAATGAAGCTACCTATTTTTAAATTAGGCTCAAAGCTTTCCACCGTAAGCGGTACGTTTAACGGTATAGCCGAAAATTCGCTTGCAGATGTAGTAAATCTTATATGTTCGGGAGATTGCAGAACACGTAATACAAGAAAAGAAGTAATGGTTTTAAGTACATCGCCTGACCAAGTTATAACATGCGAAAATCGTTTGTTTTTACGTTACGGCAATCTTTTAAAGGAAGTGATAATGGATATTGATGGAATTTTAAAGGAGCGTACTCAAAATTATGAGTTAAGCGACCTTGACCCTAGCACCGACCGTAAGCTTATAGGTTTTGATGGAAAGCTTTTTGTTTTTCCTGATAAAATACAAATTGGTTGGGATAAGTGGGTTTCGTTTGCTCCAAATCTTTCGATTTCGGCTGCACTTCCATTTACAAATTCCAGAACTCTCTTTTACCCCGAAAATGCCGAGGCGGAAAACTTTTGCGACGACGCCCTAACCCTTAAGGTTGGTATGAAGCTAAGGTTTTCGTGGGCACTCGAAGACTTCACCGTAAAAACCGTTGAGGATTATATGGAGGCCACAGATGATGGAAGCGGTTTTGTTAAAAAGGGCAGAAGAATAACCCTTGACAGTGACGTTCCAAATTTCGCCGCACCTCCAACCAATGGTGTGGTAAAAGTTTGCGACCCTCAAAACCGTCCTATTTTAGATGATTTAACGGTTGGATTTAATCATCGAGTTACCTTTTCGGGAAACAGAATAATAATACAGTCGGAAGAAGCTCCTTACGAAATTCCGCTTTCAGAGTTTTTTAAGGTTGGTCAAACGGTGGAAATAAGCGGCAGCTCGGCTTATGAGAATGATGTTATTGCAAAAATTATAGATATAAAGGATAATTCTTTATACTTAAATCATACCTTCAAAGCTGTGAAGGAAGCGGCAAAAACCGAAATAACCATAAATCCCGTAATACCTGAATTTTCACATTTTCTAATTACTGAGGACCGTCTTTTTGGAGTAGATAATGAAGAAGGAAAATTTTATATTTCGGCACTGAAAAAACCTTTTTTATTCTATGATGACTGGACCCAGCCCGAAGACTCCTGGTCTATGAATATTAATGAATTTGCTACAGGAATAACCCTTTGGAAGGATAATATAATCTGCTTTACCGAGAGCGGAGGCTTTAGAATTTTGGGATACCACGCTAATAATTTCGGGGTGCGTCAGCTTTCGGTAAACGGCATAAAAAAAGGGTGTGAGGCTTCATTGTGTCGGGTAGGCAATACACTTTATTACTGCTCAAAAAAAGGTGTTATGAGTTATTCAGGAGGAAAAGATAAAAAAATTTCTAAGTCCGCTATGCAGATGACGAGTGTGCAAAGTGCTGTAACCGACGGCACATTTGTTTATATGCTTGAAGGCGATAGAATTTGGGTTTATGACACCAATACCGACCAATGTTGGAGTGAAAATGGTGGAGATGTTCTGCAAATTTTTATATTTAACTCAGAACGCTATCTTTTCTTGGGGAAGAGAATTCTTCTTGCAGATGGAAAAGCTGAAGAAAATGTGTTTTGGAACTTTGAGCTACACGGTCTTCCCGACAAAAATTTTAAAAAGGTTCAGCCAATTTCTTTTACCATTAATCATTCCGAAAACACAGATAGTAGCTTTGTGCTTTACTATAGGTCTTTTGGAGTCACGATTTGGCAAAGATGCGGTATTTACAACATAAAGGGTGAGGGCATAATTGAAATTCCGCTTCCCAAAGGCTACTGCAACGGGTTTAGATTAAGGGCCGAGGGTAACGGCAACCTTGTTTCCGAAGGTTGGCGTATAGCTTATAGAATTCCAAAATAAAATTAGCCTAAACGCCAAAAAACTCGCCGATATTTATCGACGAGCTTTAAAAAGCTAAAAGCTTATAATACCCAAATGCTCCAAAACAATTTTTATACCCATAAACACAAGTATTGCACCGCCTAAAAACTCTGCTTTGGATTTAAATTTACAACCTAGCTTTCTGCCAAGCCATATACCCGCAGCAGAAATTAAAAAGGTAATTACACCTATAAGCGAAACCGAGCTTGCAACATTTACCTTTAAAAACGCAAGCGTTACACCAACCGCCAAAGCATCTATGCTTGTTGCAACCGCCAAAGGCAACATACTTTTAAAGGAAAAATCATCGGTATGAAGCTCCTCATCCTTTGAAAAAGACTCCCTTATCATATTTGCACCTATAATCCCAAGCAGAGCAAAGGCTATCCAGTGGTCAACCGATTCTATGTATTGGCTGAAGTTTGCACCTAAAAGATAGCCTATAAGCGGCATAAGAGCCTGAAATCCACCAAAATAAAGTCCTGTTATTAAAAGATGACGGGGCTTTATTTTTTTTACTGTAAGCCCCTTGCATATTGCAACGGCAAAGGCATCCATAGCCAGAGCAATTGCCATACCTATTTGTTCAAATAAACTCAAAAGCTTAAACCCTCTTTTTTTAAAAAAGTAATTATATTTTAATATATGCAGAATGGAAAATCAATAGAAAATATTTAAAAACCAATAGAAAAACACACATTTATTGTTGCAATAGAATAATAAAAAAGGTATAATAAACGTGTACTTAAGATTTTGTGATTAAATCTGTTTCAAGCACTAAAAATAAAGGGTGACTTAAATGTATAAAAGAATTTTGTTTGCACTCGATTTAGAGGGAGTTAATAATGTTGCGGGCGAGCCCTATGTGCGTTTTGGCACAACCCCTGATTATGAGATTGCGGTAAAAGAGTCTGCCGCTGAGATAAATGCTGCCGCAGAAGCCCTTTTTGATTTAGGTGTTCTTAAAGTAGATGTATGGGATAATCACGCAGGCGGAGGAAATCTTAAAGGGGAACTGCTTGACGAGCGTGTTACCCTTTTAGAGATTGACCCAAAGCTTCCGCGTATGAGCTTTGCCGAAAATAATTATGATTGCATTTGTTTTTTTGGTTATCACACTATGGAGGGCACCTTAGGGGGCGTTCTTGCTCACACAATGAATGGTTTTGACCATCAATACTACAAAATAAACGGAAAATACATAGGCGAGGTGGATATTGATGCCGCCATTGCCGCCGAGCATAATATGCCATCGGTATTTTTTGTAGGCGGTGACCTTTCTTGTAAGCAGGCATCTGCATCGGTGTCAGGTATTGTAACGGTAGCAACCAAGGAGGAAATATCCCGAAATAAAGCCAACTTCCGTAATAATGATGAGCTTTTTGCCGAGATAAAGGAAAAGGTTTGC
>JAGARD010000041.1 GCA_017622415.1 Clostridia bacterium | reverse complement strand
TTGTTGGAGATACGGGTATGGACGTTGCGGGAGGCGTGAATGCAGGTGCATATCCCATTGGCGTTTTGTGGGGATTTAGAGAAAAAGATGAGCTTGTTAAGTTTGGTGCTAAGGAATTTGCCGTAACTGCTGATGAGCTTTTGAAAATTTTAGTCGGTGAAAAATAAAATGTCGCAAGGTTATAAATCAACCAAAAAAGCTTGTTATTTAGGGTATACAATTCAAGCTGTAGTTAATAATCTTACATCACTGTTTTTTGTTATATTCAGTGCAAAGCCCTTTAATCTTTCAGAAGAGGAGCTTGGACGCCTGATATTTATTAATTTTGCGGCACAGCTTATTATAGATTTTCTTTCAATTTATATTGTACCTAAATTTGGATACCGAAAATGCGTTGTAACAGCACAGGCAAGCTCGGCTTTAGGCTTTATAATGCTTGGAAGCTTACCTAACATTATCCCTCCGTTTATAGGACTTGTTGTTGCAATAATCTTTTTGGCAATAGGCAGTGGCCTTATTGAAGTGCTCATTAGCCCTATTGTTGAAGCCTTGCCTGACGATAATAAGGCGGGGAATATGAGTTTTTTGCATTCCTTTTACTGTTGGGGGCAGGCGGCAACCGTTATTGTCACTACACTTTTGCTACATATTATAGGCTACAAAAATTGGTTTTATTTGCCTTTCCTTTGGGCTGTTTTGCCGATTATAAACACTTTTCTTTTTACAAAAGTTCCTATTTGGGAGCTTAAGGGAGATAAGGAGCATTCTTTTTCATTAAGCCTGTTAAAAAAGCAAAAAAGCTTTTATTTATTTTTGCTTTTGATGTTCTCAGCAGGTGCATCTGAGCTTGCAATTGTGCAATGGTCTTCCTATTTTATTGATATTGGTTTAAATGTTGATAAATGGTTAGGGGATATTTTGGGGCCTTGTTTATTTGCAATTGTTATGGGAACAGGTCGTGTTTTATTTGCGATTTTTGGTAAAAGATTTAAAACCACCGCAGTTATAGCTACAATGTCCTTATTATGCGTAGTTTGTTATTTAACAGTAGCCATTTCAAGCAGTGTTTCTTTAACAATAATAGCCTGTGCAGTTTGTGGCTTTTCAGTTAGCGTTATGTGGCCTGGGGTCTTTTCACTAGCCGCCGAAAGATTTCCTGAAAGTGGGTCATCATTATTTAGCTTGCTTGCAATGTTTGGTGACGTGGGATGTGCAACAGGTCCGTGGCTTTTGGGAATTGTAGCAGATGCTACCCAAACCAACGGTATAGCAAAAAAATTTGCAAATTTAGTAGGTATAACAGGGAGTAAACCCAGCATACAGCTTGGCTTTTTAGTTACAGCAATTATTCCGTTTTTGATGTTTGTGTTTTTGACGTTAGCGTTAATACATAGTAAAAAAGTTTCTATCCGCCCGGTTGGCGTTAATAAATAAAAGGAGTTATGTTTATGAAAAGAGAAGGTTATCTTTGTTGGGATGAATATTTTATGGGAGTTGCAATGCTTTCAGCGGGTCGCAGTAAGGACCCTGGAACACAGGTCGGTGCTTGTATTGTTAATGATGAGAATAGAATTATGTCTGTAGGCTATAACGGTATGCCGTGCGGCTGTTCAGATGATGATTTTCCTTGGGACAGATGTGGCGAAAATCTTGATACTAAATATCCTTATGTTTGCCATGCAGAGCTTAACGCCATTTTAAATTTCAGAGGCGGCTCTTTAAAGGGCTGTAGAGTATACTGTACTTTATTTCCCTGTAATGAGTGTGCAAAAGCAATAATTCAAATTGGTATTAAAGAGGTTATTTATCTTGAGGATAAATATGCATCTACAGATAGTGTTATCGCTTCTAAAAAGATGTTTGATGCCGCAGGTGTTAAATATACAAAGTATAAACCTGCAGGCCATCAAGTGAGATTTGAACTGTAGCAAAGCATTCAAAACTTAAATGCTTTGGCTAAGCTTTAATAGGCACAAGACCCCTTGGCTTAATTGCCAAGGGGTCTTGTGCTATATATTAAATCTCCCATAAAGAATATAATCTAGGAATTAAACACCTGAGTAGGCAGAAAAACCACCGTCAACAGGAATAACTACACCTGTAACAAAGCCTGCGGCATTTTCATCTACTAAAAAGCGAAGTACACCTAATAGCTCATCGGGGTCACCAAAACGACCCATAGGAGTAGCGGCAAGAATTTTATTTGTTCTGGGTGTAGGTGTGCCATCCTCGTTAAAAAGCAATGCACGGTTTTGGTTAGTTACAAAAAATCCTGGTGCAATTGCATTTACACGAATACCTTGCTTTGCAAAGTGAACGGCTAACCATTGTGTGAAGTTAGAAACAGCAGATTTTGCCGAGCTGTATGCGGGAATTTTTGTAAGGGGTCTAAATGCGTTCATTGAAGAAACATTAAGAATTGTGCAGCCCTTTCTGCCAATCATATCCTTAGCGAAAACCTGAGTGGGGAGCAGGGTGCCTAAAAGATTAAGGTCAAATACAAATCTAAAGCCTTCTTTATCTAAATTGAAGAATGTAGAAATATCATCAGCGGTTTCGTCACCAAGCTCAAATTCTTCGTGAGCGGTGGTGCACTTGGGGCTGTTTCCGCCTGCACCATTGATTAAAACGTCACATTTGCCAAAATCAGCAAGGATTTGCTCGTGAATTGCTTTAAGCTCGTCTTGGTCTAAAACATTAGACTTGTAAGCTTTAGCAAAACCACCCTCTGCGTTTATTTCATCTGCTATTTTTTGTGCAGCTTCTACATTAAGGTCTAAAAGTGCAATTTTGTTGCCATCGGCGGCAAGAGCTTTAGCAAAAGCGGAGCAAAGAACGCCGCCTGCACCTGTAATAACTATATTTTTCATTTTTATCACCTATTAATAAGTTCCTGAAGTATCATTAACAACAGATTTTACATTTTCTTTGCGGCGAGATGTAGCAACGCGTTTCATTAATTCGTTGTAGTAGAGTTCATCATCTAACTCGGCAACGTCAATTTCTTTATTGAGCCAAGCAGAAAGGTGCATACAGTTAGAAAGTGTAAGACCGTTAATACCTTCGGTACCGTCAGCGGTCATAGGCTCGTCACGAAGAATAGATGCAGCAAAAGCTTTAAGAACTCCGTTATGTTGAGGATCGGGGCCACCGCATTCAATGGTATGATCTGCAAAAATGTTGGGTTGGTCGAAACCCTTACCAGTTTTAAGATGCTGTGACACGGGAATTTCAAATTCAACAATTTTAATTGTATTTCCTTCACAAATAACCTTTGCTCTATCAAGAGTTATTTCAAAACGGTTGGTACCGTGAGCATCACCTGTGGTAGTAATAAATGTACCAGTTGCACCATTGGGATATTCTACAAAGGTTGCAACATCGTCTTCAACCTCTATATCGTGCCATTTGCCAAAGTGCATTTTGGTGTAAACCTTGCTTGGCATACCACAAATCCATTGCCATAAGTCTAACTGATGGGGGCATTGATTTAAAAGAACGCCACCGCCTTCACCTGACCAAGTAGCTCTCCAAGCACCGGAATCGTAGTAATCCTGGGTGCGATACCAAGAGGTGATTATCCAGTTAGTACGACGGATTTCACCATATAAACCGCTTTGCACGATTTCACGGAGCTTGCGGTAAATAGGATTGGTACGCTGATTAAACATCATACCAAATTTAACATTACATTCTTTGGAAATTTCATTCATTTCCTTAACCTGCTTGGTGTAAACGCCTGCAGGCTTTTCGCACATTACGTGAAGACCTTTTTTCATACCCATAATAGAATATTTGGGGTGGTCATAGTGGGGAACAGCAACTAAAACAGCATCTATAAGACCGCTATCCATCATAGCTTCTGCATCATCAAAGCGAGCAATATCAGAATGATTTTTTTCTGCCCACTCCAAACGCTCAGGGGCAGTATCGCAAACAGCGGTAACCTCCATTTCGGGAACTTCGCCTTTTTGAATTCTATCCAAATGGCCTGTACCCATATTACCAATACCAATAATACCAAGTCTTACTTTTTCCATTATAAACACTCCTTGTAATTTACCTATTTAGCTTCAAGACCTTTTGAGATAAGGAAATCATAGCTACGCTTTAAGCAATCAAATGGATTAGCACCAAAACAGTCATCCTGCTCAATAAGAGCGTATTTAACGCCCGATTCCTTACAAGCTTCAATAATTTCATCCCAGTCAAGATTACCGTCACCGATAGGTGCAAACTGAACTTGTGGGTCGCCGCCGCGAATAATCTTATAATCTTTAAAATGAACGCAAGGGAGTCTGCCTGCGAGTTTTTTAATCTCCTTAACAGGATTTTTACCGCCGTACTGTATCCAATATGTATCAAGGGTAAAGCCCATTAAATCTGCAGGAATTCTGTTTGCTAACTCATCCCACATAAAGTTACCGTTTACCAGTCTATCAAACTCATAATGGTGATTGTGGTACATTAAATACTTTCCGTTGGACTTTAATGTTTCCATAACGGGCAAATACTCTTGGATGAATTTATCAACAACCTCATCATTTGTGAATTCATTAAAGCTCCAAAGTCTAGGCATACCGCCAAGTCCAATATAATTACAATTAAAAATAGTATGGTCGTCACAAACGTTTTGAGTTTTAGTTAACAGATTATCAACCTTAGTATGGGTTAAAACACATTCTAAACCATATTTTTCTAATTTTTCTTTTAACCATTCAGGCTCAAAATCACAAGTCCCTGAAATTTGAACATATTTAAAGCCAATTTCAGCAACTTTTTTAAGAGAGTTTTCAAAATCTTCCAAGGTTGTACAGTAGTCTTTAAGTGTGAAAAATTGTACACCGAATTTCATAAAAATTCCTCCATAAAAATTATATTTAAGATATTTAAGTTAACTTTACCAATTAACCTGCCAGCGTGAAGTTTGACCCGAAGCTATTTTATCTGAAACAGTACGTTCTCCCTTAGAGCAATCAATACGTTTTTTAAGCTCCTTATCAAAGGCGTCATAATCCAAAGGAAGCTTTACTTTTTTGCCCGTCCATGCAGATAAATAAGCAGCATTAGAAAGTGAAATTTCTTTAATACCCTCATAGCCCGAAGCCAAAAGGGGAGCTTTATCTAAAACAGCATCGGTAAAGTTTTGTAAAATACCATTGTGGGATGATTCTTTTTCAGTTTGCTCAATAACGGTTTCGTGCGTTTCAAAATTTGGAAAACCATCAGGGCAGGTAAAACAAAACTCTCTTTCGTCGGTCTCGGTAAGAGTTAGAGTGAGTTTGCCTTTTTCTAAAACCATTTTGCCCTTACTACCGCTAATTTCCAAACGGTTAGTACCTGGATATTCACCTGTAGAGGTTATAAAGGTTGCGGTTGCACCGTTTTTATAGTAACCTAGTATGGTAGCATCATCTTCAACTTCAATATTATGCCATTTACCAATATCACAAGAGGCATAAATTTCATCGGGCATACCGAAAATCCATTGCCACAGGTCAAGGTTGTGGGGAGCTTGATTTAGCAGTACGCCGCCACCCTCACCAGACCAAGTAGCACGCCAAGTAGCCGAATTGTAATAGCTTTGAGAGCGATACCAATTTGTAATTATCCAAATCATACGCTTCATTGTACCTAAAGTACCGTTTTCAACTAACTCCTTGGCTTTTTTAAAAAGTGGGTTAGTGCGTTGATTCCACATAATACCAAATACTTTACCGCTTTTTTCGGCGGCTGCGTTCATTTTTAAAACATCGCTTGCACGAACGCCTGCCGGTTTTTCTGTTAGAACGTGTAAGCCTAAATTGAAGGCTTTTATTGCAATTTCGGTATGAAGAAAATGTGGTGTAGCAATTATAACGGCATCAACCTGTTTTGAGCTGATAAGCTCATCGGCATTATTATATATAAGAACATCAGGAAATTGCTTTTTGGCATTTTCAAGTTTATTTAAGTCAATATCACAAACAGCAACAAGCTTAAGACGGTTTACTTTACCCTCAAAAATGTTTTTTGCGTGTGCATATCCCATATTACCAATTCCGATAATTCCAACTTTTAATTCGTTCATGGAATACCTCCGAGTTATATGGCTTTTATAATCTCCTTAAGTGCATTAGCGGCTACGTCAAACGCGGTATCATTATCGGGATAAGAGAAATTATCAATATCTGTTTTTTCGTCAGCCTCTAAAGCGGCAAGACCGTCGAACACCATAAGATGTGGCTCTAAGGTCATAATGCCGCCGCCTTGTTTTGAATACTCTTTAACAAGGTAAGAAATATTACTGTCGCCCTGACCTGCAGGAACTATTTTGCCATTAAGCAAGGCATCTTTAATGTGCATATAATAAACGTAGCTATGTAATAATTCCCAAGCCTCTTTGGTGTCCTGATTACTTTGAACAAAGTTAGCGGGGTCAAAAACACATTTAAGTTCGGGCAAAGTTTTGTGAATATCAAGGCAACGTGAAGCCACATCGCCGTAAATGCCTTTTTCGTTTTCGTGGCAGAGCACAATTCCGCTTCCCTTTGCCGCCTCAATGAACGCAGAAAGGCGTTCCATAACTATATCGCGGGCTGCAGGCTCTGTAGCCTCATAAAAGCTGAAAAGACGAATACATTTTGCTCCGAGCTTATGGGAAAGCTCAAGGCCGTATTTAAAATCGTCCAAATGAGGTGCGAAGTCATCAGTTATTTTGATTTTTCCATAAGGTGAGCCAAGCGACCATACAGCAAGACCGTTTGCGTCTAATTTGGATTTAACTTCCTTTGCTTTTTCTAAAGTGATTTTAGAAATATTCTCACCATCAACATTGCGGATTTCTAAATAGGGGATAGAATTGCGTTTAAGAGCCTCTATTTGAAAATCAATTTCTGCATTAGCCTCATCGGCAAAAGCACAAAGTTTAATGTTTGACATAAGGCTACCCTCTTTTATTTACTAAGTTTTTCAACCGCTTCAAATAAGCCTGCAATATATGTTGCACCTAAGGCTCGGTCATATAAGCCATAACCGTATCTTCCCGTTTCGCCCCATATCATACGACCGTGGTCGGGACGTACATAGCCTTTAAATCCGCTTTCGTGAAGAGCCTTTACAATTTCAAGCATATCAAGGCTTCCGCAAGAGGAGGGGTGGGCGGTTTCGTGGAAATCACGCTCGGCATCCCACTTTACGTTACGAAGATGTGCAAAATGAATTCTGTCGCCAAATTCTTTTATCATTGCTACAATATCGTTGTGGTATGTACAACCAAGCGAGCCTGTGCAGAAGGTAAGACCATTAGCAGGAGAGTCAACAAGCTTTAAGAATTTGCGAAGGTTTTCCTGATTGGTTATAATTCTGGGAAGACCGAAAATTCCCCATGGCGGATCATCGGGATGAATTGCCATCATAACGCCGTATTCTTCAGCAACGGGAATAACCTTTTCGAGGAAATGCTTTAAGTTGTCCCAGAGCTTTTCTTCAGTTACGGAAGCATATTGGTTAAGGAGAGCTTTAAGACCCTCTTTGGTGTAGCTTTCATCCCAACCTGGTAGTGAAAGCTCGCTTGTGAGAGGATTCATACTTAAAACAGTTTCATCAACATAAGCCAAACCGTTAGAGCCATCTTTATGTTGGAACTCAAGCTCACTGCGAAGCCAGTCAAAAACGGGCATAAAATTATAGCAAATACACTTAACGCCTGCTTTTCCAAGGCGGCGAACATTTTCGCAGTAAACCTCAATAAGCTTGTCGGCGTTTTCGTTACCAAGCTTAATATCCTCGTGAACGGGAACGCTTTCAACAACTTCGAATTCCAATCCGTGAGCTTTGGCTTTGTTTTTAATATCTAAAATACTTTCTTCACTCCACACTTCGCCAACAGGCACGCTATAAACGGCAGATACTATACCGCTCATAGTGGGGATTTGAGAAATTTTTTCCAATGTTACAGGGTCTGAATCACCATACCAACGAAAGGTAAGTTTCATAAACACCACTCCTTTATAATTCATTATTAAATATAGTATATAATATATCATTTTACAAATCAATTGCTGAAATTAACAAAATATATTGCAAATATCCTCATTATGTGATAAACTTAACAATGGTGATATTATGTTTGTATATTCTGACGAAAAAATCCAGTTTCATCATTCAATTGACCTTCAACCATTGAATGTTGCGGACAATTTAGCTGCATCCCACGCTCATAACAGAAATGAGATATTTTATTTTATTTCAGGAAGAGCTAGTTATTTGGTTGAAGGCTCGGTTTATAAGCTTATTCCAGGCAGTATATTAATAATTAGAAGCGGTGAAATGCATAAAATTGTTATTGAAGAGGACCTGCCTTACGAGCGTATGGCATTGCATTTTGATTCTGATATTATGAATTTGCTTGATAAAAACGGTATATTATCTGAGCCTTTTATAAACCGACCGTTAGGGGTAGAAAATTTTTATTCGTCAAATGATATAAGAATAGGGCATATTTATGAGTGTCTTAAAAGTATAGATTCTTCTCCTGAAGATGATGAAATGCGCAGAATTGCCATAACATCAAATTTATTTACTATTTTGTACGAAATTAAACTTGCTTTTGATGAAAGAAGAAATAAAAAAACCATTAACAAGCCTGTTCAGTCCCTAACAGGCGAAATAATTGCATATATTAATGCTAATCTTTCGTCTGACCTTTCTTTAGATATGCTAAGTGAAAAGTTTTTTATAAGTAAAAACCATTTAAACAGAATTTTTAAAATTGCCACAGGTGTTACTGTTTGGGAATACGTAAAGCTTAAAAGGCTAATTATGGCTCGCAACAGTATTCTTGCAGGTTCCTCTGCGATTACAGCCTGTCAAAGCAGCGGATTTAATGATTATTCTGCATTTTACAGAGCTTATAAAGAGCGGTTTGGTGTTTCTCCAAAGAACAATCAAAAGTAGGTAGGTGTGAGTATGCTCCAATTTGTTATTGGACCTGCGGCGTCGGGTAAGACAACGGCGGTTCATAAAATGATTAAAAATGAGGTAGCAAAAAACGAAAAAGCAATTCTTTTGGTGCCTGAACAAAACACATTCGAGACCGAAAGAGCTATGCTGGAGCTTTTTGGCGGTGGATTTATGAGTATGGTGGAGGTACTTAGCTTTACCAGAATGTGTGAAAAAGCAGGTCAGCTCTACGGTGGAATTGCGGGATTTCATATAGATGATTCTCAACGTAATGTTCTTATGGCAAGAAGTCTTAAAAAGCTTTCGCCTCATTTAAAGGTTTTTTCTAAATACATATCGTCAACCTCCTTTATAAGCCAGATGGTTAGTGTTATTAAAGAATTTAAAACCGCAGGCATAAGCAGTAATATGCTAATTTCGGTTTGCAGTAAGCTTGAAAACAGTAATCTGATTGAAAAAATTTCTGAAATTTCAATGATATACTCAACCTATAACGATATGTTAAAGGGAGTTTATATTGACCCTCTTGATGACTTGGAAAATTTTTATCAAAAAGCTATTGATTTTTCATTTTTTAAAGGTAAAACAATATATATCGATGCCTTTAAAGGCTTTACGGGATTACAGCTAAAGGTTTTAAAATTAATGATTTTACACGCAAATAAGGTTGTAATTTCTTTTTGTTGCCGTCCTAAGCAAAATCAGTATGATTTAAACGTTTTTACAAATATTTATGCAAATATTGAAATGCTCGAAGGCTATGCTAAGGAGCATAATATTGAAGTTGAAAAACCGCTATTACTGGATAAATCTTATTTTTCTTCTAAGGAGCTTTTTGCATTGGAGGAAGCAATATCCTCAAATGCAGACATTGAATATAAGGAAAATAATGAGAATATTAAAATTTTATCATTAGATACCCCTGTCAAAGAAATTGAGTATGTTTTTAAAACTATTCACAGGCTTGTTCGCACCGAAAACTATCGTTTCAAGGATTTTGTAATAATAGCTAGAGATATTTCAAAATATGAACGCAGAATTGAACTTGCTTCAAAAAAATATAACACTCCTTGTTTTTTGGATAAACGAAGAAGTCTAATGCTTTCGCCGATTGCAAGATTTGTTTTGTATTTGCTTCGAGCTGCACAAAATTTAAATAGCGAAAGTATTTTATCTTTGCTTAAAACTGAGCTTTTTGCAATATCTAATGAGGAGCTTTCTTTACTGGAGGAGTATGTATATATATGGGGTATCAACTCGGAGGCTTGGACCGAAGAGTGGAATATGAATCCTATGGGATTTTCTTCTGTTAGGGATAGCGAAAAGGATTTAATAACCCAAAAGCTCGGCGAGCTTAACGAAATAAGAAAAAGAATTATTGTTCCTATTTTATCCCTTAAAAAAGCCTTTTCGGGCAATGCTGAAGAGATTTCCAAGGCTGTTTATGATACCCTTATGGTGCTAAAAGTTAATTTAAAGCTTAAAGAAATTTGTAGCAAGTATCTTGAACAAGGCGACAGCGAAAATGCTGATTTTATTATGCAATCGTGGGATAGCGTTATGCAGCTTTTGGATAATATGGTACGTTGCTACTCGGATGATGATATAACAGCCGAGGAATATATAAATATGCTGGAGCTTTCCTTTTCTGGATGTTCAATCGGCAGTATTCCCCGAACCTTAGATGAGGTTGCCTCAGGAAGTGCTGATAGAATACGTCCCGCACGTCCAAAGGTGGTTTTTGCAATCGGTATGAATTTGGGTGAATTTCCTCAAACGGCGGCTGATAACGGTATTCTTCTCAGAAATGACAGAATTGCACTTAGTGAAAACGGCATTGAAATATCCGATAGATTTAAAAAGTACGTTATTGATGAAAACTTTTTGGTTTATTCTACTCTTTGCTGTGCTACCGAAAAGGTGTTTATTTTAAGGCATAACACAAATTATGATGGCTCTTTAACCGAAGAAAGCTCCATTTTTTCTAAGCTAAAGGGTATTTTTGGTCATTCAAATGATTTGTTTAATGATTTTCCTGAAACCTATGAAGATGGCTTTGTAAAATACGCCGAAGAAAGAAATAATTATACCGAGCTTGCCGCAACACTGGAGGATATTTATAAAAACAACAGTGCTTTTAAGCTCCGATATGATGCACTTAATAGTGTTCAAACACGAATTCAGCGTAGAATTTCAGATGAAATTTGTGATAGACTTTTCGGCAAAAAATTAAAGCTTTCGGCAAGTAAAATTGAGGTATATAATAGATGTCCGCTTTCATATTTTTGCAGTTATATTCTTGGTATTCATAGACTTCAAAAGGCTGAGCTTGATAGCTTGCAGCGTGGCACAATAGTACATTTTGTCCTTGAAAGAGTAATCGGTGAATTTGGTGAGAATTTTGCTAGTGCAACAGCTGAAGATATAGAAATTTCTGTTGATAATGCAATGGATGAATATTTAAAAACGGTCAGCGGATATGAGTTTTTAAAATCTTTCGAGTTTAAATTCGCCTTTGACCAAATGTCAAAAACCTTAAAAATTCTGCTTAAATTTATGGCGGAGCAGTTTAAAAATTCCGATTTTGTTCCTGTTGAATATGAGCTTACCATTGATTCAAGGGAGGGCAAAATACCCTCACTGGTTTTAAGATTTATGGGTGATAATACGGCTGTTTTAAACGGGCAAATCGATAGGGTAGACGTTTTAAAGCAGGAGGATGGTAAGGAGCTTGTGAGAATTGTTGATTACAAAACAAACTCCAAGGAATTTCATTTATCTGATGTGCTTTATGGTCAAAATTTGCAAATGCTTATATATCTTTATGTTTTGTGTAGTGTAGAGGGCTCAAAATTTACAAATATGGAGCCTGCGGGTATTTTGTATATGCCCTCAAAGCGTGGTACCGAAACATCTTCTAAATCCAACAATTTAATGATGAACGGTATGGTTTTGGATGATGCCGATGTAATAAACGCTATGGATAAAGAGGGAAAGGGTAGATTTTTATTTAAAAAGCCCACCAAAGAAAGACAAAATAATCCCACAATTACTTCAGAAGATTTTAACACAATTTTTGCTTTTTTAGAAAAGAAAATTAAGGATACTGCATCCGATATAAGAAAGGGTATTTTTGATTTAAAGCCTTGTGATGGCAGAAGTGACAGTGCCTGCAAATATTGTGATTTTAAAACCGTCTGTGCAGTCGAGGATGATTTTGAGCATAGTGCAGTTATTCCTGAATATCCCACACAAATTTTAGAAAAAATGAAGGAGGCGGTAAAAGGTGAAGTGGACTAATGACCAACAAAAAGCAATAAGCTCGGTTGGCAATACAATAGTAACTGCCGCGGCTGGAAGCGGTAAAACTGCTGTTTTGGTTGAACGTGTAATTCAAAAGCTAAGCGACGAAAATAACCCCATATCTGCCGACCGACTGCTAATTGTTACCTTTACCAATGCCGCCGCCGCAGAAATGCGTCGCCGAATTGAAAAGGCCCTTTCTGATAAATGTATTCTGCAACCGCAAAATACCTATCTTTTAAATCAAAGATTACTTATATCATCTGCAGATATTTGCACAATTGACTCCTTTTGTATACGTTTAGTAAGAAATAATTTTAGCACTCTTGGCATTTCTCCCGATTTTAAAATTGCAGATGAGGTTACTGATTCTAGTATAAAGCTCAGTGTTTGTAAAAAGCTTTTTAATGAGTATTTTGAAAAAAACGATTTGGATTTTTTAAGCTTTTTAAATATAACAAATTCTGAATACGGTACCGCTAACGCAGAGGCAACTATTTTAGAAATTAATGAGTTTTGTCAGAAAATGCCTCAGGGCTATAAATGGTTAAAGGCTGCGGCAGAAAGGTATAATCCCGAAAATATAAATAATTCTGAGTATTTAAAGCTTGTTATGGAAAATGCTTTAAATGATGCATTAGGGTGGTTTAGCGAGCTTACCGATTGCCGAAAGGCTTTGCTTACTGATGAAAAAACCGATTTAAAATACGGAGCCTATTTTGATGATTTTATTGCTTTTTTAAGCAGACTTATAAATGCATTAAAGGTTTATGATTGGGATGAATGTTATTCATTACTTTGCAATTTGCCCCAATTTATATCTAGATTTTCATATTCAAAGAATTATGACCGTGTTTTATTTGATAGTTGTTCGGCTACATATAAGGCGGCAAAAAAATTCATAACCAAGGTAGCGGAAAGCTTTTCAAAGCCTTTAGAATTAATTAAAAAAGATTTTGAATTTTCTTATAAAATATTGCTTAAAATTTATGAAATAGTATGTGAATTTAATCTTAGGTACACAGA
Organism: Clostridia bacterium; assembly: GCA_017622415.1. Classification (GTDB taxonomy): domain Bacteria; phylum Bacillota; class Clostridia; order Oscillospirales; family Acutalibacteraceae; genus UMGS1279. Next base: position 5,376 of record JAGARD010000041.1, on the reverse strand, counting down.
ACAGTTAAATAAAAAATCGCTTCTTACCTTCGCACTTGTGGAGTTACTTACCCTAAAGCTTTTAACAACCGAAAACGAAGCGGGCGAATTGCAGCCCTCAAGGCTTTCAGCCGAGCTTTCATCAATGTATGATGAAATAATGGTGGATGAATATCAGGATATTAATGATTTGCAGGGTGAAATCTTTAAAATTTTATCTGATGACTGCAAAAAACTGTTTACTGTTGGTGATATTAAGCAAAGTATTTACGGATTTCGCGGCTCAAATCCCGAAATTTTTTCAAAGAGAAGTGATGCAGCGACTGTTTATTCTACTGAACTTGCTCCTAATGAGCTTAAGAGAGTAGTGCTTTCAAACAATTTTAGAAGTCGAAAAGAAGTTTGCGATTTTATTAACGCTTTTTTTGGGGCAATAATGTCCAAAAAGGGCGGAGAAATTGAGTACGATAAAAACGAAATGCTTTATCCCTTGGCTGATTTTCCCGAAAATTCAGCAGATGCCGTAGAAGCATATTTAATATCCTCAGAGGATGAAGCAACTTCCGCCGAGGCAGAAGCTATATTCTTTGCCGACTATGTTGAAAAGGTCTTAAAGGAGCCCGCATTTTTGCGTGGCACACAAAATGAGCTAAGAAAAGCTACATACGGCGATTTTGCCCTTTTAATACGTTCGGGAACCCACCTCAATGAATATTTAAAGGAGCTAAAGAAAAGGAATATTCCTGTTTCGGTAGGTGCAGGTGATTTCTTTGAAACCACCGAAATTATGACTGCCGTTTCACTTATTAAGGCTGTTGAAAATCCTATGGACGATATTTCGGTGCTAAGCGTAATGCTTTCGCCATTGTTTGGATTTTCTGAGGATGATGTTGCACGCTTAAAACTAAAATATAAGGGCAAAAAGCTTTATATCGGCGTGCTTAATGAGGCAGAAAGTAATAAAAAATGCAGTTATTTAAAGGAAAAAATATCTCTTTGGCGGAGCTATGCCGCTTGTATGTCGGCGGCTGAATTTGTAAGTGCTTTGCTTATTGACAGCGGATATGCTAACATTGTTTTATCAATGCCCGATGCTGAGAGAAGACAGGCTAATCTTTATTTTTTAGAGCAACTTGCTGATTCGTATTTTTCAGAAACATCGGGTGATTTAACAGGCTTTATCGGTTATCTAAAATACCTAAAAAGTCTTAATAATACCCCATCTGCTGTTGTAAGCGGCAGCAATTCGGTAAAAATTTCCACTATGCATAAATCCAAAGGTCTTCAATACCCAATAACGGTTTTGGGCGGACTTGGCTCTAAGTTTAGTAATATGGATATTGTAAAGGACTTTTTAATGAATGAAAAGCTTGGTGTTGCCTTTAAGTATGTGGATGATGCCCTTAATGTAAAGCAGGATAACTTCGCTGTACCGCTGCTTAAATCTGTTATTCGCAAAAAGCAGGCGGAAGAAGAAATGCGTCTGCTTTATGTTGCAATGACCAGAGCAGAGGAAAGACTGGTACTGCTTATTTCGGTTGCAGAAAACTTTAAAGATAAACTAGGTGATACCGCCTGTGAAACCGAAGCTATTTTTGATGACAACGGAAAAATGCTACCCGATGCAGTTATGAATTCCTTTAGTTATTCCGACTGGTTAATACCTGTTTTAATTCAAACTCCGTCAGGAATCGCTTTGCTTAAAGAAAACGGCGAGGAAATGCATAAAATTTCTAGTCTTTTGCTTGATTCTAATGTTAAGGTTGAATACTTTAAAATCAAGAAAAGCGAAAAAATTTCGCCAAATAAATCTGCCGAGCCAGTAATTCCGAACTGCGAATTAAAGCGTAAAATAGAGGATGCTTTGAATTATGAATATCCTTTTAGTGAACTGAATAAAATAGAGGTAAAAACATCTGTTTCAGAGCTTACAAAAAGAAGTGCCAATAGGGAGTTTTCTTTAACCTCAAAGCCTGCATTTCTTTCAAAAAGCGGACTTACACCTACGGAACGCGGAACGGCATTACACAAATTTATGCAGTATGCAGATTTTAATAAAGCAAAAATCAACCCCAAGGATGAGGTTGATAGGCTTTATGAATATGAATTTATTTCGTCTGCTGAGGCAGAGGTTATTGACCTTGAAAGAGTACAGAAATTTGTTGAGAGTGATTTATTTTATAGAATTTTAAATTCTAATAAACTATATCGCGAGCAAAGATTTTTACTTGACGTAAGGGCGGGGGATATATATCCTGACATTTCAGATATTGCTAAAGAGCAAACTGTAATAGTTCAAGGCGCGGTTGACTGTATGTTTGAGGAAGACGACCATATAGTTATTATAGATTTCAAAACCGACCGTACTACCGATGAAAACTTTTTACTTAATCATTATTCCGAACAGCTTAAAACCTATTCGGTAGCTGCTGAAAAAATGTTTGGTAAACCCGTTCGCGAATGTTATATTTATTCACTTTATATGAGCAAAACAATTAAAGTTAAATAAAAAAACAAACTAGCCAAAGTATCTAAACTGTAATTTAGCTTAGATACTTTGGCTAAAATTTGGAATTTTATCGGTGCCAACAGAGCTATCTGATTGTACAAAGCCCTCAAGTCCTAATGCTTCAAATTCTTCTGTTGCGGTGCTGTATTCTAAGTCACTTATTGTGCGTCTTAACTCGTCGGGTAAATTATCACCTGTGGGAGTATATTGTCGCATAAGTGAGAATAAAGCAGTATCGTTAAAATATTTTTTAACCTTGTTCATTATTTTAAGTGTGTCGGAAAGCTGACCCGGCAACATCAAATGTCTTATAATTGTACCCTTTTTCAGTATTCCGTCATCATTTAAAACGGGGCTTCCTGTTATTTTTATCATTTGGCTTATGGCATCTATTATAAAATCTGGGTAATCCTCACAGTTTGAATATTCCTTAGCCAAAAAGGGACTTTGGTATTTATAATCGGTTAGAAAAATATCAATATAATCTTTAAGACCTTTAATTATTTCAGGTCTTTCAAAACCGCTTGTGTTATAAACAAACGGAATTTTAATACCGTTTTGCTTGGCTATTTCAATGCTTTTTTTAATAGTCGGCATATACTGGGTGGGGGAAACAAGATTAATGTTGTGTGCTCCTTTTTGCTCTAGTATTATGTATTGCTCTGCCAATTGCTCGGCAGAGATTTTTTTACCTACAGAGCTTCTGCGGCTGATTTCTTTGTTTTGGCAAAAAATACATCTCATAGTGCAGTGTGTAAAAAATACCGTGCCTGAGCCGTTTTTACCCGATATTACAGGCTCTTCCATAAAGTGCAGGTCAATTCTGTTAACCTCAGCTTCAGCAGATGCACCGCAAAAACCAACCTCGCCGTTATTTCTGTTTACCTTACATTCTCTGGGGCAAAGTCTGCAATTTGTATAATCAGTGTACATAATTAAAATATCCTAAACTAAAATTTATTTATCGGTATTTTAGCATAGAATTTTAAATTTTTCAAGAGCTATATACTTAACTACAAAACCTATGCTTTCCTATTGTTGTAATATGAGGGCGGGACCATATCCAATTGCTTGTAGCGGTTGATGGGTTAAAGTAATAAATCGCACCGCCGCTTGGGTCCCATCCGTTAAGTGCGTCTCTGGCGGCTTTATAGGCACTGTCGGCAACGGGTTTATCAAACTGACCGTCATCAAGACAACTGAAAGCACCGTTTTGATAAACAACTCCCGAAATGGTTGAGGGGAATGAGGGGTGCTCCACTCGGTTTAAAACAACGGCACCAACCGCAACCTGTCCTGTATAAGGCTCACCTCTGGCTTCTGCTGAAATAATACGTGCCAAAAGGTGATAATCTGCATTGCTACCGCCTGTGTTGGTTGATGCACCGCCCGTTGGCAGACCAATTTTTGCGAGAGTTTTCGGTCCTGCTATACCGTCGGCAGTAAGTCCGTTTTTCTTTTGAAATTTTATAACGGCATTTTTGGTTGCGGTACCGTAAATTCCGTCAATGCTTCCTGTATAATAGCCCCATTTTTTAAGCCTTGTTTGAATGTTTTTAACTTCACTGCCTCGTGAGCCCATTTTTGACAGTGCGGATACAGAAACACTGCCTAACAAAACCGCAAATATTAAAATAAAGGCAAATATGCTCCAAAATTTATTTTTCATTTTATCACATCCTTTTAATTTTGCATTTCTGCACTATAAGTTTTTCCTAAAAATGAATTATTATTTATAAAGTTCACATTTTATTGTTTTATTTTAAGTGCAAATAGTGTATAATAAAATTCAAGGAGTGATTTTATGACTAAAAGAATTATTGTATCCACATTAATAACACTTTTATTTGGAGGAGTTGGCTATTACATTTCATTACCGCCAATTCATCTTAAATCAAGTGAATTTTGGGGATTTTTAATCTTTCTTACCGTTGTCTTTTTAGTTTGCTTTTTCTTTTCGGGCATTATTAAAATGTTAAAAAACGGCGAGCTTGAGCCTAAACGCCATAAAGTAAAAATGCCAAAAACAAAAAAGGCAAAGATTTTTGTTTTAAGCACTATAGCAGCAGCATTTGCTATATTTTTATTAATATTTATTTCTTCTTCGCAAATGTTCAATGCTAAAGAATACAGAAATTTACTTAAGGTGTCTGAGCGTGACTTCAACGAGGATGTAGCAGAAATTTCACTTTCACAAATTCCTGTTGTGGACCGTGATACCGCAACAAGACTTGGTAGCCGTAAAATAGGTGAGGTTGTTGAGCTTGTTTCGCAGTTTAATGTTTCTGATTTTTATACACAAATTAATTATAAATCTACCCCAACCAGAGTATCACCGCTTGACTATGCAGATATAATTAAATGGATTAGCAATCGTTCTGAGGGTATTCCTTACTATGTTAAAATAGATATGGCAACTCAGGATACCGAGCTTGTAAAGCTTAAAAACGGTATGAAATATACCCCTGGTGAATTTTTCTCGCGTGACCTTATGCGTCATGTAAGGTTTAGTTATCCTACAAAAATGTTTGAATCGGTTTCTTTTGAAATTGATGATAACGGTCACCCATTTTGGAACATTTCCTATTATGACTATACAATAGGCTTTTTAGGCGGCAGAGATATTACGGGTATTATTATGGTGGATGCCGTTACGGGTGAGATGAAAAACTATCCTGTAGCTGAGGTACCACAGTGGGTTGATACCGTTTATGATTCTGAAATGCTTATTGAGCAAGCCGATTTATGGGGTGCTTATACCAACGGTTATTGGAATTCGATTTTCGGTCAGAAAAATGTTGTTCAGACAACAGACGGCTACAATTACATTGCCCTTGAGGATGATGTATGGATGTATACGGGAATAACATCTGTTGTGGATGATGCTT
>JAGARD010000040.1 GCA_017622415.1 Clostridia bacterium | reverse complement strand
TTTGTTCCTTTAAATGAAAAGGAGCTTGCGGTTACCGATAAGGCTAGAGAGGTTATAAGGAAGGCAAATTTAATACCCTGTACAAGCTGCAATTACTGCGCAGATGTTTGCCCTAAAAATATTCCCATTTCTAAAATATTTAATGAATATAATGTATATTCATCTGCTGAAATTACAAAAGATGAATTTGTTAATTCGCTTCCTATAAACAGCGGAAAAGCTTCTGACTGCATAAAGTGCGGTAAATGTGAGGATGTTTGCCCCCAAAGCATAAAAATTCGTGAAAAGCTAGAGAAGATAACAAGTATAATTGAATAGTATATTAAAAAAATCCTTGTTCTGCAGAACAAGGATTTTTTGTCCACAGGCTACGAAAAAGAGCCATAAAACAAGTCTCGCAAAATACGAAACTTGTTTTGGCTGGGGTGGCAGGATACTCTGTGCCCACAGCCTTTCGACCGCTCCGAGCGGTGCCCGAAAGGCTTAGTGGCGCTCGAGACTTCACATTTACAAACGGCTATCGCACCGTTTGTAATGCTTCGACGAACCACGGTTCTCATCCTGCAACTAAATAAAAACAAGCTCCGCCCAAAAGGCGAAACTTGTTTTTGGCTGGGGTGGCAGGATTCGAACCTACGAATGCAGCAGTCAAAGTGCTGTGTCTTACCGCTTGACGACACCCCAATATTAACATATAAAAAAAGTGGGGTGGATGATCGGGGTCGAACCGACGACCTCCAGGGCCACAACCTGGCACTCTAACCAACTGAGCTACATCCACCATATTTTTGCATTACACAAAACGCAATAATTATTATACCATTAAAAGTAAATTTGTCAAGGCTTTTTTTTCATTTTTTTCAAAAAAGGCATTTTATATAAATGACTTTAAAAATTATCTGCTTTTATAGCAATTTTATGATAATTATTTTATATTTGCATTATTTTACTTTGTTTGGAAATAATAAGTAAAAATAATATATGGAGTGATAGTTTTGGCGACTATATCATCGGTTAAAGGACTTCAAATTTTAGATTCACGTGGAAACCCCACTGTTTGTGCTCAGGTTGTATTATCAGACGGAAGTGCAGGCATAGGAATTTCGCCATCAGGTGCTTCTACAGGTGCTTATGAGGCTATGGAGCTTCGTGACGGGGATAAATCTGTTTACGGGGGTAAGGGGGTAACAAAGGCTGTTGATAACATTAATAATATTATCGCAAAAAGCCTCTGTGAGCTTGTTTGCCCAAATCAAAAATCTGTCGATTTAACAATGCTTGAGCTTGACGGAACTGAAAACAAATCTTCCTTAGGTGCAAATGCTATTCTTGCTGTTTCTATTGCTTATGCTCGTGCTGCGGCAGAATCTCATAATCTACCGCTTTACAGATATTTGGGCGGAATATCGGGTAAAAGTATGCCCATTCCTATGATGAATATTTTAAACGGTGGTGCACACGCATCAAACAATGTTGATATTCAGGAATTTATGATTTTGCCTAAGGGCGAAACCTTTGCAGAGTCAGTTCGTATGGGAAGTGAAATCTACCATAAATTGGGTAAAATTTTAGGTGATAAGGGACTTCGCTCTGGCGTGGGTGACGAAGGGGGATTTGCACCTGATATTGAGTCCGACCGTGATGCGTTAGAGCTTATATGTGAAGCTATTGTTTCAGCGGGCTATGGGTTTAACGAGGTCGGTCTTGCACTTGATGTTGCTTCTAGTGAATGGTATCGCGAAGGTAAATATTATCTTCCAAAACGTGGTAACTATATGTCATCCGATGAGCTTATTAATATGATTGAAAAGCTTTGTAAGGATTTTCCTATACTTTCTGTGGAAGACCCGCTTTCTGAGGATGATTGGGAGGGTTGGTGTAAAATAACCAAACATCTTGGAAAGGATGTTCAGCTTGTAGGTGATGACCTATTTGTTACTAATACAAAGCGATTAACAATGGGCATTGAAAAGAATGCGGGCAATGCTATTTTAATTAAGCCAAACCAAATTGGTACTGTAAGTGAAACCTTGGAGGTTATTGATTTAGCATTAAAAAACGGTTATAAAACCGTTATTTCTCATCGTTCGGGTGAAAGTGAGGATACCTTTATATCAGATTTAGCGGTCGCCGTTAATGCAACTATGATTAAAAGCGGAGCACCCTGTCGTACCGATCGTGTGGCGAAATATAATAGATTATTGGCAATTGAAGATGCAATTTTATAATTTTTTTATTTATGTGTTATTAGACATCCCCTTTGTTTAATAAAATATATTGAGATGTAAATAATATTTATAAAGGGGTATTAATATGGTCATAAGAACAATTAAACTGAAAAAACTGCTTTTATATGTTGGCTTAACATTTGTGTTTGGTGTGATTGGGGCACTGCTAGGCGGTGGAACGGAACAGATTTATGCTTCGCTTAACAAACCGACGCTTTCACCACCTGGAATTGTATTTCCGATTGTTTGGAGCATTTTATACCTTCTTATGGGGCTTAGTGCATATTTTTTAAGCAATGTAAGAAATTCTGAAATCTCAGATTTACTGAAATTATATTGGATTCAGCTTATATTAAACGCCTTATGGCCCTTGGTTTTTTGGAGATTGCAGGCCTTTTGGTTAGCCGCAGTAATTATAGTAGCGATTTTGACCTTAGTTATTATAATCACTGTTAGAGCCCTTAAAATAAACAAATTAAGTGCATATTTGTTTATTCCATATATAGTTTGGCTTTTATTTGCTCTTTATCTTAACATTGGAATTGCAGTTTTAAACTAATTATAATGCAAAAACAGAACCTCATAAAACGGAGGTTCTGTTTTTATATAAAGGTAAATTAATTATGATTATTCGGTTTTGCTTGGGGCGGTTTTGGAGGAGGTGAGTCCGTCAATAATTACGTTTGCGTCAGAGCCTGCAACCTGAGGAAGGTCGCCATCCCATTTTTCAAGCCATTGTTGGTAAAGAATGTTATCATTAAGTGATTTTGCTATGGTGTCGTTAGCCTTTGCCTCGGCTTCGGCGGCAATAAGCTTAGCTTTGGCGGCAGCTTCAGCTTCAATGATTTTTTGCTCGGCTTGTGTTTCGGCTTTAAGCTTGTTTTGTGCGGCAACCTGCTTGTCTTCAACCGCTTGGGTGAACGAATCGGTGAAATCTAAATTTTCTATTGCGGTGCTTACAAGCTCAATATTATATTGCTTAAGCTTAGCTGCAAGCATAGTTTCAACCTCTTTTGCAAGCTTTGCACGGGAGCCGATAATATCCTCAGCGTTATATTTTGCAGTAACTGTCTTTAAAGATTCGTGTATGCAAGGCGTAACAACTGTATTGTAATAATCCTTGCCAATAGTTTTGTAGATTGTTTGTGCATTGGCTTTTTCAATACGGTAGTTTAATGTATATGTAGCAGATACTTCTTGAATGTCGCTGGAAAAACACGCCATCTGCTCTGATCCTTTTTGAGTACGGTTATCCATATTAATTACATCTGAGTAGGGGAGCTTAACGTGCACGCCAGCCTCAAAGGTGTAGTTTTCAACCTTACCAAAGGTTACAACAACACCTGTGTGACCTGTTGGAACTGAAACAATGCAGCTTAAAAACATACCTAAAGCACCAACAACAGAAATGATAATAGGTATGTATAAAAACTTTTTAGCTGTTTGTTTTTTTGTTATAACTATTGAAGCTATAATTCCAATAATTAAAATAATAAGTGATAAAATACATAAAACCATAAAAAACACTCCTAAAGTTTTGTTATTAATATTATAAGCCTTCAAAAAATTAATGTCAATATCTATTGTATAAACAAAATTACGGCTATCTTACAAAACGTAAAATAGCCGTTAAAACTATATACGGGGAATAAGAAGCATTTTAGGAGTTGTTACTGTATCCTCGGTTAAGTGATTGATTTTTAAAAGCTCATTTAATTTAGCCGAAAAGCTTTTTGCAATATCCCAAACCTTTTCGCCTTTATCTGCGTAATATGCAATAAGTGAAGCAGAGTTGTTTAAGGGGGTTTCTTCATCAACCGTAAGCTCGGTTATTACAGAGTATTTATAAGAGTCATAAACCGCTGCATGAATTAGTAGTTCTAATTTGATTTCGGGCTCGCCTGACGGTGTTAAGGAAAAATCGCAGTCTATTATTTTAATTTCAGGCTTGCACTGTGGAGAAGTTAACTCTTCATCGAAGTTAATAGGGTATTCAAATTCTATTATTCTTTCAAAAAAATCAGGCATTCCGTCTGAGCTTTCATATAAAACAGAAGCTAAAATATTTCCGCTTATTACGGCAGAATTGTTATGGTATTTTATATCGGAGTTTCCGCATTTACACCATACATCGAAAATTTTATCGATTTCACCGTTTGGCAAATTAAGTATTTTTTTACACAAAAAGCTTTCATCTATATGCTTCGCAAGCTTTGAAAATTTAACTTCGTTGCATTTTGGAACTGTTGTATGCTTAGTCGAATATATATCGTATATTACGGGGACTTTATTACTGCATCGTGCAAAAACGCTTATTTCCAGCTTACTTATTAAAATGAATTTTCGGCTTTCATCATCATCGGAATTTCTTGCTGAAATATCAAGACCGCAAATATGAGAGGTTGCATCACATTCGCACAACTCACTTATACCCACTATATCAATTATTTGATTAAACGGAATATTTACGTTATATTTTGCAAATTCATTTTCTTCGGTGCAGTAAAATACCGATACCTTAAGATTTCCCTTTACTATTGTTTTATCGGCAACAATTTTACAGTCTGTTATGTTTGAAACTCCGCTTGCTCGAATTATTCTTTTGGCATTAGGAAGATTTTGAGGTATATTAATTTCTTCGTCAACAATAATAGTTTTTTGTGTTTTTCCAAGCGGAATAGTTGCAAAAGCGTCACCCTTAAGCTGTTCAAAGAAAATACTGTCTACATCTGAAATTATTTCATTTATTTCGATTACTGTTACCTTTGCTTCAAGCTTAAGTGAACTGCGTATGCTGATTTTACGTTCGGTTACTGCACGGCAAGAATGAATAAGCAAAGCTGTAAATATTTCACAATATCCACCGTCAAGATTTTTGTCCCCGTCAAATGTCTTTTTAAACGGGACCTCCTGTTCGGTACAAAAAATCTCACCGTTTGGAGCTGAATATATAACCTTTAATATGGCTTCTCCTTCTACCAATAAAGAGCTTCCGCTTATTTGTTTAGAGGTTATATACGGAGTTATTTCGCAATTTAAAACCTTTTTTATTTCTCCTTCATAGTCTGAAAGTGTAAAGTCAATATCAATTGGTATTTCTGCGGTTTGCTCCAGATAGATTTGCTCTGTTGAAACATCAAAATTTGTGATTTTGAAATCCATTCCCATCTCTCCTTATAAAAATTCCTATTTTATTATTATTCGTGAGAATGAGAATATATGCAAAAAACGCACCGATTTTTTTGGTGCGTTTTTAAGATAAAATTATGTGGTTTCTAAGTTCGATTGCTAATTTGAATTATCACCTAGACTAAAGTTTATTTTTCCGCGTTTATTAAGGTCGTTGAACACAATAAGGGCAATTGGGAAACCGAACAAGCCTATAATACCTAACAATTTAAGGCCGCAGAACATTGAAAGTAAAGTTATGAGGGGGTGAAGTCCTACTTGATTTCCAATTACTTTGGGCTCTAAGAAATTGCGTATCACAGTTATAATTATATACATTATTATAAGGCCCAAGGCTTTCCAAATATTTCCTGTGAATAATGAAATTATTGCCCAAGGAATTACAACGGCACCCGTTCCCAATACAGGGAGTATATCTATAACGCATATAACAGCTGCTAGTAAAATTGCGTTACTTTGGCCTATAAGCAATAAGCCTATGGTAAGCTCTGTAAAGGTTATAAGCATAAGCAAAATATAACCTTTTAGCATTTTAAAAATGTTTTTAAAGAATGTATCTTTAATTTCAATAATCATTATCCAAGTTTTAATTGGTGTTTTTTGTTTTGCAAAAAGGATGATTTTATCATAATCATAAGCAATATAACAGCTAGCCACAACGGTTACAATTATGCTTATTAAATAGGAGGGTATGCTTGTTGCGATACTTAAAGCCCAATCAGAAAGAGCCAAACCTAAAGTGCCTATAGCTTCGGTTAATTTTGTTGGGAGTGTGCTTATATAGTTAGTTACCTCTTCAGGTAAACCTTCAAGAGTTTGGGTAAGTGAGGAGTTTAATCCATTTATAAACTCTAAAAATTCAGGCATCATATCGGGTAGAATTGCTACTATGCCACTTAACCAGCGATAGATTAAATAAATTAGTAAAGCAATGACCGCTACTATCAAAATATAACTGCCAACAACAAAGGTTATGGTTAATGGACCTTTGGATATTTTTGTTTTTTTGTTTATGGCTTTTACTGGCTTTTGAACAAAAAAACTAACAAAAATACCGATTACAAAGGGAAGAAGATAAAGCGATAAAAATTTAAATGCAAAATAGATTATTGCAATAATAACGGCATAAAACGCAATATCTATTAAAAATTTTTGCTTTCTTTCTGTGGTCAAAAAAATCATCCTTTTTTAGTGTTATATTATTATAATACTCTAAAATAATGCTATCTTCAAGTGTATTTTAATGAATTTCGTAATTTTGCACATTAATTAATAAAAAAAATTAAAAAATTCTTTATAACTGCTATTGATTTGTTTGTAAAAATGTGGTATAGTTGTAATCTAAATACATATGTGCTTGGGTGGTGGACAAAAATGGAGTCTGATATGTTGCTTGTTAAAACAGAAGTTTTACCCGAAGTTTTCAGCAAGGTTGTTGAAGCAAAGCGGATTTTAAACTGTAAAAAAGCTAAAAGTGCAACCGAAGCGGCAAAGATGTGCGGGATTTCCAGAAGTGCGTTTTACAAGTACCGTGATTCAGTATTTGCATACAAAGCGGTTGCAAATGAAAGTATTGTAAATTTGTCTGCTGTTTTAGAGGACAAAGCAGGTGTGCTTTCGCTTTTTATTTCTGTTTTGCACGAAATGAAAGCTAATATTTTAACCATCAACCAAGGTATGCCGTCGGGAGGCGTCGCGCAGGTTACTGTATCATATCGCAGCAAAGTGAGAGATGGAGATATTTCTAAGGTTGTTGAACGCCTGTCAAAAATTGATGGAGTAATAACCCTTGAACAGGTATTGGGCGGGGTTTAGTTTTGGAGGATAAAAAATGCAAACTGTAAATGTAGCGGTTATGGGTCACGGAGTTGTAGGCTCAGGTGTAGTAGAGGTTTTGCTTTCGCACGATAAAAGCATTGCTGTTAAAGCAAAAAGCAACATCAATGTTAAATATATTCTTGATTTAAGAGATTTTCCCGGTCTTGATTACAGTGACCGTTTTATCAAGGATTTTGACCTTATTTTAAAGGACGATAGTATAAAAGTTGTTGTTGAGGTTATGGGTGGCATTCATCCTGCCTACGACTATGTTAAGGCTTGCCTTGAGGCTGGCAAAAGTGTATGTACATCAAACAAGGAGCTTGTTGCAGCTTACGGTGCAGAGCTTTTAAAAATAGCTGGCGAGAAGAATGTTAATTTCCTTTTTGAGGCTAGTGTAGGCGGTGGAATACCTGTTCTTCGCCCCATTGCTCAGTGCCTTGCCGCCAACGATTTGTATGAAGTATTCGGAATTTTAAACGGTACTACCAATTTTATTTTAACAAAAATGATAAAAGATAATATGTCCTTTGATGATGCTTTGGCTTTAGCACAGCAGTTAGGCTATGCGGAGCGTAATCCTTCGGCTGATGTTGATGGACACGATACCTGCCGCAAGATATGTATTTTGGCATCTCTTTGTTTTGGTAAGCACGTTTATCCTGAGCAGGTCCGTACTGAGGGTATTACTAAAATTACCCTTTCAGATGTTGAGTATGCCGATATAGCAGGTTATGTTATTAAGCTTATTGGTTATTCTAAGCTTTTAGATGATGGAAAAATTACTGCTGATGTTTATCCTGCACTTGTTGCCAAGAATAATCAACTCGCTGGCGTAGATGATGTATTTAATGCCGTTATGGTTCGCGGTGATGCTGTTGGAGATGTTCTTTTTTACGGCAGGGGAGCGGGAAAACTTCCTACCGCAAGTGCTGTAGTTGCTGATGTTATAGACTGTGTTAAGCATCTTCAAGCAAGAAAATATCTTTCTTGGGATTGCGGGTTTGAGGATTATGTAGTTGATTCAAAAACCGTTAAAACCAGACTTTATGTCCGTGCCGAGGTTGATGATACACTTGATGCAAAGGCTAATATTTTTGGTATTTTTGATGATGCGGAATTCATTATAGCTGGTAAAGATAATAATGAAGTTGCATTTATTACGCCTGCAGGGGTTGAGGCAGAGCTAAAAGAAAAAATCGCTTCAATAAAACAGCTTAGAAACATATCTGTTCTTCACGTTTTGGATTAGGAGTGTAGCTTTGATAAAGGTAACAGTACCCGCTACAAGTGCCAATTTAGGCTCAGGCTTTGATAGCTTAGGCTTGGCACTTACAATGTATAACACAATTTATTTAGAAGAATATGATGGAATAGATATTGTTTCTTTGGATGATGTTGAAATTCCGACAGATGAAAGCAATTTGATTTTTTCTTCTGCAAAGCGTATCTATGAGATAGTAGATAAACCATTTAAAGGACTTAAAATCAGACAAAGCAATAAAATCCCTATGGCTAGAGGTCTTGGAAGCTCTTCGGCTTGTTTGGTTGGCGGACTTATGGGTGCAAATGCACTTTTGGGTAATCCTTTAACTAAAGAAGAGCTTATAAATCTTTCAGCAGCAATTGAGGGGCATCCTGATAATACAACACCTGCAATTTTGGGTGGACTTGTTACCTGTGCAGTCAGTCACGGTAAGGTTTATTCGGTAAGTGTTCCCGTGGATGGACATACTAAATTTGTGGCTTTAATTCCACCCGAAACCTTAAAAACCTCACACGCACGCTCGGTTTTACCGCAGAGCGTATCAAGAGATAATGCGGTGTTTAATCTTTCGCGTGCCGCCCTTATGACAGCATCCCTTTTTTCGGGTAGGTTAGAAAATTTAAAAATCGCTACTGATGATATGCTTCATCAACCCTTTAGACTTGGTCTTATTAAGGGTGTTGATACAGCTTTCCGCGTTGCTTATGAGGTGGGGGCTTATGGCGTATATATCAGCGGTGCAGGCTCAACCGTAATGGCTATTGTTGACGATAAGGATAACAATTTCGTCGAAAGAGTAGGGCTTGAGCTAAAGAAAAACGGTATTTTTAATTGGACTGTTACCGAGCTTCGTACCGATTCTGTTGGTGCAATAGCAGAGAACGTCCTTAATATGGAGGAGTAAATTTTATGTCACTTATTGTTAAAAAGTTCGGCGGTAGCTCGGTTGCAAACGCCGAAAGAGTAAACAATGTTGCACGAATTGTTACTGATGAGTACAAAAAAGGCAACAATGTAGTGGTTGTTGTTTCGGCACAGGGCGATACCACTGACGACCTCATTGATAAAGCTAAGGAAATTAATCCCGCTGCATCAAAAAGAGAAATGGATATGCTTTTATCGGCTGGTGAGCAGATTTCTATATCCTTACTTGCTATGGCTATCGAAAAGCTTGGTTTTCCCGTTGTTTCGCTTCTTGGTTGGCAGGCAGGCTTTCAAACCGACTCAAACTACACAGTAGCTAGAATTAAAAAAATTGAGTCAGAGCGACTTAAAGCAGAGCTCGCCCGTCGTAACATTGTTGTTGTTGCAGGCTTTCAGGGAATTAATAAATATGATGATGTTACCACTTTAGGTCGTGGCGGTTCTGATACTAGTGCTGTTGCTATTGCGGCATCCCTAAAGGCAGATCTTTGCCAGATTTATACCGATGTTGACGGTGTTTATACCGCTGACCCACGCAAGGTAAGCACCGCTGTTAAAATGGACGAAATTACCTATGAAGAGATGCTTGAGCTTGCAACCCTCGGAGCACAGGTTCTAAATAATCGTTCTGTAGAAATGGCTAAAAAATATAATGTTGAGTTAGAGGTTCGTTCTAGTCTAGAGCCTCAAAAATCCGGTACAATTGTGAAGGAGACAGTAAAAATGGAAAAAATGTTAATTCGTGGCGTTGCTTGTGATAAAAATGTTTCTCGTATTTCAATAGTTGGACTTAGTGACCATCCCGGCACTGCTTTTAAGGTGTTTAATGCTCTTGGTCAGGCGAAAATTAATGTAGATATTATTTTGCAGTCTGTTGGTCGTGACGGTACTAAGGATATTACTTTTACCGTTTCAAAAGATCAGTGCAAGGATGCGATTGCCGCAGTTGAAAAGCTTGAAGATTCCCTTAAATACAGCAAGGTTTTACATGATGAAACAGTTGCAAAGGTTTCTATTGTTGGTACAGGTATGGAAACTCATCCCGGCGTTGCCGCTAAGATGTTTGAAGCACTTTCTGATGCTAGCATAAACATTCAAATGATTTCCACAAGCGAAATTAAAATTTCTGTTTTAATTGATGTAAATGATGCTGAACGTGCTGTTACTGCTGTTCACGATGCATTTATCAACTAGTATAAATAAAAGGGGCTCTTTGTCAATAGTTGGGGTAAAGAGTTAAAACAGAAAAGATTTATGCAAGCAGTCGCAATTAGGCGGCTGCTTGTTTGTTATGCAGTTGTTGATGGGAAAATATATGTAAAATAC
>JAGARD010000039.1 GCA_017622415.1 Clostridia bacterium | reverse complement strand
CCCTCAAAAGCGGGGTGATTGGGAATGAAAATACCTGTATCAGAAAGGGCATAGGTTACCGAGCTGCCACCAAGGTTGGAAGATGTTACCGCATCGGCATAATATGAGAAGCTGAGCCTATAATTAGTGTTTGCCTTAGTAGCAAGGGGCAAGGAAACTCTTAATGCGTTGCTATCAAGCTTTATGGTTGTTCCCTTATCAGGGAAGGTTGTGCTATCCAGTGCAACACCTGTGCCCTCATAAGCTACTGCTCCCGTATTAGTGCCAATATTTTTAGTGGTTGCAGAGTTTTTAATCCAGTTATTAACATTTTGCCAGTCCAAACTTACGGGCACTATTGTTTTTTCGGACTCGGTACCCACTGCAAAGGAGGGTACAATAGCAGAAAGGAGAAGAACCAAGCTAAGTAAAATACTTAAGATTTTTTTCATTTTATTTTTCTCCTTTCATTAATCCTTAACGGTTGTATAAACAACAACGCTGTTTGCGGGGATTTTATCTGCCAGACAGTCACCCTTAGTGGTGATTATTTTATCGGCAGGTACAATTTCCGCTTCCATAGTGGGAACAATGTTCATTGCATCGAAAACGTGGCGATAGAATTTTTTATTGCCTATATTTTCTTCAAAATTAATTTCAATATATCCTGGGTCAGTTTCAATATTGGAAATACAAATACTCCATTCGCCGTCCTTATCCTTTTGAACGCCGCAGTTAAAGTATTCATACTCAGCCTCTGCTTTATATACAGTAGCAAGGTTACCAAAGTACTTACTAAGTAAAGAATATGAATAATAACCCGTTTGGGGAATATAGCTATCTATAAGGCTGGGAACCAAGCCACAGCAATGCATACCGTTTACGAAGTCATCACCATTATAGGTGTGGTTATTGGGCCACTGCTGGTCGAAAAGGTACCACCACATTATATTTTGAACACCGTGGTTCATAGAGTCGGCAAAATAGCTTCCTATATGCAGGCCTTCGGAGCGGTTATCGTTGGGATGATTAAACAACTTAGTACCACCACGCACGGCTGTTTCATCATACCAAAATTCTTTACCTATATCGTGAGCCATTTTTGCTGTATCGTGTAAGCCAAGGTTATCGTCAATTACAGCAGTAACTGTATCAAGCTCTACTTTAGATATATTTGGATAACGGTGGTCGGAATAAATATCTACAAAATCACTTGCATATTTAATTGCAAAGTAATAAAGGGGTGTCATATAAACATCGCTATCTTTAGCGGTCCAACCATACGCTGTGTTGGGGCCTACGGTTTTATAAAGGCTGCGTGTACCATCCTTAACCAAAGCATCGTGAATAGCACGTGAGCAGACAAACCAGCGCTCTGTATTGGGGTCAAAATCATAGGATTCTTCCCAGGTAAAGTTTTTAAGATTTCCGGAACTCCAATCCTTTAAATTGGGGTCATCGCCGGTTTGCTGTGGCTCGGTAAACAAAATAAGATAATCTATATTATTAATACCGTGGGCACGGAACTGATTAAGGGAATCCCTTATAAAATTCGCATTGTTTTTAGCGGTGGCCTCCAAATCGCCCTCCACATAGCAGCCAAGCCAAGAGGCGTAATAGTTTGGAACATAACAGCCGCGCAAACTCCAGCCTGTATTAAGGGCAACAGAAATATCACGCTTTTGCATTTCCTGCATCCACTTATAAACGGCTTTCATATCGTCGCTTTCCCAATTGAAGGAGCTTGTATTTTTATCATAAGCGTACTCGTGGTTATAGTAGGTACGAACAATTTTTACACCTGTGTTCTGCAAGCGGTTAAATTCAAGCTGTGCCTGCTCCTCGGTGTAGTTTCTGCCGTCCTCATCATTAATATAGGTATAGCAATGGTAAACGGTATTTAACCCTAAGAAATTTGATTGAACGGGAGCGGAGCCGTTAAAAACGTTAACGGTTTCCTCAAAATACATTTCGTCATCGTCATACTCGGGAAGCTCGTCACCCGGTACTTCGTCTACCCATAAATCCTCTTCCTCAGGGAGCTCGGTAGTATCCT
>JAGARD010000038.1 GCA_017622415.1 Clostridia bacterium | reverse complement strand
GTATACCCAGCATTGATGAAATGCAGGATGAAATCAAGTCGTAATTCATATTGTTAATGCCGGATGCGACTATTGCAACCCCCCTTATATCCGGCTTTTTTTCGGTAACAATAAGGGCGGTTTGGTTGCCGTCCTTACCCTCAACAATTATGTATTCCTGTTCAGTTTTTCGGCTTTCCTTGGTTGTGGTGGCATTTGTAGCCTTATCCTCGGTCTGATTTAAATCAACCTTATTTTGGTCGGCATAGACGTATTCTCCTGAATTTTCCAAGGTGACCGCAACAACGCAGGAGTCGCTTCCCGTAATTGCCGTCACAAGTCCCTTTATTTTATCTTCAAGCTGACTGCAGTATTCGGTGTCGCTTTGTTTTATTTCTGTCACGCCCTCGGTGGAAGCTTTATTACCCAGTCCCCCAAAGGCGATAAAAAGTATGCCAAGCATACCTAAAATAATAAAAAGTGTTGTTTTTTTGTTTGTTTTAAAAACCTTTTTAAAGGGCATTAACGACTGTTCCATTTTATCCACCGTCCACCAAAATTATTCCCGTTTGTTTTTTTATAATCTCTGCTGCCCTCTCGAAATCCTTAGGTGCAAGCTCTACATAGGCTTTGGTAATATTTATGCTGTCAATTTCTGAATTATCCGTAATAATCCGTATTTCCCCGAATTTTATGTCGCATTTTTCAAGCAGACTTTCAATTACGTAAACAGCCGTACCGTTTGATAGCCGCTTAGCAGTTTCGGTAGCTGAGGCGGAGGTATTTGTGGGCAGGCTTTCAGGTAGGGTAAAGGCGGAGACATTAATTGTTGAAATAATAACCGATATTACAAAAAGTCCCATTGCGTATTTAAAGCCCCCCGCCGATTTCCCCCTCGGAGCAATAAGCCACAAAGCGGCAAGAAGAACCGATGTCGCCGATAAAATTTTCACAAAATCCATTTTTATCTCCTATTAGATAAATTTCAGGTTTAATTATCCAGCCTCCAGCATCTAGCCTCTAAAAGTCATTGCTAGGGCGATTATGAACAGCAGTGCGGTAAAGCAAACTGCCGAGAGTAGCACCGACAGGCAAAAATCCACCGACCGTAAAAGCCCCTCCACCTGCTTCATACCGAAAATTTCGCAGACTGCCGAGCTTATCCACATAGAAAACCGCCATAAAACAAGCTGAATTATAATTGGAAGTGCCAAAACCCCTATGGCGGCAACGGCATAAATTCCAACACCCGAACGCAGAAGTCCAAGACAGCCTCGTGCGGTGGAAATTGTTTCGGCAATGGCGGGCCCCATAATGGGAATTGTACCGCTAAGCATCGCTTTGGAGGCTCTTAGCCCTAGACCGTCAGTGGCTTGGGCAAAGGTGTTTTGAAGTGAAAGTATACTCAAAAAAAGGGTTGTAGCTATTCCCATAGCCCAGTTTGCTGATTTTTTTATCCATTCCGAAAGGCGGGAAATACCTGCAACGGGCGAAATTCCGCCGCAAATTCCAAGGCACATAACCGCCCCCGAAAGGGGTATAAAAAGGTATGAAATAAGGTAGGAAACGGTTTCGCTTGCACCTAGCAAAAGTGTACTAAATCCGCCTGATGCCGTGCTATTTCCAAGAGAAAGCATAATCCCTGAATAAACAGGAACAAGACTTAGCATAAAGGCAGACAGCGACTGAATTGCCTGCTTTACCGAGTCCATAACCGAAAAAATGGGAGCGGTGGCTATAATGCTTGCAATAAAGCATACAAAGACCGTAATATTGCTTTGCTCTTTTTCCAAAAATCCCTCAAACGAGGCGAAAATAAGCAAAACCCCTATTATAGAAAGTGCCGTTTTAAGGGGGGCTGAAATTCCTTTGGTCAAAAAGTCGTACAAAACGGAAAATATACTTTTTGTGTCGGCTGAAAAAAGAGAATTTGGATTTTCTATCTCAAGCCCAAAATCATCTAAGATTTTGGCGGTATCGTCGGGCAGTGCGGAGATTAAATCCCCAGCTCCGCTTTGCTCGAATTGTTTTTTGTAAAGCTCATTATCTATAGCATCTCCCTCGGCTTTTGCACCTACTGTAAGTATAAACATTAAAATTAACAAAAAGCTTAAAAACAGTCCCGATTTTTTTATTTTTCTCATCACAAAAGGGAAAGCCCTACCTCCAAAATATTTTCCAAAATGGGCAGAGAAAGTATAAATATTGCAATTTTACCTGCCATTTCAACCTTTGATGCAAGGGATGTCTGACCGAAATCGGTGCAAAGCTCCACCGAAAAATTTGTTATTATGCAAATGCCAAGTGCCTTTAATATGTAGTCGGTAAGCCCCTCTGCCACACCGTAGGAGTTAAGCATTTTAAGCAGTGAAAAAAGGGGAGAGGCAAGCTCACACACTAAAAACACAAGAATAATACCGCCCGAAATAACCGCGGTAAGAAGTGCGTATTCGGGGTGGTACTGCCTTAACACAACAATGACTATTAGGGCTATAACTGCAAAAAGAGCAATTTTAATCATAGCTAAAGACCAAAAATTTCCTTTATGGTGTCAAAAAGCTCGGCTATAACCTGAACCACCATAAAAAGCACAACCACAAGACCCGCAAGGGTGGTAAGCATTGCTTGGTCCTCACGCCCTGAGCGTATAAGAAGCTGATTGAGTACCGCAACTATTATGCCTATGGCGGCTATTTTAAAAATGAAATCTATCTCCATCAAAGCATTATCCTAAATCATAATAATAAACATTGCCGCCGTAAGGGAAAAAGACAGCCCTAGCGATATGCGGCTTTTTGCAGTGTAGGCATCGCTTAAATTGCGGCCCACCTGCTCGAACAGATTTATATAGTAATCGCAGTGATTAATTTGCCCCTCGGTATCGGTTTTGCCAAGCTCGGTAAAAAAGGTGCTTATTTCGATTATCTCTTTGGGTTTTAGGCGAATATCGTTAAAATTATAAAGGATTTTCGTTAAATTTTCTCCGTTTTTAATGGCGTTTTTAACCGATTTAAAAAAGCTATCGTTAAAGTCTAGGTTGGTATCTGAAAGGGCAAAAATTTCATCTCGCTCCCTGCCGCAAAAACGAATTTGCTCCTTTACAAAAATCACAAAGGACCTAAGCTTTAAATACAAATCTCTGCGTTTTTTAAGGGAGCTTCGGTAATCAAGACCAAACAAAATGGGGGTGAGGGATAAAAGCAAAATTCCTATAAATCTCATAAAACTGCAAGCTCCTTTTTAAAAGCCTCAAGCTCATTTATATTCTTTATTTTAAAGGTAAAGCCCCTTCTGCACAGCACCACCCACTCAATCGCACCCGTTTTTAAAAGGGATGAAACGGTAGGACGTTTTATGAGGTCGTTAAAGCTTCCGATATGTGCTGTCGTAATAACCGTAACCCCAGAATTAAAGCTCTGCGTTACCGCCGAAACCTCACTCATATCGCCAAGCTCGTCAAAGGCTATAACATCGGGAAAAAGGGTACGTAGTGCCATCTCAATACCCTTTGCCTTGTCCACCCCTGTTATTATGTCGGCGGTGCTGCCCATATCGGTGTTGGGTATTCCGCCGCTTACCGCCGCTATTTCTCCTCTGCTGTCAATTACAGCCACCTTTTTAAAGCCATCTACCTTTCCACTTGCAAGCTGACGGCAAATATCTCTAAGCAGGGTGGTTTTGCCCGTGCCAGGACCTCCGCAAATAAGTATTCCGCCGCCGTTATAATGCCTTAAAATCTCATCGGCTGAATGGGGGATTTCCTTGGCTATTCTAAGATTAATTGAAGAAATATCTCTTATTGTTTCGATTTTACCGTTTTTTGTAACCACCTTTCCGCAAATGCCTGCACGGTGTCCGCCCTCAAGACTTATGTAGCCCTCACAAAGCTCCGAGTTATGAGAGTAAACCGAGTGCTTGCAAAGCTTTAAAAAGCAGTCGCTAAGGTCGGCTGCAGTAACGTATAAAGAATCGGCACGTGGGAGCATATATGTACCGCTCTTGCAAACGAAAAACTGACTTGAGCCCATTGTAATGGTAAGGGGTCGTCCTGCACGAAGACGTATTTCCTGTACCGATGCCTTAAGCTCGCTGTTTAGTCCCATAAGTAGATTTTTAATATTTTCGGGAAGATAATTTGTAAGTGAGTCAAACCGTTCCTTTAAAACTTTCTTGTCCATTTTTTAAGCTCCTTTTTATTTCTTTTTATAAAGAATATGAAAGTAAGCTAATATTTATGACATAAAAAAACAACCGTGACCGGAAAAATCCAATCACGGTTGGCAGATTATTTTATGAAATTTAAAAATTAGTCATCAACAGTCTTATCGGTAGCGGTTTCGTAAATTGCAATAACCTTTTCATTAGGAGCTTTTGTGCAAAGGGTAACAACAACTGCAACAATTGCACCAACAATAAATCCGGGAAGAATTTCATAAACGCCTGTGTTATAAACAACTGCATCGGTAACGGTGCTTGTGAACAGAACAAGCCAAGCAATATCTGTGGCGGCACCTGCTAAGATACCTGCAACTGCACCTGCGTAGTTAAAGCGCTTCCAGAAAAGGGAGAGGATAACAACAGGACCGAATGCGGCACCAAAAAGGCCCCAAGCGTTTTCAACCATTGCCATAATGTTAGAAGCCCAAGCCGAGGTGCTGTTAAGACCCGACATTGCAATAGCAAGAGCAACCAAAGAAACTATTAAAACAACAATTCTGCCCACCCAAAGCAGTTCCTTGTCGGAGGCTTTGTCCTTGCGGATAAGGGGCTTGTAAATATCACTTGTAAATGAAGAAGAAGCAACCAAAAGCTGACTGTCTGCGGTAGACATTGAAGCGGCAATAATTGCCGAGAGAATAACACCTGCAAAGAATGCGGGGAAAATATCATTTACAATATCAATAAACAAATTCTGTTGTGTGCCTGCGGGAATAAGTGTGGCGGCAAGTGAAGAACCGTCGCTGAATAAGAAGGTGCGGGCGAGGAATGCAATTACACAAGCGGCTCCAAGGGTGATAATAACCCAAATAATAGCAACCGTAGAGGATTTTTTAACCATGGAAGGCTTCTTTATAGCCATAAATCTTACAAGGATGTGAGGCATACCAAAGTAGCCAAGACCCCAAGCAAGACCCGAAGTAATATCCTGCCAGCTTGCGGTAAAGGGATTGGAATTAAAGGCTGTAACACCCTCAGCAAATGCGGATGTGTACTGAGAGTCAAAATTGCCGAATGAGTACATAATAATCGGCACTGCTAAAAGTGCAACCAGCATTAAAAGTCCTTGGAAAAAGTCGGTCCAGCAAACTGCCTTGTAGCCGCCCATAAAGGTGTAAATTAAAATAATTGCGGCGAAAATAAGCATTGCTAACTGCTTGTGGTCTGCAAACCAGGGAAGCACTGCACAGAAAACAGTGGTACCTGCGTTAAAAGCAGAAGCAACATAAACGGTAAATGCAATAAGGAATATAATTGCACAAACAACCTTTAGTACAGGGCTGGATGATGCAAAACGATTGGTTAAGTATTGGGGTAGGGTAATTGAGTCATCTGCGGCTTTTGAAAAACGGCGAAGCCTTTTGGCAACGATAATCCAGTTAAGGGCTGTACCAAGTGCAAGACCTATACCAATCCACACCTTACCCATACCAAAGGCAAGTATGCTTCCCGGAAAGCCCATTAAAAGCCAACCGCTCATATCCGAAGCCTGAGCGCTCATAGCGGTTACCCAAGGTCCCATTGAACGACCGCCTAAAAAGTAATCCTTTTCTCCGCTTTGGTTTTTAGACTTAAAGAAAAAGTATAAGCCTATACCAAGCATTGCAACAAAATAAAGAATAAATGCTGCAAGTTTCATTTAAAACAACTCCTTTATATAAGGTAGAAATTTCTACCAAAATAAAATACCCAACTATTTTAACACATTATGTGCAGAAATGCAATAGAGAACGCAGTACAGAATAAAATCCGTACTGCGTTATTAAATAATACAAAATATGCCTTAAAATAAAGAAAAAATTAAGTATACGTTATTCTGTACAAAAAATAATACAAAAAATAAATTTTATGGCTTTAGCTTGGTTAAAAAGAATTCCATTTGCTTACCGCCTTTTTCTTTGAGTGAATATTCACCCGAAACAAGGCACCAATCGTAAAGAATTGCACGCTCACAAAAGGCGTAATATTTTACAATCTCGTTAACCGACTCGTTAGTTGTAATGTATCCGTTTTTTTGACCCGCCATAATAATCTTGCGAAGCAGTCGGTAGTAAACGCGGTCATGGTCTAAAAGCTGTTTTTCTGATTTTGTGAGCAACTGAGTGGCGTAAAGACGCTTCATAAGCTCCAAATCCACCGTATTTTCAATCATTTCAAAAAGCTTTGAATTAAGGAATAATAAAAGCTTAGTGCTGTCGCTTTCAATGTCAATTTCGGGCATTAAAGTCTCGTATTTTTCGTCAAAAAGGTAGGCGAGCGAGCCAACGAGTGCATCCTTGCCGTCAAAATAGTGGTAAAATGACCCACGCGAGGTGCCCGACTCTCTGATAATTTCGTCAACGGTGGTGGCATCATAGCCCTGCTCGTAAAACAGCTTCCACGCCGCCGATACAATTTTGCTTTTTGTATTACTCTTTTTAGCCATAAAAACACCTACAGAAATTTATTTGTTTTATTTTACAATATATTTTAAAATAAGGCAAGAGATAAATTGTAAATTGAGAGGTCTTTGACCTTTCAATCCTGTAGTTTTTGCGGGAGATTAATAATCGCCCCTACGCCAAAACTTACCTATTATTCGTTAAATTATGCGGACGCGGAACGAGGTTTTAGCGATGATTAAAACCTATTCGTAATAAACGGTCTTGGACCGCGCCACGCGTTTCGATTGACAATAAAAATAAATATGTTATAATGTTTTGAGAGGTAATTGTTATGAAAAATAAAATTATTGATAAAATAACCCTTAAATTTCTGCTTGTGGGAATAATAAATACCCTTGTGGGAAACTCGGTTATGTTTTTGCTTTACAATCTGTGCTCAGTAGGGTATGGACTATCCACCGCCGCAAATTATGTTGTAGGCAGTATTGTAAGCTACTTTTTAAATAAGTATTACACCTTTAAGCAGACCAAAAAATCAGCCAAAGAGGTTTTAAAATTTATAATAAATATTGTACTTTGCTATGCCATTGCTTACGGTGTCGCAAAGCCGCTTGTATACCTTATTTTAAGCGGATTTTCTAAAACGCTTAAGGATAATCTTGCAATGCTTGCGGGTAGCGGAATATTTATAGTTCTTAATTATTTTGGTCAAAGATTTTTTGCCTTTAAAACCGACGGAGGTGACCGTTAGTGGCAGATTATGATGCATTTTCATTTTGTTATGACCGCTTTACCGAGGATGTTGACTATTCCTTTAGAGTAAATCGCCTTTTAGAGCTTTTTGAAAAATATGATAAAAAACCAACTCTGCTTTTGGATTTAGCCTGCGGAACGGGTAATTTTTCATTTCCTCTGGCTGAAAGGGGTATAGATGTTATCGGTGTTGACTGCTCAGAGGGTATGCTCGCCGCCGCTATTTCAAAGCTTCCTGAGGGCAGTACAAACCCACTCTTTTTAAATCAGTATGCCGAACAGCTGGAGCTTTACGGTACGGTAGACGGTGCAATCTCAATGCTCGACAGCCTTAATCATATTACCGATTATGAGAATTTTTTGGCAGCCATTGAAAGGGTTTCACTCTTTTTGGAAAAGGGACGCCTTTTTATCTTCGATTTAAATACCCCCTATAAGCATAAAGAGGTTTTAGGAGATAATACCTTTGTGCGTGAAGACGAAACGGCATTTTGCGTATGGCAGAATGAGTATGACGGCGAAAATACCGTAGATATTTATTTGGATTTTTTTGTAGAAAACAAAAACGGCAGCTACGAGCGGCTTTCGGAAAGCTTTTCAGAGGTCGCATATACTAATGAACAGGTCATAACGGCTTTAGAGGGAGCAGGGCTTGAGATAGTAGCCACCTTAGATGATATGACCGAAAATCCACCAAACGAAAAAAGCGAAAGAATAACCTATATAGTAAGGAAGAAATAAAAAATGGGTAAAATTATAAGATGTATAACCTCAGACGGACTTGTAATGGCAACCGCCATTGACTCCACCGATATTGTAGCCGAGGCAGAGAAAATCCATAGCACCTCAGCGGTTGTTACGGCGGCACTCGGCCGACTTCTCACCGCAGGCTCTATGATGGGAAATATGCTAAAAAGTAAGGATAACACCATAACACTTCGTCTTGCGGGCGGCGGACCTGCGGGTAATTTAATCGTCGTTTCAGATTGGGAGGGCGATGTAAGGGGCTATGTTAGCAACCCCGTTGTGGAAATCCCACTTAATAATAAAGGTAAGCTGGATGTTGCAGGTGCGGTTGGAAAATCGGGCAATCTTTATATCACCAAGGATTTAGGTATGAAAGAGCCTTATAACGGCTGTATTCCTCTTGTTTCGGGCGAAATTGCCGAGGATATTACCGCATATTATGCAGTGAGCGAGCAAATTCCTACCGTCTGTGCTCTGGGTGTGCTTGTTAACCCCGATTTAACCGTTAAGGCGGCAGGCGGATATATAATTCAGCTTCTTCCCGCCGCGGGAGAAGACACAATTGAAAAAATCGAAAAGGGAATGGAGAATATTCCCTCGGTTACGGCAATGCTTTCAAGCGGAGAAACACCGCTTAGTATTTTAAAACGTGCACTGAGCCAGTTTGATGTAGAGGTTTTATATGAGCACGACGTATATTATAAATGTAATTGCTCTAAGGAAAGAATAGAAACCGCCCTTATAACTCTTGGAGCGGAGGAGCTTAATAAAATGGCAGACGAGCTTCCCGAGGTAGAGGTTAAATGCCATTTTTGTGATAAAGCATATAAGTTTTCACCAAAAGAGGTGCGAAATTTGGCAAAAAGTCAATAATAAAAATTTTTTTAAAAAAATCAAAAAAAAGTGTTGACAAATGTTTGTCGGTGTGGTAATATAATATCCGTCGCCGACAAAGAGTTAGTTTTCAGGCGTACAAAACTGTGGGAGCATAGCTCAGCTGGGAGAGCATCTGCCTTACAAGCAGAGGGTCACAGGTTCGAGCCCTGTTGTTCCCACCACTTTTTGGCCTGGTAGTTCAGCTGGTTAGAACGCTAGCCTGTCACGCTAGAGGTCGTGGGTTCGAGCCCCATCCAGGTCGCCATTTACGCCTCTGTAGCTCAGTCGGTAGAGCAGGGGACTGAAAATCCCCGTGTCATTGGTTCGATTCCGATCGGAGGCACCATTTATGCGGATTTAGCTCATCTGGTAGAGCGCCACCTTGCCAAGGTGGAGGTAGCGAGTTCGAGCCTCGTAATCCGCTCCAAGGACG
>JAGARD010000037.1 GCA_017622415.1 Clostridia bacterium | reverse complement strand
CAGGGCTTATCTTTTAACGGGAAGAATATTTCTCCGACCCATTTAAGTTCACTGACCGTAATATCTGCTCCGATTTCTTCCATAAATTCTCTTTTTAGAGTCTCTGCATTTGTCTCTCCGAAAGAAACATGACCGCCAGGAAAAGCATAACCCTCATCGCCTTTAGCTTTGTGTAAAAGCACTTTTCCGTTGTGTATGCAAATCCCTGCAACACGGTAGCTGAAAATATAATCGTCTGTTTTAAAAATAATATCTTTCATTTTAATACCTCTATTGTGGTCTTGTAATATTGTTCTTGAAAATGAATTGCTTGTTCGATTTCTTCTTTAGTAAAATTCAAACCAATCGGTGCCGCAATGAGTTTGTCCTCAACATCATTTTCTCTATGAGCAATACCGATTATTTGAGCTTTATACTCGGTTACGGGCTCGTTCACACCAAGCAAGTAAACATCAAGTTCCTCACCGTCACCACCAATAACTCCGGGTATATATCCGTAGTTAATTGGATAGGTTAAGCAGTAATTTTCTTTCTTATGTATGTAACCTATAGGACGGTCTATTTTTATATCTACCGTCTTTCCAAGATACGATTTTACAAGTGCTTTTCTTTCTTGAAATGTCATTTTTGTTTTCCTTTATTACGTTTCTATAATTACTGTTTAATTTATTTTACCATATTTTTGTATTATTTACAACGGTCAATGGTTATCTAATCTATAATTAGTTTTATCGAAATTTAAATAATAATGTTCTTTGCTTTTTATGTATTTACATTTGTTTTGAAATGTGCTAAAATGGTATTAATATATTTTTGGAGGCTGTTATTATGAAAGCGGTTTTAACTGTTGTTGGAAAGGATTCTGTTGGAATTCTTGCAAAGGTATCTAACGGATGTGCCGATTATAATGTGAATATTATTGAGGTTTCACAGTCGGTTTTGTCGGATATGTTTTGTATGATTATGGTTTGTGATATTACAAATATTTCCTGCGATTTCGGCGATTTTGCCGATAAAATGAAGGCTCTTGGTGACGCAATGGGAATGTCCATTCACGTTATGCATGAGGATATTTTTAATTCTATGCACAGTATTTAAGGAGCAAAGGATTTATGTATAATACTCACGATATATTAGAAACAATTAAAATGATAGAAGAGGAGCATTTAGATATTCGCACCGTTACAATGGGTATTTCTCTTCTTGATTGTATCGACAGTGATATTGATAAAGCTTGTGAAAAGGTATACCGCAAAATTACAACCTGTGCCGCAGAGCTTGTTCCTGTTTGTCAGAAAATTGAAAAGAAGTACGGTATTCCGATAATAAATAAGCGTATTGCCGTTACTCCTATAGCAATGTTGGCATCGGCTTGTCAGACTTCAAATATTGTTAAGTTTGCCTTAACCTTGGAAAAGGCGGCAAACGCAATGGGTGTAAACTTTATTGGCGGATATTCCGCACTTGTTGGCAAGGGCTTTGCCGCAGGTGATTATGCTCTTATTGAAAGTATTCCTGAAGCCTTAAGTGTTACCGACCACGTATGCTCTTCGGTAAACATAGGCTCAACAAAAGCGGGTCTTAATATGGATGCCGTTAAAATGATGGGTAAAATCGTAAAGCAGGCGGCCGAGCTTACTAAAGACAGAAACTGTATTGGTGCTGCAAAATTAGTTGTATTTTGTAATGCTCCTGAGGATAATCCATTTATGGCGGGTGCATTCCACGGAGTAGGCGAGCCTGATTGTGTTATTAATGTTGGAGTTTCTGGTCCCGGTGTTGTGCGTGCCGCTTTAGAAAAAGCGGGCGATATGGATTTAAGCGGTGTTGCTGAGCTTATTAAACGCACCGCATTTAAAATCACCCGTGTTGGTCAGCTTGTTGCACGTGAGGCGGCAAATGCTTTGGGCGTGCCCTTTGGTATTGTGGATTTATCACTTGCACCTACACCCGCAGTTGGCGACTCGGTTGCCCATATTTTAGAACAAATGGGTCTTGAACAATGCGGTGCGTGTGGAACTACCGCCGCCCTTGCAATGCTTAATGATGCTGTTAAAAAGGGTGGAGTTATGGCATCTTCACACGTTGGCGGACTTTCGGGTGCATTTATTCCCGTTACCGAGGATGCAGGTATGATAGATGCTGCAAGGGCAGGTACTTTAACCATTGAAAAGCTAGAGGCTATGACAGCCGTTTGCTCGGTTGGCCTTGATATGATAAACATTCCCGGAGATACCCCGCCTGAGGTTATTTCTGCAATTATTGCTGACGAAGCCGCAATTGGTATGATAAACTCTAAAACCACTGCTGTTCGCGTTATTCCTGCAATCGGTAAAAAGGTGGGCGAGGAGCTTGAATTTGGCGGACTACTCGGTAGCGGTCCTGTTATGAAGGTTAATACCGCATCCCCACTTAAATTTATAAGTCGTGCAGGCAGAATACCCGCACCTATCCAAAGTCTTAAAAACTAATTTTTATAATTAAACCGCTCGTTTTACGGGCGGTTTTTAACTTTCAAATAAAACTCTATCGTTATTGAAAATGATTTTTAAATAGTGTATAATAAAATTGTAGTTATTTATTAAGGAGGTGCTGTTAATGAATTTAAAACTTGCTGAGCTTAGAAAAAAGGCTATGTCCCTGCCACTGCTTCCGGGAGTTTATATTATGAAAAATAAATCGGGGAATATTATTTACATCGGCAAGGCAAAAAAGCTTAAAAACAGGGTTAGCTCATATTTTGGAAGCGATAAACAGCACACTCTAAAGGTTAAAAAAATGGTGGAGCAGGTAGAAAATTTTGATTATATTATCTGCGATACCGAGCTTGAAGCCCTGCTTTTAGAATGTTCGCTTATTAAACAGCACAGCCCTAAATATAATATTCTTTTAAAGGATGATAAGGGCTATCACTATATAAAAATCACAAGCGGCGACTGGCCTATGATAAGTGAGGTTAAGCAAAAATTAAACGATAAAGCAGAATATTTAGGCCCGTTTAATTCGGGTTGGATTTTGAAGCAAACGGTGGATGAGGCACAAAAAATATTCGGTCTTCCTCGTTGCTCTAAGCAATTTCCGCGTGATATTGGAAAAACAAGGCCTTGTCTTAATCATCATATTGGACTGTGCTTAGCACCCTGTAGCGGAAAAATCAAGCAGTCTGATTATTTGGAGGCTGTAAATTCAGCGGTTGAATTTATAAAGGGCGGAAGTGTACAAACCGCCGCAAAACTGAAAGAGCAAATGGAGCAGGCGGCAGAAAATTTAGAGTTTGAATTAGCGGCAAAGCTTAGAGATAGAATAAAGGCACTAACACGTGCAACCGAGCGTCAAAAAGTAATAACCTCCTCCTATAAGGAGCAGGATGTTATTGCAACTGCCCGTACCGAAACTGCCCTTTGCTTTGCGGTTATGTGCTTTAGGTTGGGGCATCTTACCGATATGAGCTTTTTTGTTATAAATAATCCCGACGAGCTTATTTTGGATAGAACTGAATTTTTGGAAAGATATTATAGCTCTGCCACCGAAATTCCAAAGCGAATTGTTTTAGACGGAGAGGTTTCAGACCCTCAGTTACTTGAAAACTGGCTAACGCAAAAGGCCGAGCATGCAGTAAGCATTGTAATACCTCAAAAGGGCGAGCAAATGAGCCTTGTTAAAATGTGTGCTTTTAATGCGGCAGAGCACCTTGCAAAGCTGGAGCAAAAAAACACTCACGAAACAGCCGCCCTCGACGAGCTTGCAAGGCTTTTATCACTCTCAACACCGCCCGTTTATATTGAAGCTTACGATATTTCGCATACAATGGGTAATGAAAATGTAGCGGGAATGACGGTGTTTGAAAACGGAAGACCATTAAAATCCGCCTACAAAAGGTTTAGAATAAAGTCCTTTTCGGGTCAGGATGATTACCGCTCTATGGCAGAGGTGTTAGACCGCAGATTTAGTGAATATAAAATCGCAACCGAAAACGGTGAGAAAAACGGATTTGGCAGATTACCCGATTTAATTCTTCTTGATGGCGGTCAGGGTCAACTTAATGCGGTTTTACCTGTTATGCAAGGTTATGGTCTTAATATTCCTATGTTCGGTATGGTTAAGGATTCAAAGCACCGGACTCGTGCTATAACGGCGGGCGGTGGAGATATTTCTATTCGCGCCAATCACAGAGCCTATACCCTTATTGCAACAATCCAAGAGGAAACTCACCGTTTTGCTATAACGTATCATCGAAACAGCAGTCAAAAAAAAGGTCTTATGGCGGAGCTTTCTCTTATAGAGGGAATGGGTGATAAACGCATAAAGCTTTTGCTTAAAACCTTTAAAAGCATTGAAAAAATCAAAAACGCCACACCTGAAGATATAAAAAAATCAACGGGTATTCCACTTTCTGTTTGTCAAAAAATTTATGATTTTTACCACTGAAAACAAAAAATATTATTAGAACCGTAATTTTTGCAGTCAAACTATTGTAAAAATTACGGTTTTGTTATATAATAATTTTGTATGTTTAAATAATTATT
>JAGARD010000036.1 GCA_017622415.1 Clostridia bacterium | reverse complement strand
CCTCATCGGGGGTGTTTTTGTGTTCAAAGCCTTCAATTATATTCATAATCTCGGCACTTTTTATAATAGAATCATCGGCAACAAAGCGAAGCTCTGGTACCTTGCGAAGTCTTAGCCTACTTCCAAGCTCGCGACGGAGATACCCCGCCGCACTTTTTAACCCCTTAACCGAATTTACGGTAGCATCATACCCATCAATAGCACTTACATATATGGTGGCGTAGGATAAATCTCCCGAAACATCCACCTTAACCACACCTATGAGTGGGCTTACTCTTGGGTCTTTAACCTCGCGAAGAAGTCCCGACATAGCTAACTGAATATCCGATGTTATTCTTCCGTGCTTAAAACCTGCCATTAATCTCTATACTCCTCTATAATAAAGGCTTCAAATACGTCGCCTTCCTTAACGTCGCCGTATTTTTCTAAGGTGATACCGCACTCGTAGCCCTGTGCCACCTCTTTAACATCATCCTTAAAGCGGCGGAGAGAGGCGATTTTATCCTCGGATAAAACAATACCGTCACGAACAACACGAATTTGAGCGTTACGGGTAACCTTACCGTCGGTTACATAACAGCCTGCAACGGTACCGATGCTGGAGATTTTATAGGTATTACGAACCTCAATTTGACCGAGCTGAACCTCACGGAACTTAGGTGCGAGCATACCCTTCATAGCGGCGGTAATTTCCTCAATACAATCGTAAATTACACGGTAGGTACGAATATCTACACCGTCACGCTCAGCTGTTGCCTTTGCAACCGAGTCGGGACGAACATTAAATCCTACAATGATTGCACCCGATGTGCCTGCAAGCATAACGTCTGACTCATTAATAGCACCAACGCCTCCGTGGATAACCTTAACACGAACTTCCTCGTTGCTGATTTTCTCCAAGCTTTCACGAACAGCCTCAACCGAGCCTTGAACGTCAGCCTTAACAATAACGTTAAGCTCCTTCATATCGCCGTCCTCAAGATGACTGAACAGATTATCAAGAGTAACCTTGGAGGCGGCACTGAACTGAGCCTCTTTTGCCTTTTGCTTTCTCTGCTCAACAAGCTGACGGGCAAGACGCTCATCCGATACGGCATCAAAATCGTCACCTGCGGAGGGAACCTCGGCAAGACCTGTGATTTCAACAGGAACAGAGGGGCCTGCGGTTTTAAGGGTTTGACCCTTTTCGTTTGTCATAATACGAACTCTACCAACCGATGTGCCTGCAACAATAATATCGCCTTGATTTAAAGTACCGTTTTGTACCAAAAGGGTTGCAACAGGACCACGGCCCTTATCAAGTCTAGCCTCAATAACAACACCCTTTGCACGGCGGTCGGGATTAGCTTTAAGCTCAGCCATTTCGGCAACAAGCAGAATATTTTCCAAAAGAACATCAATACCCATGTGGGTGTGTGCAGAAACGGGAACGCATATAACATCGCCGCCCCACTCCTCAGGAACTAAAGAGTGCTCGGTAAGCTGCTGCTTAACACGGTCGGGATTGGCTTCGGGCTTATCCATTTTATTGATAGCAACAATAATCTGAACGCCTGCCGCCTTTGCGTGGTTAATAGCCTCAATGGTCTGTGGCATAATACCGTCATCTGCGGCAACAACCAAAACTGCAATATCGGTAGACATTGCACCACGCTGACGCATAGAGGTAAACGCGGCGTGGCCTGGGGTATCAAGGAAGGTAATATTATGACCCTCATGATTAACACGGTAAGCACCGATGTGCTGAGTAATACCGCCTGCCTCAGTAGAGGTTACCTTTGCGTTGCGGATAGCATCAAGAAGTGAGGTTTTACCGTGGTCAACGTGACCCATAACAACAACGATTGGATCTCTTTCCTTAAGGCTTTCTGCAGTGTCCTCTGTGTCATCCATAATTCTTTCTTCAATTGTAACAACAACCGCTTTTTTGATTTTACAACCAAGCTCTAAAACAACAATTTCGGCGGTATCATAGTCGATTGTTTGCGAAACAGATGCCATAACGCCAAGCTTCATTAAAACCTTAATAACCTCGGCGGCGGTCTTTTTAAGACCTGCGGCAAGCTCACCAACGGTGATTTCATCGCCAACAGTAACGGTAACGGGGGTCTTTTTAATCTTTTCTAACTGCATACGGCGAATACGGTCAGCCTCGGTTTCACGCTTAACGCCCTGAGGACGTCTTTGGTCGCGAGATTTCTGCTTAATTTTTTGCTTTCGCTGCATATTATCCTTCATTGTGTTTGCAGGTGCAATATTCTCATATTTTTCGTTATATTTTTCAATATCTACGTTATTTGCTCTGGTATCTACGCGACGCACCTGCTGAGGACCGCGGTTAGGTGCAGGACCACCTACCTTTTCTTTTTTGGGCTGAGGCGGAATAATAATAGGCTCGCTCTTTTCCTTTTTAGCTTCAGGTTTTTTGGTTTCAGGCTTTTTAGGCTCAGGATTTTTATCCTCCGCCTTTTTAGCGGGCTTATCAGCCTTAACATCAACCTTTTTATCAAGCTTTTCGGGAACGGATGCAGTCTGCTCCTTTTTAGCTGCAGGCTTTTTAGCCTCTTGCTTTTGGGGCTCTGCTTTTTGAACAGGCTTTTCGGAAGACTTTTTCTCCTGAGCCTTTGGCTCCTCGCCGTTTGTCTTAGTTTGCTCGGCGGCACGCTTTTTACGCTCCTCGGCGGCTTCCTTTTTAATCTGCTCAAGCTTATCAAGCTCAGCCTTTGCGGCATTTTTAGCCTTTTGCCTTGCCTCATTGCCAATAGCAAAATAGGCATTAAAGTTTTCTACCGAATTATCATTTGTAAGCTTATTGAAAATAAAATCAAGCTCATTTTCCTCGAGTGCGTTTGAGCTTTTTTTAGCCTCTCCGCCCAAGGGGGCTAAAAGAGCGGCAATATCCTTGGAAGACATACCAAAATCCTTTGCTATGTCGCTAACTTTATATTTACTCATCAATCATTTCCTCCTTGCGAAATCGCTTTACTAAAGCCTTCATCTGCCGTTGCAAGCACACCCGCAGTGGTTTTTGTGGCGTGGGCAACGGTTTCGCGGTCAAACTGAAGTCTTATAAAAACCGCATTTGTGCCGCTTGCATGGTATTTAAGCTCTTTTTCGGTTTTTGGTGAAATATCCTGACTTAGCATTACAAGACAAGGACCGCCTTTTTTTATAAGCTCGGTTACCTTTTCGGTGCCAGCAATAAGCTTGCCTGCCTTTTTACAAAAACCTAAAAGAGTGAGTATTTTATCCTTAGCCAATCAGGTCCATCTCCTTTTTAAGGGATTCATAAACCTCACTTGGTATGGCCGCTGAAAAGGTACGCTCTAGTCTTTTGGACTTTACTGCCCTTTCCAAGCACTCTGCACAGTGGCAAATATATGCTCCGCGACCGTTTTTCTTGCCTGTAAAATCAAGTGAAATATCGCCCTCGGGGGATTTTACCACCCTTATGAGCTCTTTCTTAGGCTTCATTTCATTACAACCAAGACACATTCTAAGCGGTATTTTCTTTGGCTTCATTAAGTCACTTTCCTTTCGGGAATAAACTTATTAGCAATTATTCCTCGTCCTCGCCGTAGTAGCCGCTTTCGGGACGAATATCAATTTTCCAGCCTGTAAGACGGGCGGCAAGACGAACATTTTGACCCTTATTACCGATTGCAAGGGACAACTGTGAATCGGGAACTGTTGCACGGCAAACCTTAGGCTCCTCGCTTAAAATTTCAACCGAAACAACCTTAGCGGGAGAAAGTGCCTCTGAAATAAAGGCTACGGGGTCATCTGAATACTTAACAATTTCAATTTTTTCGCCCGCAAGCTCCTCAACAATTTTATTAACACGTGCTCCACGCTGACCGATACAAGCACCGACTGCATCAATTTCCTCATTTTCGCTGTAAACAGCAAGCTTACTTTTTGCACCTGCCTGACGGGAAACAGCCTTGATTTCAATGGTGCCGTCAAAAATTTCGGGGACCTCCATCTCAAAAAGACGCTTAACAAGACCGGGGTGAGTTCTGGAAATAATAGCCTTGGGACCTTTTTCTCCGTCCTTAACATCTACAACATAAACCTTTACCTGATCGCCCTCACGAAGTACCTCATCGGGAACCTGCTCGCTCTTAAGCAATATAGCCTCACCTCTGCCAAGGTTAATAGTGGCATTGCCTGTTTTAGCATCAATACGCTCAACAGTAGCGGTAACAAGCTCACGGTTACGGCTTTGGAAATCGGCGAGAGTCTGACCCTTTTCAGCCTCTTTAATTCCTTGACGGATAACGTGCTTACAGGTTTGAGCCATAATTCTGCCGAAGTTTTTAGTATCAAGAACAATATCAATATGACCGCCTACAACAGCGTTTTTCTTGTGAGTTCTTGCCTGCTCTACGGTGAGCTGAGAATATGCATCCTCAACCTCCTCAACAACCTCTTTGCGAACATAAACCTTCATTTTTTGTTTTTCTAAATCAATATCACAAAAAACAATCTCTCTGCCGCCGTATTCCTTTTTAACTGCGGTAATAATAGCGTTTGCGATTTTTTCTGCAAGGTACTCGGCACTTATACCTTTTTCCTGCTCCATAAGTGCCAATGCTTCAAAAAATTCCTTATTTGCTTTACTCATTTTTTATAACAACCTCCAAAGTTTTATTACATAATAATTAATATTAATCCAAATCACAAAGTGTTGCTTTAGCAACTGCCGAAGTGGGATATTCTTTTACTTCGTCCCCGACCTTTAAAACAGGTCCGTCGTTAAAGGCTTCAAGTATGCCACGCACCGATTTTGAGCCGTTTTCTGCCTTATAAAGTGTGAGCAAAATCTCACTGCCTATAAAGCTATTAAAATGAAACGGTTCTTTAAGCTCGCGGTTAAGCCCAGGTGAACAAACCTCTAAATAATAGGAAACGCTAATAGGGTCTGCCTCGTCTAAAACGGGGTCTACCGCATGAGAAACATCGGTACAATCATCAATGGTAACGCCGCCCTCTTTATCAATAAAAATGCGAAGATACCAAGATGCACCCTCCTTAACAAAGCGAACATCCCAAAGGATAAGCCCAAACTGCTCCACATAAGGCTTTATAAGCTCGGCTACCTGCTTTGCGGTATGATTACCTGCCAATAGATACAACACCTTTCAATATAAAGTCGTGACAAAAAGTAGAGAGCGGGTCGCCCCACTCTCCTTTCTAACACATCTACATTGGTATTATACCACATTAGTTTTTAAAAATCAATAGTTTATGGTAATTTTTTTAACAAACCGATAAATTGTAGTTTGAAAGTTAAAAATAGCCTTCCCCTTGACGGGGAAGGGGGACCGCTTGCGGTGGATGAGGTGTAGGTTTGTGATGACGTTCTTTTCACCTCATCCGTCACTTCGTGACACCTTCCCCGTCAAGGGGAAGGCTTATAAACTACAATTTATCGGGCATTTTCTATATTTCCTTTTTATTTGGATACCATTTTTCAGTATGTACACCTTTTGCTAAAACGAAATCTTCGCAGAGCTTATCATATAACTCTCGGGACAGGCTATGCTTTCGGCAAAACCCCTTTTGAATAATCAAATAACCCTTATTATATTCAACTAATTTAAAATATTCACAATAGGCACAAGGACAAGCATTTTCTTTCATAATCATTAATATCACCACATAATATTATAGAGTTTATAACTCTATAAGTCAATAGTGTTATTTCTTCTAACTTATAATTTTATGGGTGAGATTATGAATTATACTGAACGCATTCGTGCTTTAAGAGAAGATAACGATTTTAATCAGACTCAAATTGCCGAAATATTAAATGTAGGGCAAAAAACATATTCTGATTATGAGCTTGGAAAAACAAGAATCCCAATTGATAGCATCATAAAACTGGCAAAACATTATAATGTAAGCCTTGATTACATTTGCGGTGTGTCCAATGTTAAAAATGAATATCCTAAAAAATAAAATTGAAACGGTAGAGGTTTTTGGTGCCTCTACCGTTTTTCTTTTACTTACCGCCTGTGAATTTGTTAAGCAGGGTGGTTGCACCGATAATAACACCTATAACGGCAATAATTATAAGCATACCAACACCCATATAGCCTAAGTTATTAACAAAATTCATAGGGTTAAAAGCAAGATTAATTAAATTCATCATATTAAGTTACCTCCTATGCACCAAGTCCGAAGCTTAAGATGATACCGCCTGCAATAACCGATGCAATCTGACCCGATACGTTAACAGCCATAGAATGCATAAGCAGGAAGTTTTGATTATCTGCCTCGAGTCCAAGTTTGTGAACAACTCTACCCGACATTGGGAATGCTGAAATACCTGCCGCACCAATCATAGGATTAACCTTATTTTTGGTAAAGAGGTTAAGCAGTTTTGCAAAAAGCACGCCGCCTGCTGTATCAATAATAAAGGCAACAAGTCCAAGGCCTAAAATAAGCAGGGTGTTTACCTGTAAGAAATCTGCATAATACATTTTGGTGGAAATGGTAATACCAAGGAAAATTGTAATTAGGTTTGCAAGCACCTTTTGTGCAGTCTCGGAAAGGGAATTTAATACTCCGCACTCTCTTATAAGGTTACCGAACATTAAGAAACCAACAAGGTAAACCGAATCAGGAGCTACAATACCAACAACAGCGGTGATGATAATGGGGAATAAAATTTTGGTGGTTTTGGAAACCGATTTAGGCTCATAGGGCATACGAATCATACGCTCCTTTTTGGTGGTAAGAGCCTTAATAACAGGGGGCTGAATAATGGGCACAAGTGCCATATAGGAATATGCCGCAACCATAATTGCACCAACGTACTTAGAATTAAGCTGCTGTGCAACAACGATTGATGTAGGACCGTCTGCCGCACCGATAACGCCGATTGAAAGTGCATCGTTAAAATCAAAGAATATTGATGCCATACAGAAGGTGAAGAAAATACCGAACTGTGCCGCTGCACCAAAAATCATAAGCTTAGGATTGGAAAGCAGTGGTCCGAAATCTATCATTGCACCAATACCAATGAAAAGAATAAGGGGGAAAAGCTCATTTGCGATACCCGCATCAAAAAGGGTGGAAAGAGGACCGAATGCACCATGCTCCGAGCCTGGAGCATAAACGCCGGGCAGGTTTACAATAATGGCACCAAAGCCCATAGGCAAAAGTAAGGTAGGCTCCATATCCTTTTTAATTGCAAGGAAAATTAAAAGTCCGCCGATTGCCATCATTACCAATGTTTGCACCCAGTCTAAAGCGCCCATACCTGAAACACGCTCTGCCCAAGTGGAAAGCCAAGAGGTTAATGCTGTCATTAAAAAACACTCCTTTAAAAAATTAAAGACCTTTAGCAAAAATCGCAAAAATAGTTTATGTAACAAAATCCGCGATCCTTGTTAAAAGTCTTGCTATTTCATATAACAGCGGGTGAAAACACCGTACTGACGCCTGTTATACCAGTTTTAAACTGCCAGCTACTCCCTTTTTTTAAAGGTCTTATTAAATTTATGCGATATTTAAATTCTACACACAGTTATTATATACCATAATTGTGAACGAATTGTGAACATTTGCGTATATTTTTGCCATAATTATTTTTCTGTTTTACCTGGATAATATTTGGAGGTATATATGTATGGCTTTATTTTAAATTCTTCACAAATTTCATCAAAAGCTGATTTTGGAATATTTTTGAGTTTGCAATACCCTTTATCAGTAAAATCTTTCTCTGATATGTAATATAACTTGTGAAAATCACAATAAAAACATGTTACAGTTGTTTTTTTATCGCAATTAATAAAAACCATCTCCTCTATATACAATCATAGTCATAATTATGACTATTGTCAAGCATATCTTTTAAGGATATGCTTATTTTATATACAGGAGGTGGTATTGTTGATAAGTTATGAGCCGGTTTGGGCAACATTAAAAGCAAAAAATATTACCACTTATACTCTAATTAATAAATATAACATCAGCAGTGCCACTATTGACCGTATAAAAAAAGGCAACGGAATAAGCACAATGAAAATTGATGATTTTTGCCGAATACTGGATTGTGATGTTAGCGATATAATAAAATATGTTGAGCGTTAATTTGAAAACAAGTGCAGTTTTAAACCCCATCTACCAAATCGGTGGATGGGGTTTTTAGTATGAAATCCAAATTAATTTTTACCTTTTGTTGCCGCTTTAATTTTTTCATTAATGCGCGCATCCATTACCGGAACTACAATCATATCACTTTCGTGAATGCTAATTGTAGCTATATCCGGTTTTGCGCCGTATTGGGGAAGATTAACAAGCCAATATCCATTTGCGCATTCATCGTGACAAATCCATCCTTGCATCCCCTTATACACACCTTCACGGGTATATTTTTCCTTATTTACAGTTATTTCTACACAATCCATTTCTTTCATATCAGTCGTCAGCATACGGTGTGTTAAGTTTGATTTTACCGTTTGGATAAACCATCCAACCTGTAGCAAAAGAAACCTCACCGATTTTGTCCTTTCTTGGTATTTTTATTATAATATTAATTCTTTGGCCATTGCCATCCAACATATTTAATTTATAATCACCGGAGATATAAGAAAGAATATAATAAAAAGAATGCAAATAATAATGGTACGTGTTCGCAAGAGAAACAAAAAATGATATTCTGGGCGGCTAAATTTATTAGTTAAAAACAGATGAAATTAATAATTGAAAGGTGAACATCCCACAATTTATCGGTTCAGGTATCTAGCATCTAACATCTAGCCTCTAGCATCTAGAATCTAAAATCTCTTCTGTTTGATGCCTTGATTTGCTCGATGTTATCTCTTGCGATTTGGCGCACTTTATCCTTGGGGATTTTGTTAAGCTCACGCTCGATAAGCTCGAAGCCTACCTTTTTGGTTTCCTCAGATGCATAGTCCACCAGATATTCGGTAAGGGTCATAAGTGCGTTGGGATGACAGCAGTTAAGAATTTGACCCGTTTTGCAAAGCTGCATAAAGCGGTCACCCGTTCTGCCCTCACGGTAGCAGGCGGTACAGAATGAGGGTATATGGTCTAATTCCATAAGCCAGCGCACAACCTCGTCCAGAGTGCGTTGGTCGGAAACATCAAACTGTTCGGAATCGTGGGGGCGTTCCTCCTCGGTGTAGCCGCCAACCGAAGTACGGGATGCACCGCTTATCTGCGAAATGCCAAGATTAAGCGCTCTGCCACGCACCGCCTCGCTCTCACGAGTTGAAATAATCATACCCGTATAGGGCACAGCAATGCGAATACAGGCGATAATTTTTGCAAAAACATCGTCCGAAATGCCGTTGTCAAATTGGTCAGGGTCAATATCATCTGCCTTTTTAAGACGGGGTACGCTTATGGTGTGAGGGCCAACACCGTGCACCGCCTCTAAATGCTCTGCGTGCATAAGTAAACCTGCAAACTCATATTTATAAAGCTCCAGACCGAACAAAACTCCAAGTCCTACATCATCAATGCCACCCTCCATAGCTCTATCCATTGCCTCGGTGTGGTAGGCATAATTGTGCTTAGGTCCTGTGGGATGAAGCTGCTCATAGCTTTCCTTGTGGTATGTTTCTTGGAAAAGAATGTATGTGCCAATTCCCGCATCCTTTAGCTTACGATAGTTTTCTACTGTTGTTGCGGCGATATTTACATTAACACGGCGAATGTCACCGTTTTTGTGGTGGATGCTGTAAATGGTGTCAATGCACTCCAAAATGTACTCAATGGGGTTGTTAACGGGGTCCTCTCCTGCCTCAATTGCAAGACGCTTGTGACCCATATCCTGAAGTGCTATAACCTCTTTTCTTACCTCCTCTTGAGTGAGCTTTTTACGGCAGATATGCTTGTTTTGATAGTGATAAGGGCAGTAGGTACAACCGTTTACGCAGTAGTTTGAAAGGTAAAGAGGTGCAAACATTACAATACGGTTACCGTAAAAGGCTTGCTTAATTTCCTCGGCAAGAGCGTACATAGCCTCTATTTTTTCAGGAATTTCACAGGCTAAAAGCACAGATGCCTCGCGGTGGGTAAGACCCGCACAAGTAACACCCATCTCGGTTTTTTTAGGACGTGCCTTTTCTAAAAGGGAGTCAATAAGCTCTACATTGTTTTTGTTTTCCTCGGCATAGCGCAGAGTATCTAAAATTTCGCCGTCATTAATAAATTCTTCGGCCTTAAGTGATTTTGGATTATAAATTGCCATAAAAAATTCCTCTTTTCTTTAATTGCTTTTTCTATCTCCACGGTTTACCGTAACTTCGTAACCGATTGATTTCATACTTTCACTCAGCTTATTTACGCTTTCTGCCGCCTCGTCACCAATACATGCCTTATTATCATAAAGCAGATATTTTTTTCTAACCGTTATGGGGGAAAGATTGGGCATTACAACATTTGCACCTGCTAAAATTCCCATTTCTCTACCCTTAGGGTGAATTGTGCCGAGTGCCGTTGTAGCGGGCAGTAGCAAGGTTGGGTCGATAAGTCTGATTATGGAAAGCAGATAGAGCGTAAGCTCCAAGCTACCTGAGGGCATATCCTTAAAGGGGGTATCCTTATGGGTGAGATATGGGCCTATGCCACACATTGCGGGGCGAAAGGTTTCTATAAATTTTAAATCCTTTGCAAGGGTTTTTACCGTCTGATAGGGCGAGCCTACCATAAATCCGCAACCCACCTGAAAGCCAAGCTCCTTTAAATTTTTAAGACATTCCATTCGGGTATCAAAGGACATATCGCTTGGGTGAAGCCGTTCATAATGCTCCTTATCGGCAGTTTCATGACGGAGCAGATAGCGGTCGGCTCCCGCATTTTTTAAAGCCTTGTAACTTTCCTTGCTTCTCTCCCCAAGTGACAAGGTTATAGCACAGTCGGGGTAAATAGTTTTGAGCGTTTTTATAACATCTACTAAAAAATCATCGGTAAATTTAGCATCCTCGCCCCCCTGCATTACAAAGGTGCGAAAGCCTAAGGTATAGCCCTCCGCCGCCGATAACAAAATATCCTCTTTTGTAAGGCGGTAGCGATCGCACTTTTTGTTGGAACGGCGAATACCGCAGTAGTAACAGTCATTTTTGCAGATGTTGCTTACCTCTATAAGTCCGCGGATGTAAATATCGGTGCCGTATACCTTTTTTCTTTGCTCCACCGCCAAGCTTGCGGCGTACTCGGCCGCCTCTTTGGAATAGCCCGAAATAAGGTCTTCGTACTCCTCTAAGCTCAACGAATGACTTTGATTTAACCTATTTATGAGTTCAAATATATTTTTATTCATTGGTTATCACATTTGAGTAGGCGGTTTTAACGCTTACCCCCCTTAATTTGCCTATTTTGCCCGAAAGAGATGAAATTTCGTCCTGCGGGGCATCAATGGCGATGGACACAATGTTAATGTTTTTTTCGCGATAGGGTAAACCCATTCGACCGATTATAAATTTTCCGTAATCGTGTAGCAGAGCATTAAGTGCTTCAACCGATGAAGTATCTTCCACTATAATACCCATTACTGCAACTCTGGTTTCCATAAAAAACTCCTTTTATGATGTTTTTACGACAAAAATGGCTATACTCCTCCCGAAGCATAGCCAATAAATCCATAATATTTGGCATCTTTCACTCAGGAGAAAACCTTTATGTCAGATTACATAATTATTATAGCATAAATTATTTAATTCTGCAAGATGGTAAATTTTATTGCTCCTTTAAAGCACGTTCCAGCCAAATTGTAGCAATTTCCATTGCATTGGAAAGACCGCGTCTTTCGCCGTTTTTAACAAAACGCTCCATAATGGGGATTTCGGGGTCGGTTTTAAGAAGCTGTATTTGAATTTTATCGGGCACCTGTTCGCCGTTTTCTTCTTTTGTGGTTAAAATTTGAAGCACGCAAACATATTCGTCCGACATATTTCCATAATAAATGGTGTTTCCACCGCGTACTAAGGGGCGACCCTTATAGGTAAGAAACTGTTCGGCCATACCTTCGCCTTCCTTTCACTAGTTGGTCATATAATATTTTACAAGGGTTTGAAGCAGAGTATCTCGGTCAATTCTGCGAATAAGGTTCCTTGCGTTATTGTGGGTGGTGATATATGTTGGGTCTTCAGATAAAATATAACCCACCATTTGATTTACAGGATTATAGCCCTTTTCCTTAAGTGCGTTATAAACCGTAAGCAAAATTTCCCTGATTTCACGCTCGCGGTCATTACCAAGCGAAAAGGTCATTGTTCTATCCATTTTTTCCATTTATATCACTCTCCTAAAAGACCTTTATATTATTGTATACTAAAACGGTATATATTTCAAGAGTTTTTAAGATTTTTAATAAAATATTAAATAAATCTTAGCGACGAAGCTCGGCACCTGCATCAGAAAGCTTCTTAATTACCTTGTCCATAACCGCTTGAGTCTGCTCATCAGTAAGGGTAGCCTCAGA
Organism: Clostridia bacterium; assembly: GCA_017622415.1. Lineage (GTDB taxonomy): Bacteria > Bacillota > Clostridia > Oscillospirales > Acutalibacteraceae > UMGS1279. The sequence goes on along the minus strand of JAGARD010000036.1, from coordinate 5,977 downwards.
TGAACGAAGTGTAAGGTTAAATGCAACGCTCTTTTTACCCTCAGGGATTTGTGAGCCCTCATAAATATCGAAAATAGATGCATTTTCTAATAATTTTCCACCCGCTTTTTTGATTATTTCAAGTAAATCGCCAACGGGGATTTCAGAAGCACAAAGCAGTGCGAGGTCGCGACTAACTGCGGGGAACTTTGGCAGAGGTGAATAAATTACCAAGGGATTTTCAATATTTGCCAACATATCAAGATAAATTTCGGCAACATAAGCTCTTGTGTTTAAATCAAACTTATCGGCAGTTTCGGGATGAACCTCACCGAATACGGCAACAGTTTTGCCATTCATAACAGCCTTAGCCGCTCTGCCTGGGTGGAGATATGGCTCATCGGCACGCTCAAAATGAACATCAGCCGAGCAAAGCTCCATAACCTGCTCCACAAGACCCTTTAAGGTATAGAAATCCTCATTTTCACCGTAAATACCAAGAGAAAGGGTTTTAAGCTCGTCGGGTTGCTCGGTCATAGGCAAGGATTTTGGTATAAAGCGTTTGGAAATTTCAAAAAATCTTGCCGCAGCATTTTTGCGGTTCATATTGGTGGAAACAACCGTAAGCATTGAGGTTACAAGCTGTGTACGCATTACAGAATATTCATCACCCAAGGGATTAAGAATTTTAATGCTGTTTTGTCGGGCATCATCCTCGGCAAGACCTAAGGGTTGGATTGCGTTAGAGCCTATAAAAGAATAGGTTGCAATTTCATACATTCCGTTTGCAATAAGCAAAGCCTTTACCTTATCATCAAGGGCTCGCTCGGGGGTAACTGTACCCCTTAAAACTGCACCGCTTATGGGAGTGCCTACAATGTGGTCATATCCGTAAATTCGCATAACCTCCTCGGCGATGTCTGCCATAAACTCAATATCGTCACGGAAAGAGGGAATACGGCAGTTTAAGGTATCACCGTCTAAATTGGTGGGAATATGCAAGCTGTTAAGGATGCTCACCATAGTATCGGCAGGAATTTCAAGGCCTAAAAGGGCATTGATTTTTTGAACACTTACTTTAAGCTCTCTCTCGGCGGGAAGACCGTTATTAGCATCCAAAACGCCGTCTACAATCTCACCGGCTCCAAGCTCATAAATAAGCTGTAATGCACGGTTAGATGCATATTCGGTGTTCATAATGTCGGTGCCACGTTCATATCTTGCACTTGATTCGGTACGAACACCAAGGGCTCTTGCGGTGCGACGCACACTGTCACGACGGAATTTAGCCGACTCTAAGAAAAGGGTGGTAGTATCGTCCTTGATTTCGCTGTTAAGACCGCCCATAATACCTGCAAGACAGGAGGGATTTTCGGCATCTGCAATAACAAGCATATCGGTGGTAAGATTATGCTCCTTATCATCAAGAGTAGTGATTTTCTCGCCCTCAGCGGCATTTCTAACAATAATCTGACCGCCCTTAATATCGCGGTAATCAAAGGCGTGGAGGGGCTGACCCGTTTCAAGCATAACAAAGTTTGTAATATCTACAATATTATTAATAGGACGCATACCCGAAGCCTTTAAGGCACGCTTCATCCAATCGGGAGAGGGAGCGATTTTTAAATTTTTAACAAAGCGACCAACATAACGGGGACAGAGGTCGAAGTTTTTAACCTCTAATTTCATATAGTTGTTAATGTCATCGCCAACGGTTTTAAAGGTTGGTACGGGGGGCTTGAACTCGGTGCCGAGCACAACGCCGATTTCCCTTGCGATACCCAAAATGCTTTGACAATCGGGGCGATTAGCGGTAATTTTGAAATCTATTATCCAGTCATTTAAGCCTAAAACATCACGCATATCGGTGCCTGGGGTGATTTCATCTTTAAGAATTAAAATACCGTTTACGCCTGCACCCTCATAGTCATCCTCGGTAATGCAAAGCTCGCCGCCGCTACAAAGCATACCGTTTGAAACAACACCGCGAAGCTTGCCGCTTTTAATATTCATTCCGTTAGGAAGCTTAGAGTTGTGAAGTGCGGCAGGTACATAAGCACCCACAAAAACATTATCGGCACCTGTTACAATTTGAACAGGCTCTTTTTCGCCAACATCAAGCTGACAAATAACAAGATGGTCGGAATTTTCGTGAGGAGTAATTTCCAAAATTTTACCTACAACAACATTTTGCATACTGTCGGCGGTATTAATGGCTTCCTCCACCTCAAAGCCTGCCATAACCATACGGTCGCAAAGCTCCATAGCGGGTACATTTATTTCAACATAAGTTTTAAGCTGATTTAATGAAACCTTCATTTTTATACTCCCCTTTCCTTAAAACTGTTTGAGAAAACGCAAATCGTTTTCAAAAAGCAGACGAATATCACTGATTTTATGACGGGTGGTGGTAAGACGGTCAAGACCTATACCAAAGGCAAAGCCCGAATACTCCTCGGGGTCAATTCCGCAACCTGCAAGAACCTTTGGATGCACCATACCTGCACCTAAAATTTCTATCCAGCCGCTACCCTTACAAACTCTGCAGCCCTTGCCGCCGCACTCCGAGCAGGAAACATCAACCTCAACACTGGGCTCGGTGAAGGGGAAGAAGGATGGACGGAATTTAACCTTTGTATCGCTACCATAGATTTCCTTAGCCATTGTTTCTAAGGTGCCCTTTAAATCGCACATTGTAATGCCCTTATCCACAACAAGACCCTCTACCTGATGGAATACGGGAGAATGGGTTGCATCCACATCATCCGAGCGATAAACTCTGCCTGGGCAAATCATACGGATGGGAGGAGTACGCTTTTCCATTGTACGGATTTGGGTTGCGGAGGTTTGGGTGCGGAGCAACATATTTTCGGTTAAGTAAAAGGTATCCTGCATATCACGGGCGGGATGGTCTTGAGGCACATTAAGAGCCTCAAAATTATAATAATCGGTTTCGATTTCGGGACCATCTACAACATCAAAGCCCATAGATTTGAAAATATCAATAAGCTTATTAAGTGTGCTGTTTAAGGGGTGGAGCGAGCCTACCTCATCAGTTTTTCCGGGGATAGAAACATCTAAAGTCTCCTTTTCTAAACGGAGCTTTAATGCCTTTTCGTTCATTTCGCTAAGGGCTGTAGCAACGGCATTTTCAATATCGGCACGAACCTCATTAGCAAGCTGACCCATTTTAGGACGTTCCTCGGCAGAAAGACTACCCATCTGCTTTAAAATTGCGGTAATTTCGCCCTTTTTACCAAGATAGCGAACACGAAGCTCGTCTACGGCTTTAGCATCCTCGGCGGCTGCAAGTGCCGATTTTGCCGCAACTCTGATTTCTTCCAGCTTTTGCTGCATAAAAACAAATCCTTTCTATATAAACAATAAATTCTACAAAATAAAAAACGCCCCTATCGGAGTTTTACTCCGTACAGGGACGATATTATCGCGGTACCACTCTGCTTTGTGTTAGTCTTACGGCTAACACCTCATTAGACTCATTTTAAAGTCTTAGCGATGTAACGGTCGCACCCGTTGTGCCTACTTTAATGGCTTTAACCCTGTTCAACACACAGCTTGCAGAATGAACTTCAAACGGATATTACCGCTGTTTTGCACCAACCAACAGCTCTCTAAAGGCTTTTTTCCGCCCTACTCTTTCTGCTCAAACGCATTTAAAACATATTAAAATATATTTTACATTCTTTTTACCCTTTTGTCAAGTTTTTTTGGCGAATAGATTTTAAGGGTATTTTAAACGCTTTGGCTATCCAGCATCTAGCCTCTAGTATCCAGCCTCTAGTGCGCACAACCCTCACAGTCGTGACAATCGTGTATAGGCTCACCTAAAATGGGGGTAGGGTCAATACCCTGCTTTTCATAATAATCACGAAGTGCTGCTTTAATTGCCTGCTCTGCCAAAACGGAACAGTGAATTTTGTGTGCGGGAAGTCCGCCCAAAGCCTCAACAACTGCCTTATTAGAAAGCTCAACAGCCTTTTCGATAGGCTGACCCTTTATCATTTCGGTTGCGATAGAACTTGTGGCAATAGCCGATGCGCAGCCGTAGGTTTTGAACTTAACATCCTCAATAATTCCATTATTTATTTTAAGAAAAATCTTCATTATATCGCCGCATTTGGCGTTACCAACCTCACCAACACCGTCTGCGTTTTCAATTTCGCCTACATTACGTGGATTGGTAAAGTGTTCCATAACCTGCTCGGTATACATATTTTTTCCTCCTTAATTCTTTTCTTCCGACTTAATTCTATCCCAAAGGGGTGACATACTGCGAAGTCGCTCAATTATCTCTGGGAGTACAGATAAAATATAATCTGCATCCTCTAAAGTATTATCATCACTAAAGCTAAGTCTTAGCGAGCCGTGTGCAATTTCGTGTGGCAAGCCAAGACTGAGTAGAACGTGGCTTGGGTCAAGCGAGCCCGATGTACATGCCGAGCCCGATGATGCCGCAACACCCTTTAAATCAAGCATAAGCAAAAGGGACTCACCCTCAACACCCTCAAAGCAGAGACTTACATTGCCAGGTAGACGCAGTACTCTGTCGCCGTTTACTCGGCTACGCTCTATTTTAAGTGCTCCATCAATTATTCTGTCACGAATTTGGCAAAGCTTTTTGTTTCGCTCATCCATACTGCTTACAGCAAGCTCCAATGCCTTACCCATTCCCACTATACCTGCGGTGTTTTCGGTACCTGCCCTGCGACCACGCTCCTGTGCACCGCCGTCAATAAGATTAGGAATTACAACTCCCTTGCGGATGTAAAGTGCACCCACTCCCTTAGGTCCGTGGAATTTGTGCGACGACATTGAAAGAAGGTCAATATTCTCTGCCTTAACATCAATTTTTAAATTTCCAACCGCCTGAACAGCATCTGTATGGAAAATAACACCGTGCTTTTTGCAGATTTCACCGATTTCTGCAATAGGCTGAATAGTGCCGATTTCGTTATTAGCGTACATTACAGTAACTAAAGCAGTATCCTCACGGATTGCGGCCTCAAGCTCATTTACACGCACAATTCCGTTTTCGTGAACGGGTAAAAGGGTAATTTCAAAGCCGTTTTTCTTTAGTTTTTCAAGCGTGTGAAGTACGGCGTGATGCTCAAAGGCGGTAGAAATAATGTGCTTTTTGCCCTTTTTAGCCATAGCCTCAGCCACGCCCTTAATAGCCCAGTTATCCGACTCACTGCCGCCACCTGTGAAATATATTTCTCTTGCCTCTGCCCCAATTGCCGCGGCTACCTGATCGCGAGCCTTTTCGACAGCCGTTTTTGCACGACCGCCTAAATCATAAAGACTGGAGGCGTTTCCGTATTCGTTTGTAAGATAAGGCATCATTTCATCTAAAACCTGTTTTGAAAGTGCCGTTGTTGCCGCATTATCAGCATAAATAAAAGGTTGCATAATTTTATAAACATCCTTTGCTTTTTATTCTATTTCTATTGTATACCATTTTAGTATAGTTTTCAATAGATTTTTTAAAAAATATATCAATAAATAAAATTTTGTAAACTATAACAAATATTAACCGCGTAATGAAGATTTTTTAACATAATAATTCATTTTTAGGGCATAATCTTAGGGGTGATTAAATGCTAAAAGTAATTGTCAGAACGGTTTTAATGTATATTTTTGTAAGCATAAGCGTGCGACTTATGGGAAAACGTCAAATAGGAGATATGCAACCAACCGAGCTGGTGGTTACTCTTCTTATTTCAGAAATTGCCGCTATTCCCTTGCAGGATGTATCTCAGCCTATAAGTATAGGTCTGGTTGCAATATTTATGCTGGTGCTTTTGGAGATTGTAACATCGGTTATAATCCTAAAAAATCTGCGGCTTCGCCGTATTTTCAGCGGAAAATCTGTGGCAATTATAAAAAACGGAGTAATAGACCAAAAAGCAATGCGAAGTGTAAGAATAACCGTATTTGATTTGGTAGAGATGCTTCGCACACAGGGAATTTTTGAGCT
>JAGARD010000035.1 GCA_017622415.1 Clostridia bacterium | reverse complement strand
CCCATGTTTTACCCGCTGAGGCGTAATCAATAAGCCGTACCATTTTGCCCGATTTAAGAGGGACCTCAAAGCAAATATGAGCCTCCTTAATTTCGGGACAGGATACTTTTTTAGCCTCTACAAAGCCCGAGTCATCCGTGATAACATCCAAAACACTGTCTGGGTCGGCAATTTGCTTGCTAGCCGCTAAAACCAAAGGACCATAAGTATATGCCGCAAAAACATCGCGGTTTACAGCACCCTCGGGCGGCAAAACCTTTTTCACCCTCATAGGCATATTAAGTATGATTTCATCATTATTATCCCAAAGTGACTTAATTGTAGCGTAACCCGAGGTGATTTCTTTTGTTTCACCCTTATAGGTAATCGTTGCCTTGTCGCACCAAGCGGGAATTCTAAGTGTTATTTCAAACTCTTCGCTTTTTTCAAGCCCCAGAGTAAAGGCAACGGTGCCGTTATATGGGTACTCGGTATCAATGCTTATTTTAAGCTTTGAATTTTTAGGCGTAAAGGAGTTTATGATACCTTTTTCGTAATAGTTTATTACAAATCCACCGTTTTTATTTAAAAGGGCAATTTCAGGCATTACACCTGCACCCGCCGAGCCAATACAAGCACAACAACCATAGTATGTGTTATCAAGCAGTACGTTGTAGCCACCTGTTTGTCTTCCTCTTGTATCAGCAACTAGGGGAGCATAGCTGTCAAAGGGCATTATCGCTGAGAATGTGCCTAAGGCTTCCTTGTGATTGGTATCATTTCTAATTATACGTTTTGTGTTAAAGGAGCCACGGTAGGCATTGTAAAAGGATTGTTCAATTTTGTCGGCATACTTTACATCACCTGTAAGCTCTAATAACTGCGACGCAAACTTCATCCAGGTGACAGTAACGCAGGTTTCCTGAACAATGCCCTCATAATCGGTTTGAGTCTGTCTTATGGCGGTGTGGTCAAAAAGCTCGTGGGTGCAACCGCTACAGCCGATTATACTGAACTCGGTATCAATAATATTTTTACCAAAGTTTATTAAAGCAGTTTTGTAATGCTCATTGCCCGTAATGTAGTAAAACTGCAAAAGGCCCTCAAAGCAGGACATCATTTCATAAGCCTTAACAACAGGGAAGTTGTGAGGAGATACATCATTGTATGCCAGCTCAATAAGATTATCAGATAAAATAAATCCTGTGGAAATAATATATTCTGCAAATTCAAAATATTTTTTGTTACCGGTTAATCTGTAAAGACGAACAATAGGCTCTAAAATTGAGCAGGAGTTAAGACCCTCCCAATGCTTGGAGCATTTGCGAATATCAAGCTTGTCGGGTCCTATATGTTCAATTATGTAATCAGCCTGTCTACACATTGAGGCAATTATTTGTTCGTTAAGGGCATCATCCTTGGATATTTCCATAAAATACATCATACCAAGCATAACATATTTTCTGCCCCAGAGGTCCCAGTAAGAAAACTCCTCGCTGATGCGATAGCCTGAAATTCTGCCTAATTCATCCTCTGCAGAAAGCATATCCCTTATACTGTTTTCGAGTATTTTGTATATTTCTTCATTG
>JAGARD010000034.1 GCA_017622415.1 Clostridia bacterium | reverse complement strand
TTAGCAAATATACATTTTTTATTTCGTAATCGTTAAAAAACTCTACATTATCTACGCCGTTTTTTTGCTCATAGCTTAAAAGATATTCATTGAGGGCTGAGTTAATTTTATTTACATTTTCGCCTGTTGCAACAATTTTGTCTTCAACCTTTAAAACAGTAGCGGTAACAATATCATCAGAATTGTTTATAATGCTTTCGGCAAGCTCGTTAGAGCAAACAAGAGTATCCTTACCTGCTAAGGTTTGAGTTAAATTTGTTTTGATTAAATGCGAATTACATTCGGGATTATTCAGCTTATTTGCGGCAAAAATTTCAGCCTCAGCCAAAACCGAAGGCTCCTTAACCATTGCAATTGTTTTACCCTTATAAACTACCGCATAAGCCGATGTTGCACCCGTTGCAACAGCCACAGAAACAGTACAGGATAAAACCAAAATTACGGTAATTATTGCCGCCAAAACACGAGGCGATTTTTTAAGATACGACGCTGTACCCGAAATAACAAGGGGGATAACCTTTTTGCAAAAACTACCTAAAGTAAAAAGCAAGTAAGACAAATATTTTTTTGCCAAGCCAGCCGATTTTTTTGCTATTGCTTTAACTCTTTGCATTTGTTATCACTCCTTATCTATCCTTTTTAAAAGTTACATTTTTGTAATTTGTTACCTTAACATTATAACCAAAAGATTACAAATTTGCAACCTTTTAGCTCTCTTTGTAACTATTTTTAAGCAATTTGTACAATAAATTCAGAGTGATATACTTCAATTACAACAAAAAGCCTATTATAATAGAAAAATACAGTTAATTTTGTTACAATTATAAAATTAGAAAACGAAAAATTTATATTTTTACCCATAACAAAAACCACCGCTTTGCTTAAATAAAACGGTGGTTTTAACTAATAATTATAAATTAAAAATAGTAATATATTTTTTACTAAATATAGCTTTTAAGCTTACTGTCACAGTAAAGGCAACGGTAAACCCTATTTTCACGGTCGGTGAGACGGAAAATATGACTTAGCTCCTGCTCGGTTGAGGTTATGCAACGGGGATTTTTGCATTTACAAACATTCTCCAGCCTTTCAGGTAATTCCAAATGACATTTGTTTACAAGCTTTTCATCCTTAATTTTATTAACTGTAATGCCAGAGTCAAAAAATCCTATTACATCTAAGGAAATATCAACATCGGCATCAATTTTAATAATATCCTTTTTGCCCATAAGTCTGCTTGGTGCGTTTCTAATCATTGCAATTTGGCAAGGAAGCTCGCCAAGTCCTAAAAGGTTATACAGCTCCATACCCTTGCCAGCGGGAATATGGTCAATAACAAATCCGTTTTTAATGGAATCTACCTTCATTTAACCTCTACCTCCAATAGCTTTAAAATAAGTGCCATACGCATATATTTGCCGTTTAGCACCTGTTTAAAATAGGCGGCTCTAGGGTCACTGTCAATAGCTACCGAAATCTCATTAACTCTTGGCAGAGGGTGCATAACCGAAAGGGTTGATTTTGCATTTTCCATCTTCTTAGGTGTTAAAATATAGCTATCCTTAAGACGGATATAATCAGCCTCGTTGAAAAAACGCTCCCTTTGAACGCGGGTCATATATAAAATATCAAGCTCACCAATAACACTATCTAAATCGGTTGTTTCGACAAACTCAATATTATTTTTAACCAAAATATCCTTCTTTACATAATCGGGAAGCTTTAGTTCATCGGGAGAAATTAGCACTACCTTTACATTTTCATAGCGGGAGAGTGCAGCAATGAGTGAATGCACCGTTCTACCGAATTTTAAATCACCGCAAAAGCCGATAGTGTATCCCGAAAGGCTACCCTTTTCACGCTTGATAGTAAGCAAATCGGCAAGGGTTTGTGTGGGATGGTTATGCCCGCCATCGCCTGCATTGATAACAGGGATAGAAGCATTCATAGCGGCAACAAGGGGGGCACCCTCCTTAGGGTGACGCATTGCAATAATATCGGCATAACAGCTAATTGTTTTAGCGGTATCTGAAACGCTTTCACCCTTTGCGGCAGAGGAGCTGTTTGCCTCCGAAAAGCCTATAACATTTCCGCCGAGCTCATACATAGCCGCCTCAAAGCTTAGCCTTGTACGGGTAGAGGGCTCGAAAAAAAGTGTTGCAAGCTTTTTGCCCTTACATACTTCACAGTACTTTGCAGGATTTTCAATAATATCCTCGGCAACGGCAATAAGCTCATCTAATTCTTTGGTTGATAGTTCTAAAATATCAATCAAGCTTCTCATAAATTACTCCTTTGCACCGTTAACGGCAAGGTAGTTTTTAATGCGGTCTACATTTTCCTTGTTTTCGGGATTTTCCTCTAAATACTCAATAATATCATAAACATCTACAACCGAATATACGGGGAAGCCGAACTCCTCGCCTACCTCTGCCATAGCACTCTTTTCGGTTTTGCCCTTTTCCTTACGGTCTACCATAACAAAGGTAGCGGCAACCTTGGTGCCCTTAAGTGAGCTTAAAATTTCCATACTTTCTCTAATAGCGGTACCAGCGGTGATAACATCCTCAACAATAACGATTTCTTCGCCCTCTTTGGGCTTATAGCCTACAAATACACCGCCCTCACCGTGGTCCTTTTCCTCCTTACGGTTAAAGAAGAAAGGAACGTCAAGGCCGTTTTTAGCAAGAGCAACTGCTACAGACACAGCAATGGGGATACCCTTATAAGCAGGACCGTAAAGAACGGTTTTTTTGTTGCCTACCTTTTCAAAATAAGCCTTTGCATAAAATTCGCCAAGCTTGCAAATTTGCTCACCTGTTTTAATATCGCCTGCGTTTATAAAGTAAGGAATTTTTCTACCCGATTTAGCGGTGAAGTCACCAAACTTTAAAACACCTGCAGATTCCAAAAACTGAATAAACTCTCTTTTATAGCTTTCCATTTATATAACTTCCTTTTTAATAAATTATTTAATTGGATAAAACGCCAAATATTTTAGTCGCAGAACTCTGCTACGCAACGCTCATAAGCGGCAACGGGGTCCTCAGCGGCAGTAATGGGACGGCCAACAACAATGTAGTCAGAGCCGATTTTCTTAGCCTCAGCAGGGGTCATAACGCGTTTTTGGTCACCAATATCACCATCGGCAAAACGCACACCTGGGGTAACGGTTAAGAATTTTTCGCCACAAGTTTCGTGAACCTTTCCTGCCTCTAAGGGAGAGCAAACTACACCGTCAAGACCTGCATTTGCGGCATTAGACGCATAATGCATAACAACCTTATCAATAGGCTCTTTAATTAAAAGGTCATTTTCCATTCTCTCTTGGTCGGTAGAGGTAAGCTGAGTAACGGCAATAAGCAGAGGTCTTGTTCCGTCGGGACGGGTAAGACCCTCTAAGGCTGCCTCCATCATAGAAATTGTGCCTGCGGCGTGAAGATTAGTCATATCTACATCAAGGCGGGATAAAACTGCCATTGATTTTTTAACTGTGTTGGGAATATCGTGAAGCTTTAAATCAAGAAAAATCTTATGACCTCTTGCCTTAATATCCTTAACAATTTGAGGTCCCTCGGCATAAAAAAGCTCCATACCGATTTTTACAAAAGGCTTTTTGCCTGTGAATTTATCCAAAAATGCATAAACATCAGCGGCTGATGAAAAATCACAAGCAATAATTACGTCCTTACCCATTATTTACATCCTCCTATTATCTCTTGAAGTGAATTTATTTTGTATTTATCCATAACTGCCGGTAAATCGTTAATAATGTCACGGCAGACAAAGGGGTCGATTAGGTTTGCGGCACCAACTTCAACTGCAGTAGCACCCGCAAGCATAAGCTCAATAACATCCTCGGCAGTAGAAACACCGCCCATACCAACAACGGGAATATTTACGGCATTTGCAACCTGATACACCATTCTAACGGCTACGGGGAATATTGCATCACCCGAAAAACCGCCCATTTTATTAGCAATTACAGGCTTTTTTGTGCGAAGGTCAATTCTCATTCCAAGCAAAGTGTTTATGAGGCTAATACCGTCTGCCCCTGCGGCTTCACAAGCCTTAGCGATTGATACAATATCGGTAACATTGGGCGAAAGCTTAATAATTACAGGCTTGGTGGTTACCTTTTTAACTGCGGCGGTTACCTCTGCGGCGGCTTCAGGACAAGTACCAAAACTCATTCCGCCTCCGTGAACATTGGGACAGCTTACATTAACCTCAAGCCAACCTACCTGTTCTTCTTTATCTAACATCTGACAGGTGTAGGCGTAATCCTCCACGGCAAAGCCGCTCACATTAGCCATAACCTTTTTGTTAAAGCACTTTTTAAGTTTGGGAAGCTCCTCACTTACCACCTTTTCAACACCCGGGTTTTGAAGTCCAACCGCATTTATCATACCGTTTTTACACTCGGCAATTCTAGGGGTTGGATTACCAAAGCGTGGGTCTTTTGTAGTTCCCTTAAAGGAAAATGTTCCAAGACAATTAATATCATAAAGCTCGGCAAATTCATAGCCGTAACCAAAGGTTCCGCTTGCGGGGATAATGGGATTATCAAGCTCTATTCCGCAAAGATTTACACTTAGTCTTCCCATAAAATCTCCTCCTTTTTCATAACGGGACCGTCCTTACAAATACGCTTGTAGCCTGTGAGAGTTTTACAAGAGCAACCCATACAAGCACCAAAGCCACAACCCATTCTTTCCTCAAAGCTCATTTGACCCGAAGTAGTTGAAGCCTTATAAATAGCCTTTAACATTGGCTCGGGACCGCAGGTATAGAAGTAAGAATAATCTATATTTTTCATAGCATCAGTAACAAAGCCCTTTATACCGTATGTACCGTCAGCTGTGGTAACAAAAACTGTGGCACCAAGGTCTTTGAACTCCTGCTCATAAAAGATTTCGTCTTTTGTGTTGAAGCCAAGCACAACAGTTACCTCTTTGCCGTCCTTAATAAGTCTTTTAGCAAGATTATAAAGAGGTGGAACACCAACACCGCCACCTAAAAGCAGAGGCTTTTCACCCGAAAGGGAAAGGTCATAGCCATTACCAAGACCTACCAAAACATCAAGCTCGGTGCCAACGGGCATTTTGCTCATTTGCTCGGTGCCTGTACCCACAACCTTATAAACGATTGTAACGGTGGTGGCATCTACATCGCATACCGAGATGGGGCGACGTAAATATTTACCCTCTAATTTAATATTAATAAACTCACCCGAGTTTTTAATATCTGATACATCGCCCTCAAGCACCATTTTAAAAACGGTACTTGTAAGGGCTATGTTTTCGATTATTTTATAGATTGATTGTTTCATTCGGTTCCCTCATTTATTGTTGAATTACGGACTTTTTGTAATTTAAATCACCTTTAAATTACAAGTGATGTGGACGCGGGGTAAATGCTTAGCCGCATCCACTAAACATATTCGTAATTGGATAAAACGCCACGCGTTTTATGCATCTATAGTAGAGATTGTAAGGGTTGTTTCCTCTAAAACATCGAGCAATACCTTTACGGTATCAAGTGCGGTAAAGATAGTAACATTATTTTCGGTAGCACATTGACGAAGCAGAGCACCGTCGCTTTCCTGACCTGTTGAGCCTATATCACGTGTATTTATAACATAAGCTATATGACCCTGACGGATTGCATCGGTAACATCCTCACCCTCGTCGCTGATTTTCTTTCTAACGTGGGTGCGAATACCGTTTTCCTTAAGGAAGGCGGCTGTGCCTGCGGTAGCCTCAATATTAAAGCCGAGATTGTAGAAACGGCGGATAAGAGGAAGTGCCTCTTCCTTATCCTTATCGGCAATTGTTGCTAAAACTGTACCATAATTTTGAAGGTGCATACCCGAAGCCTGAAGTGCTTTATAAAGTGCACGGTTGAGCTTATCATCATAACCGATAGCTTCACCTGTGGACTTCATTTCGGGCGAAAGATAAGCATCAAGACCTCTGAGTTTGTTAAAGGAGAATACGGGAGCTTTTACATACCAACGCTTTTTCTCCTCGGGGTAAATATCGAATATACCCTGCTCCTTAAGGCTCTTGCCCATAATAACCTCGGTTGCTATATCCGCAAGGCTGTAGCCTGTTGCCTTAGAAAGGAATGGAACTGTACGAGAGGAACGTGGATTAACCTCAATTATATAAACGTCGTCCTTATCATCAACAATGAACTGAATGTTGAAAAGACCTACAATACCAATGCCTATACCAAGCTTTTTGGCATACTGTAAAATAATTCCCTTAACCTTATTAGAAATGCTGAATGTAGGATAAACGCTGATAGAGTCACCACTGTGAACACCTGTACGCTCAACAAGCTCCATAATACCAGGAACGAATACATCACGTCCGTCACAGATAGCGTCAATCTCAACCTCTTTACCCTGAATGTATTTATCAACCAAAACGGGCTTGTCCTCATCAATTTCAACGGCGGTTTTTAGGTAGTTACGAAGCTGTTCTTCATTAGCAACAATTTGCATTGCACGACCGCCCAAAACAAAGCTGGGACGAACAAGTACAGGGTAGCCGATTTCGGCGGCAGCCTTAATACCGTCCTCAATTTTGGTAACGGCACGACCCTTAGGCTGAGGTATATTAAGCTCTGAAAGAAGCTTTTCAAAGCTATCACGGTTTTCGGCACGCTCAATGGCATCGCAGTCGGTACCAATAATCTCTACTCCACGCTGACGAAGAGGCTCTGCAAGGTTAATTGCGGTCTGACCGCCAAGGGAGGCGATAACACCGTCGGGCTTTTCAAACTCTAATATATTCATAACATCCTCGGGAGTGAGGGGCTCAAAATAAAGCTTGTCGGCAGTTGTGTAGTCGGTGGAAACGGTTTCGGGGTTGTTGTTGATGATTATAGCCTCATAACCAGATTTTTTAATGGTGGTTACAGCGTGAACAGTAGAATAGTCAAACTCAACACCCTGACCTATACGGATAGGACCTGCACCGAGAACAACAATCTTCTTTTTATCGGTAAGGCGAGATGCGTTTTCGCCTGTGTAAGAAGAATAGAAGTAAGGAATATATGCATTTGTGTGGCAGGTATCCACCATTTTGTAGATGGGGAAAATGCCTTTTTCCTTACGCATACCAAATACTTCAAGCTCGGAAATACCCCAAAGCTTTGCAATAAACTGGTCGCCAAAGCCCATTTTCTTAGCGGCTTTAAGAGTTTCTAAATCACCCTTATTTGCCTTAAGAGAATTTTCCATTTCAATAATGTTTCTTACAGCCTCAAGGAAGTATTCGGTTATCATAGTAACCTCGTGGATTTTCTTTATATCAGCATTTCTGCGGAAAAGCTCCGCAATGCAGAAAATGTTATCATCCTTAAATTCGGTAAGATAGTCAAAAAGCTCGTCCTCGGTCATTGAGTCAAACTTAGCCATATAGAAGTGACAGCAGCCGATTTCAAGTGAACGAACAGATTTTAAGAGACACTCCTCTAAATTAGAGCCGATACCCATTACCTCACCTGTAGCCTTCATTTGGGTACCAAGAGTATTTTTAGCACTTGCAAATTTATCAAAGGGGAAACGAGGTAATTTAGCAATTACGTAATCCAAAACGGGCTCGAATGCGGCGGTAGTGTTGGCAATTTCAATATCCTCTAAAGCCATTCCAACAGCAATTTTGGCGGTTACCTTTGCAATGGGGTAGCCACTTGCCTTAGATGCCAATGCAGAAGAGCGGGAAACTCTAGGATTAACCTCAATAAGATAATACTCACTGGAGTTGGGGTTAAGTGCAAACTGAACATTACAGCCACCCTCAATTTTAAGCTCACGTATAAGCTTTATTGCCGAATCATTAAGCATTTTAAGGTCGTGGTCGTTTAAGGTCATAATAGGGGCAACAACTATAGAGTCGCCTGTGTGAACACCAACGGGGTCGATATTTTCCATACCGCAGATAGTAATTGCGTGGTCATTAGTATCACGCATAACCTCAAACTCGATTTCCTTATAGCCCTTAACTGATTTTTCAATTAAAACCTGATGAACGGGCGAAAGCTTAAAGGCATTAATGCCAACCTCAATAAGCTCTTCCTCACTATATGCAAAGCCGCCACCTGTACCGCCCAAGGTAAATGCAGGACGAAGTACAACAGGGTATCCAATTCTTTTTGCGGCCTCTTTAGCCTGTTCAATATCATAGGTTATTTCAGAGGGGATAACAGGCTCACCGATGGACTGGCAAAGCTCTTTAAAAAGCTCTCTATCCTCAGCACGTTCAATACTTGCACTGCTGGTACCTAAAAGCTCAACTCCGCACTCCTTTAAAATACCCTTTTCCTCTAACTGCATTGCAAGGTTAAGACCTGTTTGACCGCCGATACCAGGGATAATTGCATCAGGACGCTCATAACGGAGAATTTTTGCAATGTATTCCAAAGTAAGAGGCTCCATATAAACCTTATCGGCAACAATGGTATCGGTCATAATGGTTGCGGGATTAGAGTTACATAAAATAACCTCATAGCCCTCCTCTTTAAGTGCTAAGCAAGCCTGAGTACCTGCATAGTCAAACTCGGCTGCCTGACCTATAACGATAGGACCTGAGCCTATAATTAAAATCTTTTTTAAATCTGTTCTTTTTGCCATTTTAAATTCCTCCAATATTAGTCCATTTTATATACAGTTTTGCCGCCTGTTGCAGTCAAAACACATCTACCGAAAAGCTTTTCACCCTCAAAGGGGGTTGCCCTGCCCTTTGATAAAAATTCATTGGGGTCTACCGTAAATTCGGCATTCAAATCCCATACCGTAAATGAATTATCAAAGGGTATATCAAACCTTTTACGCGGATTTATTGCCATAAGCTCTATTAATTTTTCTAAGGTTATAACACCCGTTTTAACAAGCTTTGTATACATAACCGCAAAGGCAGTTTCAATTCCCACAACACCCATAAGGCTGCCTGAAAGCCCTTTTGATTTTTCATCCGCTGTGTGGGGTGCGTGGTCGGTTGCTATCATATCTATTGTGCCATCCTTAAGCCCCATTATTAAAGCCTCTCTATCGGCTGGGGAACGAAGCGGTGGGTTCATTTTAAATCGACCGTCTTCTTTAAGATTAGTATCATCAAGCACCAGATAATGGGGTGCTGTTTCGCAGGTAATATTCACACCGTCCGCCTTAGCATTTCTTATAAGCTCCACACTTTCTTTGGTAGAAATGTGGCAGACGTGGTATTTACAGCCCGACTTTTTTGCAAGCTCAATATCCCTTTTTATAGGACCCCATTCACTTTCGCTGCATATACCCTTGTGGCCGTTGGCTTTGGCATATTCGCCATCGTGGATATATCCGCCGAAAAGCAATGAATTATCCTCACAGTGGGCAGAAATTATTTTGTTTAATTTCTTTGCCTTTTGCATAGCCTCCAGCATTAGTTCCTCAGACTGCACTCCCCTGCCGTCATCCGAAAAGCCTGCAACAAAGGGTGCCATAGCCTCCATATCGGCAAGCTCTAAGCCCGCTTGAAGCTTTGTTATAGTTCCAAAGGGAATAACATTGATTTTGGCGGTTTCATTTATTCTTTGAAGCTGAATATTCAATTGCTCCATACTATCGGGCGGAGGATTTAAATTCGGCATTGAGCAAACCGTCACATATCCGCCACGTGCCGATGCCGCAGTTCCGCTTTCGATGGTTTCTTTTATAATAAATCCCGGCTCTCGAAGATGTACGTGAACATCAACAAAACCGGGAAAAACAAACATATTAGGAAAAACAGGAACACCCGCCATACCGTCTTCGGTAAGGTCGCCAGAGGGGATAATATGACCGTTTTCAAATACTAAATCTTGTTTTAAAAAATAGCCGTCTTTATAAACCGAGGCATCTTTTAAAAACATTTTCATACGGGCACATCCTTTACATATTTTCACAAATTCACCCATCCCGAAAAAACGCGGAATGGATGAACTTAAACTTTTAAATATTCACTTAAAATATTATACTAAAAAACGACCGTTATGTCAAGGGTTAGGATGCGTATTTTTTTACGATTTTAATTTATTTGTTAATGCATAAATAAACACATCTACACATTCTGTTTTACAAAATGCACCTTTTTTAAGTGTGCCCTCTTTTTTAAAGCCTACTCTTTCAAGCAGTCGGCAGGAGGCTTCATTTTCAGGAATAACCTTAGCCTGCACACGCTCGGCAAAAAGCTCCCCAAAAAGATAATCGGTAAGTGCTTTAAGAGCCTCGGTAGCGTAGCCATTATGCTGATATATTTTAGATAAGGTATACCCAACCGTAAAAATTTTGCCCGAATAATCGGCATCGACTATACTTATAGTACCGATAACCTTTTCATCCTCCCTATGCTCGATTACCCAAGTATAGCTTTTGTCACTCGACTTACGTTTAAGCCAAGCTAAAAAATCTCTGGTATCGCTTTTAAAGTTATGAGGATACCAATCGGCATACTTTGAAGATGCGGGGTCACTGCAAAATTCAAAGACATCACTTACATCCAAAAATGATGGGGCACGAAGTCTTAGTCTTTCGGTAAAAAGGTTGCGATGCGGTGGAGCTTTAAAAAACATAAAAATTTCTCCGTTAGAAAAATGATAACTGGTTGCTATCGGGCAGGTCACTAAGAACGCCAACAGCATCCAACTGCTCTAATATTGTTTTAGAAATACCCGATTCTATTCTAAAATCTTCTTTAGAAAGGAAATCTCCCTTTTGGGCGGTTTCATAAATTGCCCAAGCAGCGGTATCGCCTACACCGTTAAGGGCACCGAACGGGGGACGCATTTTTCCATCCTCCACCAGATACTTAACAGCGTGGGATTTTTTAAGGTCAAGGGGTAAAACCTCAATACCTCTTTGAAGCATTTCATTCATAATAAGCATATTTTCATAAACGGCCTGCTCCTTATTGCTTGCCTCCCTACCCTTTGCTTTAATTTCGTTAAGCAGACGGCGAACTGCATCCTTACCCTTTAAAAGGGTTAAAATATCAATATCGCCGGGGCGGGCGGTGAAGTATGCACAGTAAAATGCAAGGGGCTTATATACCTTATACCAAGCAAGTCTAAGTGCCGAAATAACATAGGCGGCAGCGTGAGCCTTGGGGAACATATACTTAATTTTTTTACAGGAAGCGATATACCATTCGGGAACATTTACGGCACGCATATCATTCTCCATTTGGTTCCATTCCTCTTCAGAAACCTTACCCTTAGCAACAAGGCCCTTACGAACAGTCTCGGTAATTTTAAAGGCTCTGCCCTCATCCATACCTTGGTTAATAAGGTAAACCATTATGTTATCACGTGTACCGATAACCTCAGAGATGGTGCATTTCCCGCTATCTATTAAATCCTTTGCGTTGCCGAGCCAAACGTCGGTGCCGTGCGAAAGTCCCGAAATCTGTAAAAGGTCGGCGAAATTCTTAGGCTTACAGTCCATTAACATTCCTCTTACAAACTGCGTACCAAATTCGGGTATACCGTAGGTGCCTGTTTTGGAGTCAATCTGCTCGGGGGTAACACCCAAAGCCTCGGTTGAGGTAAATAGGCTGTAAACACC
>JAGARD010000033.1 GCA_017622415.1 Clostridia bacterium | reverse complement strand
CTTATTTTATATTAAAATTTTTTGTTACTTTTTCATCGCTGAAGCTAATTAGTTCGGAACATTCAACCTCAATAGGTGTAGTACTATCATTAAGATTGTAGGCAACCTCTACATCAATTGTGGCACCTTTTTTAATATCCTTTGACTGATTGTCTGAAGAATATTTGGCACTGTCGGCGGCGGTATAGCATTTATTAAGTCCAACACCGTTTTGAAATACCTTATCACTTATTGCAAAGGTAAAAGATGCACTGTTGTCCGAATTGTTTGTAAAACCGTAATTTACAATAACAATATCTTTTCCCTCGTAATCCTTTGCAAGTCTACAAGATTTAATGTTGACATTATATTCACCTAAATCTCCGTTGGTAGTTTCATTTTTCAATGCCGTTTCATTACTGCTTATGTCATTTTTAGAAGCAGTAGAGGATAAGGTTTCATTATCGTTATTCATACACCCCGAAAGTATGGTTAAAATAAGGATAACAGATAATAAATACAAAAATACTTTTTTCATAAAAACACTCCTTTGTATTTATTATTATCCTATATTTAAAAAATAAACAATTTACACAATTTTCCTTTTATCTGCGTTTCCAACACCGATAATTCCGCCTATAGCACCTGAGGTCATAAAAATCAATAGTCTGATAAGTGTCGAGGTGCTTGGTGCTGTTCCAAAAGCGGCTATGCCAATAAGTGTAAAGAGTAAAAACATTGCAAAACCACATAAAGCACCAATAATCAGTCCGTTTTTTGCTAGTTTTTTAGCGGCAAAATAGCCACCAAAAAATGCTCCGACCGCTATCGATAGAGATGCAACTATTGTGGCTGAATTTGTAGGTAAAATATAAAATGACATAGCTAACGCAAATAGAATAAACAGCATTGAGGTTATAACAAGTCCTATAATCAACCCTCTTATAAGCGGCTTAACCGAAGTTTCAATTGATGTGGGGTTGTTACCGAATTTACCTTTCATAAAAAATCCTCCAAAACAATATCACTTTATAAAGTATATTGTTTTGGAGAAATATTTATTACTTATTATTTATCGTCAGTATCATCGTGAACGGTGAGGTTTGCTTGAACAGCCGAGCGAACAATTTTTTGCTTGCTTCTGTCAACAACAGATTCAATAACAATTGAGTCATCCTTTACCGAAATAACGCGACCATAAAATCCGCCGATAGTCATAATTTCGTCACCGGGTTGAAGATTATCACGCATTTTTGCTTCTTCTTTTTGTTTTTTCTTTTGGGGTCTTATCATAAAGAAATAAAGAACACCAAACATTAAAACCATCATAAGAATAGGCATTAATGCACCGAGACCGCCTGCTTGCTGTGGAGCAGTTAAAGTAATTAAATTCATTTTTTATCCTCCTAAAGTTTTAAAAACTTTCATACCATAATATTATACATTGTGTCTTACAATATTGCAAGTGTTATTTTATATTCTTCTTCCATATTTTACAGTTTTTTCATTTTTAAAGGCTTCAAAGCGGTTTTCCTCAAGGGCTAGACGAATATCTTCCATAAGCTTGTTATAAAAATGGAGATTATGTATAACCGATAAACGGTGATATAAAAGCTCACCGCTTTTAAGAAGATGCCTTAAATATGCCCTTGAATGATTTTTACAGGTGGGGCAGTCACAGGTTGGGTCAATAGGGTCTAAATCTGCCTTATATTTTTCATTGTTAAGATTAATAATGCCTTCCTCAGTAAACAGATGACCGTGACGTGCGTTTCGGCTGGGCATAACACAGTCAAAAAGGTCAACTCTGCGTGATACGGCTTCAATTATATTTACAGGAGTACCGACACCCATTAAATAACGAATTTTATTTTTAGGCATAAAGGGCTCGACCGAGTCGATAATTCTGTACATATCCTCAGCGGGCTCACCAACCGCAAGACCGCCTATGGCATATCCGTCCATATCCAATTCGGCAATGTTTTTCATATGTTCAATTCTGAGGTCATCAAAGGTACAGCCTTGATTAATACCAAATAACAATTGATTTTTATTAATAGTATCATCCAAATTATTAAGACGTATCATTTCTTTTTTGCAACGTTCAAGCCAACGGGTGGTACGCTTGCAAGAGTCCTTTGCATAATTATATTCTGCGGGATTTTCAACACATTCATCAAAAGCCATTGCTATTGTAGAACCAAGATTAGACTGAATTTGCATACTTTCCTCGGGACCCATAAAAATACGTTTTCCGTCTATATGGGACTGAAAAGTAACGCCTTCTTCATTTATATTACGAAGAGAGGATAGGGAAAACACTTGAAATCCACCGCTATCGGTTAGAATAGGGCCCTGCCAACCCGTGAATTTATGCAGACCGCCTAAATCGTGAATAAGTCGGTCGCCTGGACGCAAGTGTAAATGATATGTGTTGGAAAGCATTACCTGACAACGAACTTCATTTTTAAGGTCGATTGCGGAAACACCGCCTTTTATTGCCGCTGCTGTAGCAACGTTCATAAATGCGGGAGTTTTAAAACTACCGTGAACGGTATGAAATTCACCAAGTCTTGCTTTGTTTTCGGTTTTAATAAGCTTATACATAAATAAACTCCTTGTAAAATTTGCTCTATTTACTATACCATAAATGGGGCAATATTACAAGGAGTTAATTTAATAAAATATAGAAATCATAAATGGTATTGTAACCATTGAAAGTGCTGTTGAAATAAGTGCGATTGCCGCACCTGTTTCACAGTCCTCGTCAACGAGCTTGGGAAATACCACTGTGTTAAGACCGCAAGGCATAGAGTAGGCAACAAGGGCGGGGAGAATAGCATTTGTTATACCTAAAAGCTTTAAAATTAATACGGTAATTGTTGGTATTATAATAAGTCGCATTGCGGT
>JAGARD010000032.1 GCA_017622415.1 Clostridia bacterium | reverse complement strand
ATCGCACCATAACGAAATTAAATTCAACCTACTGCGAAGGACTTTTAAAAGCGGTTGAAACTGATGGACGAGTGCGTTCAACCTTTAATCAAACCGAAACCAGAACAGGCAGAATTTCATCATTAGAGCCAAATTTGCAAAATATTCCCGTCCGCAGAGCAGAGGGTAGGGAGCTTAGAAAATTTTTTGTTGCAAAGGAAGGCTACCTTTTGGTAGATGCCGACTATTCGCAGATTGAGCTTCGCGTTTTGGCACATCTCGCGGGCGATAAAGCAATGATAAATGCCTTTAAAAACGGTGAGGATATTCATACCAAAACTGCGGGTGAGGTTTTTAATATGCCTCCGCTTTTGGTTACTCCTAAAATGCGTAGCAGTGCAAAGGCTGTAAATTTTGGTATTGTTTATGGCATTGGTGCATTTTCGTTAGGTCAAGATATAGGTGTTTCACGTGCCGAAGCCCAAAAGTATATCGATGGCTATTTTGCAACCTATCCCGAAATTGCAAAATATATGAATAAAGCGGTGGAAACGGCTAAGGAAAAAGGTTTTTCTTCCACTATGTTTGGTCGTAGACGCTATCTTCCTGAGCTTAAAAGCTCCAACGGAAATTTGCGTGCCTTTGGTGAGCGTGTGGCAAGGAATATGCCTATTCAGGGTACAGCCGCTGATATTATTAAGCTTGCAATGATAAAAACCAGGGATAAATTGCTTGAAAGCGGTCTTGATGCAAGGGTTATTTTGCAGGTTCACGATGAACTTATTGTAGAAGCAGAGGAAAGTGTAGCAAAGCAGGCGGGCAAAATTTTAGAGCAGGAAATGGAAAATGCCGCCGAGCTTTTAGTACCTCTTTTGGTGGATATACACCGCGGTAAAGATTGGTATACTGCAAAGGGATAAAAATTGCCCACAGCACCTCTTTAGAAGTTCGGGGCAGTATAAAAATACAGCACCGCTCACCCTAAAAAGGCACTGTAAACAATTTTTAAAAAGCTCCGAAATTCGGTTTGAATTAAAAGTCGTTTTTGTTTTATGAGGTGAAAACTGGGTGAAAAAAATTATATTCGTGTGTACGGGTAATACCTGTCGCAGTCCTATGGCTATGTTTTTGTTTAATAAAATAGCTAAAGAAAGAAATTTAGACTACATTGCAGATAGTGCGGGACTTGCCACTTACGGCGACCCTATTAACCCTAATTCAGCCAAAGCTTTAGCGAAAATCGGTATAAATAATACCGATTATACATCTAAAGGCTTGACATATTATATGGTTGATGAAGCCGATTTAATTGTTGCAATGGAAAGTGTACATAAAAATGCACTTTTAAATGCAGGTGTAGATGCTAATAAAATTTTGGTTTTAGCGGGCGGTATTTCTGACCCATACGGCGGTGACGAGGAAGTTTATTTTAGTTGCCTTGAAAAAATATCGGGCGGAATAGAAGAAATGTTAAAGGGAGATGCTTTTAATGATTGAACGCTCAACCGACCGAGGAAAGGATGCCGAGCTTATTGCCGAAATTGAGCGTAATTGCTTTTCCACGCCTTGGACAGCCGAGCAGGTAAAAAATTCTAATGACTCTACTGTGTTTTTTCTGGCAAGGGTAGAAGAAAAGGTTGTTGGTTATGGCGGTATGTATACCGTTTTAGATGAGGGCTATGTTACAAATATTGGTGTGCTGCCCGAATTTCGCAGACGTGGAATTGGGGCGAAAATAGTTAACGAACTTATTAATTTTTCTACCGAAAATTCTTTATCTTTCCTAAGCTTAGAGGTTAGAGTTTCTAATAT
>JAGARD010000031.1 GCA_017622415.1 Clostridia bacterium | reverse complement strand
GCCTGTTCAAGTACCTCTAAGGGCAACATAGAAGGGCCTGCACTAAAATTATAAACTCTTGCCATTTTATTTTCCTCCTGAAAGTGCTTTTTTGGCACTGTATTATATTAAGGAATATGCCATATGTTTTAAAATCGCTTTGTGACTTTTATATGTCAAAGAGAGATGAATTAAGTGGCATACTTCCCATTATGATACTATTATATTCAAGCTAGTATAATTTGTCAAGGAGATTGTTAAAACAATAACAAAGAATTTTCAAAAAAGCAGAAAATTTCGCGAATTTTCTTAAAAGTTTGTTATTTTATTAACAATGGTTTCTTTTTCACCAAATATTTTGCTATAATGTATATGTTATTATTAATATGTAGGAGAGAAAAACTAATGATTTATACTGATAAAACCAAAAAAGCACTAAAGCTTTGCTTTGAAGCTCATAAAGAGCAGTTAGATAAAAGCGGACTACCCTATGTGTTTCATCCCTTTCATTTGGCAGAGCAGATGCAAACCGAGGAAACAACGGTAGTTGCACTTCTTCACGATGTTATGGAGGATACAGAGTACACCGCCGATGATTTGGCTGAAATGGGCTTTGGTGGAGAGATTTTAAATGCGCTCTCGCTGTTAACGCATGAGGACAGTGTGGATTATATGGATTATGTAGCTAAGATAAAAACTAATCCTATTGCAAGGGCGGTTAAGCTTGCCGATTTAAAACACAACTCCGACCTGACAAGATTAGATGTTGTCGACCAAAAGGCTCTTGAAAGAAAAGAAAAATATCAAAAGGCAATAGAGCTTTTAATAGGTTAGTAATTTTAAAGCGGGCAGAGAGGGTTTTTCTGCCTGTTTTTTTATCCAAAATAAAAAACTCGCTATTTTACAAAAAATTCTCGCCTTTTTGTGTTGACTTAATTATAGTTTTGCATTATCTTATATCTAGTAAAGGAGTGGTTATTTGGTATTTTTAAACTACTCGGCAGAAATTCTTCCGCAAATTACGCTTATAGGCAAGGATAACTCATTAATACCTCATAAAAACATACGCCGAACAAGTGATGATTACATATTTTATTTAGTAACGTCGGGCGAGCTTTTTGTTTGCGAGGAAGGAATAGAATATACCCTAAAAAAGGGAGATTGTTTTCTTTTTGAGCCTGGGCTTTTGCATTTTGGAACAAGAACAACCGAATATAATTTAATATACATTCATTTTAAGCACAGCTCGGCTAAGACTGTTAATATATCGAAGGAGCAGTGGCTTAAAAACGTACGCAACGAGGGAGTTCTAAGGGCTATGGGCGGTAATGCTCAGAGTAAAAAAGATGCTATAACCGTTCCCAAACAGGCATATTTCGGCGATATTTCGCTTTTTTACAAGCTTTGCGGTATTGCCGAGCGTGGGATTGAACATTCAAAGCTTTTTTTGGAAAACAGCAAAACACTTTGTTCGCTTGCAATAGATGAGCTTTTTATTGAGCTTTACAGATTTTTTAAGGAAACTAATATAAAAACCGAAAAGACAGATAAAATGCACCTTATAAATGAGGTGTTAGGGTATCTTAACAACAATTATATGAACAAAATAACGGGTGATAAAATTTCCAAGGATTTGTGTTATAGCTTTGATTATTTAAATCAGCTTTTTAAAAAGAATTTGAATACTTCGATTTTTAAAACGCTTGAAAATATACGCATTGAAGCAGCCGTAAGGCTTATAAAGGCTTCAACTTTTTCTTTGGAAAGAATTGCTGAAATGGTGGGATTTAAGGATGTTTCATATTTTTCAAAAACCTTTAAAAAAAATACGGGCACTTCACCCTCGAAATATAGGGCAGAGCTTTATAAAAAAGACCTTTAATAATCCTGCTTATACGGTTTCAACCTCGCTTGGCAGTTTAAATGTTTTTTCACTTGCTTTGCCACTTTTACTGGAAACGGTTGCAACAAGACTTATAGCCATAATTAATTCGGCGGTGCTTAGCGGATACAGCGAAAATTCGGTTGCGGCGGTTGGAAGTACAAATACAATTTTGAATTTCAGTTCAATTGTTTTTACCGTAGTTTCAACGGGCGGTACGGTTGTAATAAGCAATATGATAGGTGCGGAGCGGCTAAAAAAAGCCTTTTCTACAGCCTTTGCGCAGATTGTACTTTGCGGATTTTTGGGTGTTTTATGTACTGCCGTAATGCTTGGCTTTTGCGGATCCATTTTAGGTTTTATGAATCTTGAAGGCGATGTTTTAGCAGAAGCTACCATATTTTATAAAATAAGGGTAGCGGCTTTGGTGGTTGTGGCTCTTTCTTCGGGGTTATCGGCACTTTTAAGGTGCTTTGGACACGCTAAAATTACCGTTGCAATTAACTTTGTAACCATAGTAATAAGTCTTGTTTTAAATATTTATGTTATAAAATTTGCTGATTATTCTCCCGTAACGGGGGTTGCGGGAATTGCCCTCGGTACAGTAATAGGTCAGGCAGTGGGACTTATTTTAAACATCTATTATATAAAGAAAAAGGGTATTAAGCTTCTGCTTCCTAAGTCTATTACCGCATTTTTTGCATACACTAAAAAAATACTTTCAATCGGTATTCCCGCAGGACTTTCGGGAAGCACCTTTTCCCTTTCACAGGTTGTATCCACCTCTTTTATTGCATTAATCGGCACATACGCCCTTTCGGGAAAGGTTTATTACGATAACATTTTGTGTTATGCTTACCTTTTTAGTATGAGCCTTGGAAGCGCTAATTCTCTTCTTGTGGGAAGACTTGTGGGCGGCGGTAAATATGAGCAGGCAAAGGCTCTCTGCCATAGATTGGTTAAGCTCACCGTATCGGTTAATCTTGTGCTTTGCCTTTTAATAATTGTTTTTTACAAACCGCTTATTTCAATCTTCACCGAAAACCCGCTTATAATTCAAACTGCTCTGTGGGTGTTCATAATAGATACAGTAGCAGAGCTTTCACGTGGTGTAAGTCAGGTTTATGAATACGCACTTCGCGGTGCAGGAGATATGAAATTTATGCTTATAATTACAGTTTGTTCCTGCTGGGCTATAAGTGTAGGACTTGCATATTTGCTTTCCATAGAGCTGGGATTTGGAATAATCGGTTGCTATATTGCAGTCAGCTTGGATGAATTAATAAGGGCAGTTTCTTCGATTTATAGGTGGAAAACTGCTAAATGGATGAGGGGACATTAAGTATGAAATTTTTAGAAAATGATAATTATTACAGACCGCTTCAAATGGTGCACGGCTTTTGGGGTTATAAACTGTGGCACCCTTACCCTTTAGCAATGCTGTTAACCAAAAGAAAGATTAAAAAATATTTAAAAATGGGTTACGGCGGCGGAGTTTTACAGCCATATAACGGCACAATGCCTAAAACCCGTTTTAAAAACTATCTCACCAATGATAAAAACTTTAAATATTTCCGTGGCGTTTTAAAGCTTTGTAAGAAGATGGGCTTTCGTGTTTGGATATATGATGAAAGCGGATACCCAAGCGGAGGAGCAATGGGTAAAACGGTAAGGGCTATGCCCGAGGCAGAGGCATACGGAATTATCTGCAATCCGCACCCGATTAAAAAGGGGGAAAGCATAAGCCTTACCCTCCCCTACGGTCACGAAAAGTTAAAAGCTGTTTTATTTGATGACGGCAGCGGGGCAAAGGATATTACCTCTTTTGCAAATGAAAACGGCAGTATTGTTTATGTAGCCGAGGCTGACGGAACGCTTTATTATATTGCCTCAAAGGTGATTTATGAGGGCTCCCATCCTACAAGAAAATTCGGTGTTCCTTCCCGTTATATAGATGTTATGGATAAAAATGCGGTAGCAAAATTTTTAGAAATAACCTTTGAAAAATACATTAAGTATGTAGGTGACTTTTTTGGCAACACAATTGAAGCGGTCTTTACCGACGAGCCGTCTGTGCTAAATCAGTATTTTAGCGAGCTTGTTTATAATCCGCCTTTTACGGTTGATAAAATTGATAATAAAATCCCTCTTTATAAATTTGTTGTTTGGTCACGTAATTTTGAAAATGAGTTTAAAGCTCGTAAGGGATATGATATTACCCCGAATATTCCAAAGCTTTTTGAGTCCAGCGGTGACAGTCCTTGTAAAATGAAGCAGGATTATTATGAGGTTTGCCGTGACCTTTATAAGGAAGCGTATTTTGAGCAGTACAAAGAGTTTTGTGAAAAATTGGGACTTAAGCTTAGCGGACATCTTTTGGGCGAGGAGGTTTTGCGAGAGCAAATTATAAATGAGCTTGACTTTTTTGAAATGTGCAAGCCTATGCATTATCCTGGAATTGATTTGCTTACCTGTGAGCCTGAAAAAGTTAAAGCATATCCGCTTTTGCTTAGAACTGTAAGCAGTGCCGCCGCGTTAGAGGGAAAGCCGATTGTAATGAGCGAAACGAGTCATCATTCGGACGATAAGACCAAAATTACCAAAGAAAAAACACTTTGTTCAATACTTTTAGAGTACGCAAACGGCATAAATACCGTAACCACTTATATGAGCAAGTGGAAGTCAGCCGAGGGTAAAAAACATTGCTTTGACCGAATAGCTAAGGTAGGTCAGTTGTTAGAAAAGGGTAAATTTTATTCCGAGCTATTGGTTTATTATCCGGTAAAAAGCGGATATGCTTTTAACACGCCCTCCATAAAGGGACATAATGAAAGGGATTACGACCCTATATTTGCAAAAATATGCAATGGGCTTAATAAGGATTTGTCCGAGCTTGAAAAGGGTAAAATTCAGTATAATCTTTTAAGTAGCCGTTATATGGCAGCTGCATCGGTGCAAAAAAACGAAGTATGCGTTGGTAAGTGTCTGCCCTTTAAGGCGATTTATATACCCTATTGTTATATTGAGGCAGAGGGAATTGAGAGTGATATTTTACGCCTTGCCCAGTCGGGAGCCAAGATTTTCGTAAACAGAGATACCGTTTTAACCCCCGCATTAAAGGAGCTTAAAAATATTCAGCTTGTGCAATCTGCCGAGCAGGTAGCCACCCTGCTTTATACCGATTTTTCAAGGGATTTTTATTTTGAGGGCGATACCGAAAATATTGTTTATTGCCGAAAAATATCAGACGATAGAGATACCTATATGTTTGTAAATTCTTCTAATAAAGCTACCGAGTTTAAGGTGAAAATAAAACAGGAAGTAACCCCCATCGGCTATGATGTAACAAATAATACCGAGTTTACACCGACCTTTGAAAAAAAGGGCGAATACCAAAGTATTTCCATATCACTTGCCCCCTATGAGGCAAAGCTTTTGGTGTTTTAAAAAACATTTATAAACATAAAAATCTGCAATAAAAGTGTGAAAAAAAAGCACTTTCGTTGCAGATTTTTACTTATTAAAATATTTAACATTCCTCTATATTTTCTCGATTAAATACATCCGAAGCAAAAAAATCATGTAGGCCGATTTCTAAACCGTCACATATTTCGTATATTATTCTCAATTTCATACTGGGATAAGAACATTTCATAATTGTGCTTAGAGTAGATTGCGGAACACCTGTTTTTAAATATAACTGATACTGCGTAATTCCTCGTTCCTTGCAAAGCTCTTTTATTCTATAAGCAACGGCTTCATTTAATTTCATCTTTATCACCTATACTTCGTTTACTCGATATACCATAAATAAGTATAGGCTATGATTTGCTCAAAATACTTCGGGTACTTGATATTGGAAATGTTTTATGTTAAACTTATTTTGAGGTGATTTTATGAATGGGTTATTTTGCGAAAATGAATTTTGTATATATCAAAAACAAGGAAGATGTATTTTAGAGAATATACAGCTTGATATACAAGGAAATTGTGTAGAATGTATTTACATTAATGTTGGAGAAGAAACCTTGAATGATTTAAAAGAGAAACTTTTAAGGAATTTATAGGTTTTTTCTATATTTAATCACAACAATGATATTTCCTTATAGTTTCCAAGAAAGAAAAATTCGTTTAGCTCAGAGAAAAGAGCTGAAATAAGGGAGAGGGTTTTGGGGTCTGCAACATTTCCTAAGAAGTCTAAATAAAATTGGGTTTCAAAATCACCGTTCTTACCGGGACGTGATTCCAGCTTGGTTAGGTTAAGTCCGTGAAGCGAAAAACGGGTAAGAATTTTTTGTAGTGAGCCCGCCGTATGCGAAAGGGTAAAAACAACGCTTATTTTGTTGCTGTCGGTGGGGATTACGGGGTGTTTTGAGATAACAATAAAACGGGTGCGGTTGTTAGAGAACGCCTGAATTGAGGGGGCAAGCACCTCAAGAGAGTTTTCGGTAGCACAAGCCAGCGAGCCGATTGCACCAACCGTTTTATCACCCATTTCGGCAACAAGCTTTGCCGAAGCGGCTGTACTGTGGTATTCGTGTGCTGTTATGTTATTTTCGCTTAAAAATTGCTTGCACTGTGCAATGGCTTGGTGGTGAGAGTAAACGGTTTTTATATCTGAAAGAGAAGCCCCCTTAACACCCAAAAGATTATGTGTAATGGGCATTGCTACAGCACCTGCGATATAAAGCTTGTATTTTAAGATTAAATCGTAAACCTCGTCTACCGAGCCTGCCGAGGAATTTTCCACAGGCACAAAGCCAAACTCGGTTTGATTTGATTGTACTGCCTTAAAAACTTCCTCAAAATCGGCACAAAATATGGGGTTTATTTTTTCGTTTTCAAAGGAGGAGGTAAGGGCAATGTGTGTAAAGGCACCCACCTGACCGTAACAGGCAACATCTCCATTTATTTCAAGAGTTTTGGGTGCGGAGTCTATTTTTTCTAAAAGAGTATTTCGTTCGATTAAATCTTCATACTGAAGTGCTCTGCTACATTCCATAAGCAAACGGTAAAGCTCTACAAAATAATCGCCGTATTTTTCGCTTTTGGCTTTTACCTTTTCAAAAATAGATTGCTCTCTGGCTGGGTGATAAACGGGTAGACCCTCAGCACGCTTTATCTCGGCAACCTTTATTGAGCAGTCCATTCTTCTTTCAAGCAGAGCGGTTAACTGGTCATCAATTAGATCGATTTCGTTTCTTAAATCGGTTAAATCCATTAGGAGTTCACCTCGTTTATAAGATTTGCAATGGCAATTGCTGTAGCCGCCTCAATAGCGGGTAGAGCACGTGGCACAATGCAAGGGTCATGTCTGCCGTGAATTATAAGCTCGGTGTTATTACCCGTTTTAAGGTCAACCGTTTGCTGGGGCTTTGCAATGGAGGGAGTAGGCTTTATTGCAACCCGAAAAACAATTGGCATTGAGTTGGTTAATCCGCCTGTAATTCCGCCGTTGTTATTGGTGGTGCAAAGCACCTTGCCGCCGTCATAATACATTTGGTCGTTGGCTTGACTTCCACGCATTTCGGCAAATTCAAAGCCAGCACCAAATTCAATTCCCTTTACAGCGGGGATGCCGAAAACTGCCTTGGCAATTTCGTTTTCCACACCCTCAAACATAGGTCCTCCGAGCCCTGCGGGGAGCCCTTTTACGGCAATTTCTACTATTCCGCCTATGCTGTCGCCCTCTAATCTTGCGGACTCAACCTCGGCACGCATTTTTTCTTCCGCTTTGGGGTTAAGCAAAGCAAAATTGCTTTTAGAAAGCGAGAAAAGACTGTCGGCATCGATATTAATAGGGTCAAATCGCTCGTCCTCGGCGGTGCCGATTTTAAGTATGTGACCGCCTATTTCAATATCCTTTTCTTTAAGATAAAGCCTAAGTATAGAGCCTGCGGTAACAATAGGTGCAGTAAGTCTACCCGAAAAATGTCCGCCGCCCGCAACATCGTTATGACCTTTGCTTTGCACAAAAGCGGCATAGTCAGCGTGGGAGGGTCGAGGAGTATTTAAAAGAGCCTCATAATCGCCCGATTTTGTGTTGGTGTTGCGAATACAAACGGCAATTGGTGCACCTGTGGTAACGCCGTTTTTAACACCCGATAAAAATTCAGGCTCATCGGCCTCCTTACGAGGAGTTGCAGTTTTATCATTTCCCGGTGCACGCCTTTTGTTTTGTGCAGAAATATAGTCGAAATCCAGTCTTAGCCCTGCGGGAGGGTTATCCATTACCATACCAATGGCAGGGCCGTGACTTTCGCCGAAAACCGTTACCTTAATGTTTTTACCTATCTGTGATGACATCGGCTTTGCCTCCTAAGCGTTTAAAATCTTCAAAAAATGTGGGGTAGGATTTGTTTACTGCCTTGTAGCCCTCAATAATTGTGGGACCTTCGGCATAAGCTCCAAGCACCGCAAATGCCATAACTATGCGGTGGTCACCTACTCCGTTTACTATGCCGCCTTTTGCTTTGCCGCCCGTAATTATCATTCCGTCGGGAAGCTCTTTTACCGTAATTCCCATAGCAGAAAGACCGTCTATAACCGTTTTAATTCGGTCGGTTTCCTTTATTCTCAGCCTTTCGCCGCCATAAATTTCGGTAGTGCCGTTTGCATTTGCGGCAACTACAGCGAGTGCGGGAACGGCATCGGGAATTTCAGAGCAGTTTATTTTTATTGCATTTAAATTTTTGCCCTTTGTAATAATTTGTGCATCTTGAGTTTTAATTTCGGCACCGAACTTTTTATATAATTCTATTACTGATTTGTCGCCTTGAGTGGAGCTTAAATTAAGACCATTTAAGGCTATTTTTCCGCCCAAAGCCGCAGCTGAGAGAAAAAAGCAGCTTTGCGACCAATCGCCCTCAATTACTGAATTTGTGGGCGAAAACTCACCTTTTGCAGTATAAATATTATCATTTTTATTGATTATTATTCCAAAATATGACATTATTCGAGCAGTAAGGTCAACATATCCCGATGACTGAAGCTCGGTTGTAAGCTTCGCACTTCCACCGTTTAAGGCTATTGCAAAAAGCAGACCTGTAAGGTACTGCGAGCTTATATTACCCGAAATTTTATATTCATTTGGTGTTAAAGCTCCGCTTATTGTTAGGGGCAGAGAACTACTACTGCATTTTACTCCGTTTAGGCTTAAAATATCGGTAAGGGCCGAAATGGGGCGTTCGGGAAGTCGGCCGCGACCTATAAAAGTTGCGTTTGTCCCCAAAACCGCCGCTATTGGTAACATAAAGCGAAGTGTAGAGCCTGACTCACCGCAGTTAAGAGTAACCGATTTATTTTTTATTTTATCGCGGTCAATTCCCGTTATGTAAAATTTGCCGTTTTTTTCTTCCACCTTAGCACCGAGAGCCGTAACACAGCCTATGGTAGCGTCAATATCCTCTGAATGGCAGGCAGGAGAAATTACCGATGTGCCGTTTGCGAGTGCGGCACAGATAATGTTACGGTGTGCCGCACTTTTAGATGGGGGCACCGTAACCTCGCCCGAAAGGGGGGAGGGGGTGATTTTAATTTTTTCCATTAACATTCACCCTCTGCAATAAAATTATAAAGTCTATCCCAAGGGATTTGCCTTATAAAGGCACTTCCTATTTCGCTTATTAAAACCAGCTTAATGCTTCTTTCTGTGGATTTTTTGTCATTTATTGCGATTTTGCAAAGCTCATTTAGTGGTATATCGGTTTTGGTGGGTAGAGAATATTTTTCAAGACAGGCTGTAAGCCTTTGGTATGTTCCAATTTTTGTAAGGCCCGCCTTTTCGGACGCCTTTGTGATAATTGCCATACCAACCGCAACTGCCTCGCCGTGTGAAAGACCGCAAAAATTCTCATATTTTTCTATTGCGTGACCTAATGTGTGACCGAAATTAAGCAGAGTACGTTCTCCCTTTTCGGTGAAGTCGTTTTCCACAACGGTTGCTTTCATCTGCACGCTTTTTAAAATAACCTCTTCAATTTTATCGTCTACGCCCTCTTCAAAAAGAGAAAAAAGCTCTGGCAAGCGGATTGCCCCCGCCTTTATTGCCTCGGCAAAGCCATCTGCTATACGGCTTTCAGGCAGAGTTTTAATAGTTTCGCTATCAATAAAAACAGCCAAGGGATTATGAAATGCACCACAGAGATTTTTGCCAAAGGGCAAATCGCAACCCGTTTTTCCACCTACCGAGGAGTCCACCTGTGCCAAAAGGGAGGTAGGAATTTGAACGAAGTCTATGCCCCTTAAATATATCGCCGAGGCAAATCCTGTAAGGTCGC
Source organism: Clostridia bacterium (assembly GCA_017622415.1). Taxonomy (GTDB): domain Bacteria; phylum Bacillota; class Clostridia; order Oscillospirales; family Acutalibacteraceae; genus UMGS1279. The sequence goes on along the minus strand of JAGARD010000031.1, from coordinate 4,810 downwards.
CTACAACACCGCCGCCAAGAGCAACCGCAATATCGCTTCGGGTTAGACGGTTTAGGGCAAAACATTCCATAATTCGGTTTACCGTTTCAAGATTTTTTGATGGCTCGCCCGCCGTAAATGCAAAACTGCAAACCTCAAAATCCGCTTTTTTAAAGGAGTCAACAACCGTTTTTAAATAAAGTGGGGCAACATTACTGTCGGTGATTATTGCGGCACGCTTTGCCCTTGTAAGGGGTCGCACACGTTCGCCTACCGAGCTTAAAAGCCCGTTTTCAATTGTAATTTCGTAGGCGGGCTGAGCTCCGCCTGCTACCGTTATTTTTGAAGACATTTTTAAGCCTCCCTAACTATTTTTAAAATTTGCTCTACCACTTCGGTAACGCTTTTATTCGCATCTATAATGTGGTCGGCTGCCGCCTCATAAATAGGGGCACGGCTATTAAGTAATGAATTAACAGCATTTTCCTTGTTTTTTGCTAAAAGGGGTCGTGTGTTATCGGTTTTAAGTCTGTTTATAACCGTTTCGGGTGCGACCGAAAGGTAAAAAAGCTCGCCGTTTTGCTTTAGTGCCATAGTATTTTCGGGATTAACTACCGTACCGCCTCCACAGGCTATTACCTTGTTTTCAAAAGTTCCTAAGGTGGCGGAAGCTTTTGCTTCTAGATTTCTGAAATGATTTTCGCCGAATTTTTCAAAAATTTCGCTGACCGACATATTTTCAGTCTTTTCAATATAGGCGTCCATATCAATAAATTCAGTATTAAGGCAGTTTGCAAGGGCTTTTCCCGTAACCGATTTTCCGCTACCCATAAAGCCGCAAAGAACAATGTTTTTACTCACCGAAAATTCGCCTCATTTCATCATTAGCATCTGCAATAAGCTGTTTCATATCTTCTTTTTTAAAGGTGGCACCGTACCAATGCTCCTCGGCCTTGGCGGCTTGCATAACAAGCATCCCCATACCTGAAACAGCCTTTATTCCAAGCGAGCGTGCAAGGTTTACAAGGGCAGTGTTTTCAGGATTGTAGACCGAATCAAACACATATTTTATGTTTTTTAACTGATTTTCACTAAGCACAGACTCATTTTTGTTGGGATACATTCCAACGGGGGTGCCGTTTACTGCCAAATCATAGCTTTCGCAAATATCCTCAATGGCAATGCAGTCGGTGCTTTTTGAAAATTTATTTTTTAAATCATTGCTAAGTGTAACCGCCTTATGCATACTCTGTTTGCGTGCCGCAAGGGTAACCTCACAACCGCGACGAATACATTCGGTTGCAATGGTTCGCGAAACTCCGCCACACCCTAAAATAAGCACCCTGCCCGAAAGGGGGATGTTTTCCAGCTCCAAGGCGGCGGCAAAGCCCTCGGCATCGGTGCTGTAGCCAATAAGTCTACCGTTTTTATTGGCTACTGTATTAACGGCATTATAAATTAAAGCTGACTCACTAAGCTCATCTACAAGCTTTGTCATACTTTCTTTATGGGGAATTGTTATGTTAAAGCCGTCGTATTCCCTAAGGGTGGCTATAGTATCGGTTAATTTTTCGGGCGGGGTTAAAATCGCCTCATACTCGCCCTTTATATTATTCAGCTCAAACATACGGTTATGTACAAAGGGCGACATAGTATGCTTAAGTGGATAACCTATAACGGCAAAGCGTTTTTTCATATATAAATCGCCTCGATTTAATAAAAATTTTTAAAAAACTGTTGACAAAATATAAAAATAAACATATTATCATATATATAGACTTGCTTTTTGGGGTCTTATAATAATTCAAATATACCACATTTTAAGGGCCAAGTCCAGTAAACGGTCCTGCCTGCGGTAAATTTTATTTTGGAGGACTAAAAATGATTTTAGAAAAAATCAAAGAAATTTTAGCTGAACAGTTTGATATTGAAGATATGTCTACACTTACCGAAAACACAAATATTGAAGAGGATTTAGGTGCAGACAGCCTTGATGTTGTTGAAGTTTTAATGTCCATTGAGGATGAATTCAAGGTAGAAATCCCCGATGAGGAGATTGAAAACATAAGAACTATCGGCGAGCTTGCCACCTATATTGAAAATAATCAGTAATAAACCCATAAGACTCACAGGCAGTACCATATATTGCGGGTGGGTCTTTATATTTTTTAAATGGAGTTGTAAAAGTTGGCGAAAGAGAAGAATAGCGTAAGCGATATTCATAAAGGTCACAGACAAAGGGTTTGGCGGGAGCTTACGAAGATGGGTATTGATGAAAATACTCCCGCACACAAGGTCTTAGAGCTTATACTTTTCTTTACAATACCTCGTAAGGATACAAACGAATTGGCACATATTGTGCTTAATTATTTTGATAATTCCTTTGCAAAGGTTATGGAGGCATCTGTTGAGGAGCTGATGGCTTCCTCTGTGACCGATAATAAGGATATTCCGAAAATCAGCGAATATACCGCGAGCCACATAAAGCTTATATTGGAAATTGCAAAATATTACTATACTGTAAAGTCGGCAGAGGAAAAAACACTTATGAATAAGGTGGAAGCCTCGCAGTTTTTACTTAAAAAGCTAGTGGATGTAAACATAGAAACGGTATATCTGCTTTGTCTTGATAACGCAAGCCGATTTTTAGCCTGCCCCAAGATTGCTGAGGGTGATGAATTTGCGGTAGCAATTTCGCCCAGACAGCTTGTTAAAAAGGTTACTCAAATCGGTGCTACCAAGGTAGTGATTGCACATAACCATCCAAGGGGAGCGGCATTACCGTCTGCCGAAGATATTAATGTTACAAAGCAAGTTGCCGTTGCACTTTCGGGTATAGGAGCCAGACTTGTTGACCATATTATAGTTGCAGATAATGATTTTGTTTCGCTTTGCGATTCGTCTGAATATGGGTTTATATTTAGAATTTAGTTACAAAACTCGACTTTATGTCGGGTTTTATTTTTTCTCAAACAAAGCACGACGCTTTGTTGAGTGACGCATCATTTTTCTCATTCCGTCAACGTCTTCCGTTTCAAGCATTTCTTTAAGCTCGTTGAACTTGCTTAAAAACATATCCATTTGATTTAAAAGAGCTTCTTTATTAGCTATAAAAAGCTCGCTCCACATAAGGTCGTTTATACGTGCAATTCGGGTTAAATCTCTAAAGGAGTCACCTGTAAACTTTTCCATATTTTCTTTATCGTTACAGGTCATAAGGCTTATGGCAATGCAGTGGGTAAGCTGGGAGAGAAAGCCTATCATTTCATCGTGCTCCTCGGGCGAAAGTGTGGTGACGTTAGAAAAACCAAGAAGTCTGCCAAGCTCTAAGCAAGTGTTTACCCCATCGGGGGTATTTTTGTCGGTGGGGGTGACAATGTAGTTTGCACCCACAAAAATTTTATCACTGCTGTTTTCAACACCCGAAACCTCACGGCCTGCCATTGGATGAGCGGCTATAAATTCTAAATCCTCTCGAAGCATATCTTGGATTTTGTAAACAATGCTTCCCTTAACGCCCGTTACATCGGTGATAATTGCACCGCTTTTAAGTAGTTTTTGATTTTGCTCTATCCACTCAACAAAAATGTGGGGATAAAGTGCGAATATTACAAGGTCTGCCTCGCCTATTATTTTTGGGTCAAGCTCGGTAGTGCCCTCATCAATAATGCCCTCATTAAGTGCGTAATCAATTGAGCTTTGCTCTTTGGTAACGGCACTTATGTGAAAGCCAAATCTTTTTAGTGCTTTTGCGTAGCTTCCGCCTAAAAGACCAAGGCCGACTATTAAAATTTTTCGACTTATATCTACAATCATTGTTTTTCCTTCTTTTTAAAGCTTATCTGCAATATCAAAAATAAGCTTTTCGGTTTTTTCCCAGCCAAGGCAGGGGTCGGTAATGGATTTTCCGAATATATGCTCGTCTGTTTTCTGTGCTCCGTCCTCCAGATAGCTTTCAATCATAAGACCCTTTACAAGCCTTTTTATGGTTGGATTTTGGTTGCGGCTGTGAACAATATCCTTGGCAATTCTAATCTGTTCTAAATACTGCTTGCCCGAATTGTTGTGGTTGGTATCAACAATTACCGAGGGATTGGTAAGACTTGATTTTTTATAAAGCTCCTCAACCCTTAAAAGGTCTTCGTAATGATAGTTGGAAACGCTTCTGCCTGTGTAATCAACAAAGCCCCTGAGAATGGCGTGGGAATAAGGATTTCCGTCGCTTGTAACCTCCCATCCGCGATAAAGGAAGGTGTGACTGCTCTGAGCCGCAACAATAGAGTTCATCATAACACTAAGGTCGCCGCCTGTGGGATTTTTCATACCTACGGGAGCTTCAATTCCGCTTGCGGTGAGACGGTGCTGTTGATTTTCAACCGAGCGTGCCCCAATCGCAACATAGGAAAGCAAATCGGAAAGATAGCGGTAATTTTCGGGGTATAGCATTTCATCGGCACAGGAAAAACCATAGTCGCGCAGAGCCGCCAAATGAAGCTCACGAATGGCAACAATACCCTTATACATATCGGGCTTTGCCTCAGGGTCGGGCTGATGAAGCATACCCTTGTAGCCCTGACCTGTGGTGCGAGGCTTATTGGTGTAAATTCTAGGGATAATTATGATTTTGTCACTTACCTGCTCCTCAATTTTGCGAAGCCTTGAAATATATTCCAAAACGGGCTCGCTGTGGTCGGCTGAGCAGGGACCTATTATAAGAAGAAATTTATCTAAGCTTCCGTCAAAAACTGCCTTTATTTTCTCATCACGGTCCGCCTTAACCTGAGCCATACGCTCGGTTAAAGAAAACTCTTTTTTTACATCCTGCGGAATG
>JAGARD010000030.1 GCA_017622415.1 Clostridia bacterium | reverse complement strand
GTTGTATTTTGAAGCGTTAGACAAAAAACAATAGTTAAAAGAGAAAGTAAATTTATCACAAATATCACCGAACGAATTAATTTTGTTTTATTATACTATACATACAAAAAAATATAATAAAAAATCTTCTCAAAATATTGCATTTTCTTCCCAAATGTGTAAAATAGTATGTGGTGATGTTATGCATATTCATTATAATATAGAAAAAATAGAGCGTATTTTGCATGATTTGCATTTGCTAACGGGAATAACTTTTGCATTGTGGGATACCGATTACAATGTTATTTGCGGCAATATAACAAGTAATCCTTTTTGCGAACTGTTACATCAAAAACACGATTATAAATACGCTTGCTTCATTTCGGATAAAAATCTTCTTTCCGAATGCGGAAAAAGCGGTAAGCTTGAAAGCCACATTTGCCACGCGGGGTTATATGATTTTGCGATGCCGCTTAAAAAGAATGGAATTACAGCAGGATATTTAATTTTCGGGCAGATAAAATCCACGTTATCTCCTAATAAATATTCAGATGAAGACCTAGGACCTTTCTATCGCGATACCCCCTTTTATTCTGAGGAGAAAATTGAATGCCTTAAGGATTTGATTCCTCAAATCTTTTTTGAAGATGCTATCACCATTGAGTATAACAGTTTTATTGATTCGATTAGCCAATATATAGAGCACAATATTCAAGAAATTCTTAGTATTGATTTTCTTTGCAGAAAATTTAATGTTTCAAAAAATTATTTATACGAAGTTTTTTATACCTTTTACGGCACCACTGTAAATGACTATATAACCTCTGTGCGACTTGATAAGGCGCGAAAACTTTTAAAGGAAACTAAAGAACCCGTATACAAGGTGGCGGAGACGGTTGGCATCCCCAACTACACCTATTTTTGCAGATTATTCAAATCAAAGAATGGGGTTTCACCAAGCAAATACCGAAATCGGTAAGCCTACAGATGATGAAAAAACTAACATCGTTTTTAAAAGGCAGCTTTATCGCTAACAAAAGCACGACACCACATCCACAACAAAAGTCGGATGTGATGTCGTGCTTTTTATATCAATTTGTGTTTTTTAATCAAAAAACGAATTGATATTTTCACGCCTTTATTTATTTGCGGCGGTGGTATAATTTAGTTACCACACTAAATTTAAATATTATGCTTATTATGCGAGGAGTAGCATTTTTACCTCGGTAAAAGTGCAGACTTCTGTTTTCGCATCTTCTTGTGTGATAAGCATCGATTTAGTGTGGTAGCTAATCGAAGTCTGCATTTTTCGGTGTGTGTAGCTTCGGTTGCACACACTTTTTTGTTTTTAGGAGGAAAAAGAAATGAACATCACTATTAACCCAAGAGGAAGAAAACAATGGACTATTACTGATACCGAAATTATCTATGGTAAAAAGGAAATACCACTTTCAACTATTTGTGGAATTTGTCATACCCCACCTATAAAATTTCCTGGCGCACAAGGTTCAGATATTGCGACATCCAATACATTGGCACCTGACAATAAATCCAAACCTGCCATTTGAATACGGAAGTGCCTTACATATTCCACAAAGGTTCTGCCGGTGAAGTTTTTAAAACGATCACAAAAATACCATTTGGAATATCCGAATTTTTTTGCAACGTTTCCTGCAAATAATGGTTTATTTATGTTGTTATGAATATATTTCAAAACATTGTACGAACCTTCCACCTCCATTTTTAATTTAACATATTTTTTAAAAACTTTCTATTCCAAAATTGCGATATTTATTTTACGGTGAAATTTTCGTGTTTGTAATTCACATCATACTATTTATCAAATTAAAAGTTAAATATATCATTGAAAAGTTAACTTTTATGTATCATAATTTCATCAAGAAAGGGTGATTTGTATGAAAAAGTTACGTAAGCAACTAACCGAGTACTATGATACTATGTATGATGTGGAGCGAAACGAAAAATTTTTAAAGGTTAGAAATGATATCTACACTGCAATGGATGCTTATAAAGCTAGCAATCCAAATGCTTCAGCTGTTAATCTTAAAAGTGAATTGCATTTACAAATAGCAAACCGTTTTGAGCCTGTTTTATTTGATGAATTACCGTTTTTTTATGAAATGGGAATAAAGCCTGCTGATTGTTGGGGTTCTCCTATGTTGGGGTTGCCTTGTGCTTGGGGAGTTTTGCCAGAGCTTAAAAATGCCAATATTAATGATCCTGATATTGTAGCTTTTGATTCCTTTGCATGCGGAGCGGTTTTCGACACTGATCATCATTGCCTTGGATATACAAAACTGTTTGAAACAGGAATACTTGGTATTATAGAAAATATCAAGTATGAACAAAAGAAAAATAACACAAAAGAAAAACAAGATTTCTTAGCAGCTACCGAAAAAAGCTGTAATGCTATTATAAAAATTGCAGAAAAATTTTCGCTAGAAGCTGAAAAACAGCTGGTTAATTGTCAAGATGAAGCAAAAAGAGGAAATCTTTTAAAAATTCAAAATACAGCTAAGCGTATACCTGCCAATCCTCCTGCTACCTTCTATGAAGGACTTTGTATGATTTGGTTTATGCGTGAGGTAACAGCTTCAGTTGAGGGTATCGGCATTTCATTACTTGGTCGTTTAGATAAGCTTTTGGGCTCTCTTTATGTTGCCGATTTAAAGGCGGGAAATATCACCCGCACAGAGGCTAAAGAGCTGATAAAACGCTTTCTTTCCATAACTCCTATAAAATTCAAGGCACGTACATCTAATTGGGCGGACTCAAGCACTTGTATAGAATTGGGTGGATGCGATGAAAATGGCGAGCCCATATTCAATGAGGTAACAAAAATGGTTATTGAGGCTCATGAAGAGCTTAAATTAACCATACCTAAAATGAACTGCAGGATTGCTAAAAATTCCCCAAAGGAATATTTGGATATACTCAGCACTAGTCTTTTGAACGGACATAATGTATATGCTTTTTATAATGATTCTGCTATAATTGAAGCACTTGTAAATAATGGCAAATCACTTAAAGACGCCCGTAATTATGTGAATGGTGGTTGCCAGGAAACCATTGTAGAGGGCACAGAGCATTCTGCCGGCGTATATTTGTATTTCAATATGCCAAAGGTTATGGATTTAACCTTAAACGGTGTTTTAGAAGATGAGCGTTCCTATAAAACTCCAAAAACTGAAAATTATTATCCTAAGCAGTTGTTAAATCCCAAAACATTTGAGGATGTTTATAATGCATTTTTTAATAATATTAAAAATGCAGCAACTTGCGCCACTTTTTTAAGGACAGAATATGGCAAGAACTGGCATAAATCAAATCCTTGCCCTATATTTTCTTCCACTCTTGAGGGATGTGTTGAAAACGGTACAGATTATACTGCAGGTGGAGCTAAATACAATCGTTCTACTTTTTGTGCCACTGGCCTTGCTACTATTATAGATTCACTTTATGCCATAAAAACTGCTGTTTTTGATGAGGGATTTATAACCTATGATGAACTGTGTGATGCCACTCGTAATAATTGGCAGAATAATGAGCAATTACGTTTAAGACTAATTTCTCTCCCGAAATATGGTCAGGCAAATCCCGAAGTTGATGCTTTGGCAAGTAGGTTCGTAGAAGATCTAAACAATCATATCAACACTTTGTCTAATGAACGAGGAGAGCAATTTCAATTATCTATGTTCGCTTACAATTATTATTCGGCAGCTAAGTTTTTTGTTAATGCTACGCCTGATGGCAGAAGAAGATATGATTATTTATCGCAAGGTATTTCGCCGAGCCGTGTAGCTCCAATGCAAAGTGCTTTAGATGCTTTTAATAGTGCAAGTTCTATTGATTTTAGAAAAACAGGAGGAATTAATGTTCTGGATGTTAATCTTCCGTATAATTCTGCGATGTCTACCGAAGTGGTTTCATCCATAATCAGAGCTTTTACTGATGGCAATTCTCATGCGGTTCAAATGAATTATGTTTCGAAAGAGCAATTGTTGGAGGCTCAAAAACATCCTGAGGAATATTCTGATTTAATTGTAAGAATGTGCGGACTTTCGGTTTATTTTGTAAATCTTTCTAAAGGCGATCAGGAAGAATTTCTGTCACGTAATTTCTATACTTGTTAGGAGGAGTAGTATTTGCAGGGTATAGTTTTTGATATACAGCATTTTTGCCTGCACGACGGGCCGGGGATACGTACTGTCGTGTTTTTAAAGGGATGTCCCTTAAAATGCCAATGGTGTCATAATCCCGAATCACAAAATGCCTATCCCCAAATAATGTATTCAAAGGAAAAATGCATTGGATGCGGAGAATGCGTTAAGGCTTGCCCTCAAAAAAAGTTTTCCTTACATAACCCTTGGAGTTGTGATAATTTAGCGAGTGATGAATGTTCTGCTTGTATCAAAGCATGTCCTTCAGGTGCACTCAGGCTTTGCGGTGACATAATGAATACCGAAACTCTTTTTAAAGAGATAACTCGGGATATAGTATTTTATAATCATTCGGGGGGTGGAATTACCCTTTCGGGCGGAGAGCCGTTAATGCAACCCGATTTCAGTTATGAGCTTTTAAGGTGTGCAAAAAATAAGCAAATCAATACAGCAATTGAAACCTGTGGCTTTTTTGACGAATCACTTGTCCCGAAGTTCCATACAGTTACCGACCTTTGGCTTTATGATATTAAACATTTTTTAGATGATGTGCATTTAAAATATACAGGTGTAAAAAATGATAAGATTTTTAAAAATCTACATACCCTTGATTTATTAGGTGCAAATATCGTTTTGCGGGCACCCATTATTCCGGGTGTTAATGATAACGAAAATCATATTTCAATGCTTGGCAAACTTGCAGGTGAGCTGAGAAGTGTTAAAAGAATAGAGTTAATACCATATCATACATTAGGTGTTTCAAAGGCAAAACAACTGGGCAAAAAGGATGTTTTTAATCCTGATGTAGGGCTATTAAGGGATAAGATAAATCTGTTTTTTAATCTTCTTCAAAAAACAGTTGCTTGTGAAGTTAAAATACAGCAGTAAAAAAAGGCAGTTATTTCATCCGGAATAACTGCCTTTTAAATATGCTTATTTATTTCTGTTTTGTGCGATAGGCGGTAGGGGAAAGACTGGTTTCTTTTTTAAACTGTCTTGTAAAATGCTCTGTGTTTGAATATCCGCAAGAAAAAGCAATATCATAAATTGGTTTTTGTGTAAAGCGTAATAGCTGTTTTGCTTTTTGAATACGTGCAGAAATAACATCCTGCATAAAGGTTATACCAAAGTATGATTTATATAAACTTTGAAAATAAGGTTTGCTTATTAAAAGGGTATTTGCAGCAGAAGTAATTGAACTGTATTTTTGCGGATTACTGTGTAAATCTATACGAAAATTTAAAAATTTCACATACATTTCAGAGTTTTCCTGTGAAAACAGATTCATTGAACACTCTGAAATTTTAATCAATAATGCTTGAACTAAATGGTCCATCATTTCGTTTTTATATTGATTATTTGAATAAAATTCCATAACACCAAGCTGTAAAATAGAATTTATTTCGGTGGTGTCAAAAGAGGTAAAAAGATGATGTAATTTTATGCGTGATAAAATGCTTTTTTCTAAATCTGTAGTTGGAATAAACCGTATATAATCGTGTATGAAATCTACGTCTTCACAAAAATATTCTTGTTTTAAATTACGGTCAAATACTGCAAAATCGCCTGAGCGAGCCTTTAAATAACCGTTTTTGGTATATACGGTGCAGTCGCATTTAAACAAAACAAAAAGATAGTCTTCAGAGCCGTGCTCAAAGCAGAATCTGAAATGCTTTCCGCAATTATGGTTTATTTGGGTTTGATTTATCTGCACATTACTCACCTCATTAAATTTATTCTATCATAACAAAATTTAAAAGTAAATAATTATCTATAATTTTCTAAATTCCCTTGGCGAAACACCGTATTTTTCTTTAAATAGCTTGTAAAACTGACTCGTTGTTGCAAATCCGCTATTATAGCATATATCAAGCACCGAGGCGTTGGTGTATAATAACAGATTGGCAGCGTAGTTTATTCGAAGTTCGTTTATAAAATTCGAAAGGCTCGTATTAAGTAGCTTTTTTATGTTTCTTGATAGATGCTCGCGACTCTTGCCTGAAAGCTCTATCATTCTTTTTGTTCCTGCTATAAAGTTTTCGGGTTTCTCCATATCTTTAATAAGTAGCGAAAACCAAAGCGGCATTTTTTCAAAATCTTCTTTTGGTATTTCGCTGAAATATCTTACAAAAATGTTTGCAAGTAACGCTCTCATTTTAATTTTTAGGGCGTTTTTATTTTGCCAATTGACGGTATTTAGCTCACTAATTTCGTGCAGTAATCTCTTTTTTTCAGTTCGATTTAAAATGACGCTTGGCGGCATTTTGGCATTGAGTAGTTCCTTTGTGGGGAATCCGTCCGAAAGATAGGTAAAAAGATCTTCAGCAGTTTTGCGTGTGAAGGTTAAATTTATGTATTCGTTTTTCTTGTTTTCAGGATTTTCATAAATATAACCATGAACATCATCAGGACGAATGAAAACCAAAGTGCCTTCGTGCAGATTAGTGATTTTTCCATTTATAAAGTGTGAAACATTATTCGATATAGTTAAAAAAATTTCAAAAAAATCGTGGCAATGGGGGTAGAAAATATCGTCTTTACCATAAACATACTGGTAAAAACATTCTGCTTCCATATCGACATTAAGTTCTTTTTTTAGCCTTTTATAGTTTTTCATTTTTTGCTCCCATATCACAATAGTGGAAGTATTATATCATAAATGGAGTTGAAAATCAATAAGCTGAGTAATAAAATAAAATTAAAGATAACATTAAAGGAGTTTTTGTTTATGAAAAAAGTACATTTGCTTTGTAATGCTCATCTCGACCCCGCGTGGCTTTGGCCTTGGAATGAAGGTCTGGCAGAGGCACTTTCTACCTTTAGAGTGGCAGCCGATTTTTGCGAGCAGTATGATACCTTTGTTTTTAATCACAATGAAGCTGTGCTTTATGAGTGGGTGGAACAGCATGAACCAAAGTTGTTTGAAAGAATAAAAAAGCTTGTTAAGCAGGGAAAATGGAAAATAATGGGCGGATGGTATATTCAGCCCGATTGCGTTATGCCTTCAGGCGAAAGCTTTTTATCCCAGATTGCTTTAGGCAGGGAATATTTTAAAGAAAAGTTTGGTGTTGAGCCTACGACTGCAATAAACTTTGATCCCTTTGGTCATACCAGGGGTTTGGTGCAGATTTTAAGCAAAACAGGGTTTGACAGCTATATTGCTATGCGTCCCGATGCTTTTAGGGGTAATTTTATATGGAAGGGTGCTGATGGTAGCGAAATTCTTGTTTGTCGATGCTTTGCCGGTTATGGTTCGCTTAAAGGTAAGGCACTTGAAAAGATAAAAAATATGATTAAGGAGCATCCCGATGAAGATGTTTTGCTTTGTCCGTGGGGAATAGGTAATCACGGCGGAGGTCCATCTAAAATAGATTTAGAGCAGATAAACGAGTTCATAAAAGAGTGCGATACTGAGGTTGCACATTCTTCTGCTGAAGAATATTTTGCCGATTTAGACCGCAGTAAGCTACCTGTTGTAAGCGAAGATTTAGTTCCTTTTTCGGTGGGTTGTTATACTTCAATGGCAAGAATTAAACAGGCAAACCGTCGATTAGAAAACAAAATTGCATTAACCGAAAAGGCTATGTGTTATGCCGAAATGACTTCGGATTTTAAGGGCGACTGGGTAGAGCTGAAAAATGCTAAAAAAGCACTTGCTTTTTGTCAGTTCCACGATATTTTACCTGGCTCGGGTATAAAAAAGGTTGAGGAAGATGGACTTCAGTGTATTGGTTACGGTGAAGAAATAGTCGACCGACTTTATATGAAAGCCTTTTTAAAGCTAACCGCAGGTCAAGAAAAGGCAAATGAGGGCGAAATTCCCGTGCTTGTATTCAATCCGCATCCCTTTGAGGTTGAAGAGGAACTTGAAGTTGAATTTTTACTTCAAAATCAAAATTGGACAGAGGGAGAATGGACCATTGCAACCGTTTATGATGAGCAGGGTAATATTGTTGCTTCTCAGCACGAAAAAACAGCAAGCTCGCTTAATTTAGATTGGGTTAAAAAGCTCTGCTTTAGAGCAAAGGTTGCACCATCTTCGGTTAGCAGATTTAACTGTAAATTACAGGTGGTAAACGAAAATGAATTGCCCGTGTACAAGTATGGTGACGATGCTATAACCGTGAAAAATGACCGTATGACCGTTGCTATCAGTCGTAAAACAGGTCTTATTGAAAAATATGAGGTAGACGGTAAAGTCCGACTTATAAACGCAGGCAAAATAGAAGTTTATAAAGATAACGAGGACCCATGGGGTATGATGGTAAATTCATTTACAGATTTTCTTGGTGAATTTACTCTTATGAGCGATGAAGCCGTTAATGAATTTGTAGGATATCCAAATGAACAACATAAAAATGTTCGTGTAATTGAGGATGGCGATGTTCGTACTACTGTACAAGCATTGTTTGAATACAATCGTTCTGTTGCTGTTGTAGAGTACACCTTGCCTAAAAACGGCGCTCATATTGATGTTAATATAACTGTTTTCTCAAATGAAGTTAACCGTATGTTAAAATACAACCTTTCTACCGTTTTCGGTGGTGAACCAGTTGGTGAAACTGCTTTTGCTACCAGTAGCTATAATAATGATGGTAAAGAAAACGTTTTTCAGAAATGGTGCGGATTCAATAATGAAAACGGTGGAGTTTATGTTATCAATCGTGGTACATACGGTGGCAGTTTTACTGAAAAGGATATAAAAATATCTCTGCTTCGTACTGCTGTTTATTCGGGACATCCCATAGGCGATCGTGATATAGTTCCGCACAACCGTTACTGTAACCATATTGATATGGGAGAAAGAAGCTTTTCTTTCAGAATTGTTGCAGAGGGTAATATTCAAGCTCAGGCACAATTGTTTAATGAGGCACCCAGAGCTATTTCGTTCTTCCCATCGGGTGATGGCGAAAAAATGGGTAGCATTGTAACGCTGGATAACGCCGAAGTTATAATGTCCTCCTTTAAGAAAACTGCCGATGGTTATGAGGTTGTACTTCACAATTTTGCCGACCACGATAATAATACAGAGCTTTATATTAAGCCGTTAAACAAAAAAATCAATTTGGAGTTTACAAAGTACGAACTTAAAATTTTAAAGATTTAAATGACAAATAAAAATGCACCCTAAAAGTATTAATGCTCTTAGGGTGCATTTTTGTGTTTCTATATTTTATAGATTTTTTTCAAGCTCTTGTATGTCCGTATATGTTTGTTTTAAAAAGTCGGTAAAAGCACCCATATCTTCGGTGAATTCTGTGCTTAAAAAGGCTTTTACCATTTCGATTCCCTTATCTCCGCCAACAATAAAACCGCCCATACATAGAATATTGGCATTATTTATAGCACGACATTTTTTTGCTGCATAAATGCTCTCAACGCAAGATGCATAAATTCCTTTATGTTTATTTGCAACTATACTCATACCCATACCAGTTCCGCAGAATAAAAGCCCTTTATCATAAGTACCGTTTAAAATGCCTTTTGCTGCTTCGCAAGCGGTGGTATAGTAAGGCTTTTCATCATCAACTGAGATAGCTCCCACATCATCATAACAAATGTTTTCAGCATCAAGATATTTTTTTATAGCTTCTTTTAATTCGTAGCCCGAACCATCTGCTCCAATTACCAGTTTTTTCATTTTGAATTACTCCTTATATGTTTTGTAAAAACAATTAAATTTAGCTTATATCAAATGATAATGTATAACGCATAAATCTTCAAGTCAAATATAAAACTTTATATAGTCAAAAAGTAGTCGTTTGGTCTTTAGATAAATTGTCTATAAATTATGTATTATTTGTCTTGTAATTTAAAGGTAAACAATGTTATAAAGAGTTATATATATAATTTTGAGTTTCAGGAGTTTTTTATGGAAAGTAATATTTTTAAAACTTTTAACGCTAAACCCATCTGGGGTAATAAAAACAAGGTTAATCATTATGTGGATTTTAAAAAAGAGTTTATTCTGGAAAGGCTATCAAATAACGCCGAACTTTATATTGCGGTAGATACAGAATACACAGTTTTTATAAACGGTAGATTTGTTAATATGGGGGCTTATGATGATTTTCCAAATAATAAATCTTATGATGTTTTAAATGTTTCGGATTATCTTGTAAGGGGCAAAAATGAACTTTTTATAACTGCATATGCACAGGGAATAGGTAGCTTTCAATATGTAAAGGGGACGCCGTTTTTAATGTTTGCATTAACCTGTGGCGATTTTGCTTTAGTAAGTGACGATAATATTTTGTGTAGAGAAAATCCCTTTTATAAGTCGGGTGAGGTGGAGCTTATTTCTTTCCAGATGGCTTATTCTTTTGAATATGATGCTTCGAAGCTTGAAACGGATTTTGAAGCTGCAACACTTGTAAAAGAAACTGAAGTTGCTAAAAGATTTTATAAACGACCTATAAGAAAATGTGTTTTTGAAACAAAAAGCACAAGTATTATTAAAGCACAGGGTAAGTTTATTCGTCAGCAAACTGTAACTGATAGCGTGTCGGAGCATATTAAAAGCGATTATCTTTCCACTCTTATGCCGGATGAAATTTTAAATATCTTAGATGCAAACTGCGACCATTTGCCGAATGAACGAAAAAACATTGTTTTGTGGAATAGTGAAACGGGTAAAAGCAATGGAGTAAGCTTCTCAAAGAAGCCCGATTCAGATGGCATATACCTCATTATATATCTTGAAAAAATGCAGGCAGGTCTTTTAGAGCTTGAGCTTACTGCCCCAAAAGGAACAACTGTTGAGATTGGATACGGCGAATGTACTGACGATATGCGTGTTCGATCATACCTTGTTAAAAGTGTAGGAAAATATATCTGTAAAGAGGGATATCAAAAATTCACTCATTATTTAAAACGCCTTGCAGGTAGATATATTGAACTTCACTTTACAAACTTTAAAAATTCTGTAGAACTTAATTATTGCGGTTTTATTCCAATGCTTTAT
>JAGARD010000029.1 GCA_017622415.1 Clostridia bacterium | reverse complement strand
CTTAGAGCCTGTTTCGGCTCACGTTCCCTTTGATGATTTAAATAATAACACCGAAAAGGTTATGGCAGATTATGCCGCAATAGGCTGCAAATTTATAGTTATTCCCTATCTTCAGCCTGAGCTTCGCCCCGGTACCGACGGCTTTAAAACGGTTTTGGATAACGCCGAGCGTATAGGCAAGGCTGCTAAAGAAAATGGTATGACCTTGCTCTACCATAATCACGATTTTGAATTTCAAAAAATCGGCGATGAATATGCCCTCGATTACCTTTACAGGACCGTTTCCGACGACCTTTTACAAACCGAGATTGATACCTGTTGGGTAAACGTTGCAGGTGTTGAGCCCGCCGAATATGTTAAAAAATATTCGGGTCGTGCACCCATTGTTCATCTTAAAGACTTCTATAAAAAAGAGGGTGCCGCAGGCAAAATGTATAAGCTTATCGGTCTTGACGATAATGAAGCGGCAGATGAGAACGAAACCTTTAGCTTCCGCCCCCTTGGTATGGGTATGCAGAATGTTCAGTCCTTACTTGATGCCTCCGCAGCAGCAGGAGCAGAGTGGGTTATTGTTGAACAGGATGAGCCGTGGAACAATATGACCCGTATGGACAGCATTAAAAAAAGTATTGAGTATTTAAAAACTCTTAAATATTAATAAAAAGGAGAAAGATTATTATGGCAAAAGTTGCAGGATTAGATGCTTTTAAGGAAAATCAGGAGGAAAAGGCAATTGATACCTCTAAAAAGGTAAAAATCGCCATTATCGGTACTGGTTGGATTGCCGATTCTCACATTTCCAACTATCTGGAGATGGAGGATGTTGAGATTGTTGCTCTTGCAGACCTTGTACCTGGCAAAGCCGAAGCCTTTGCTAAAAAGCACGGTGTAGAGGGCGTTCGTTTTTACAGTAGCGATGAAGAATTGCTTGCTAATGAAAAGGATTTAGACGGTGTTTCCATTTGTACATACAACTGTCAGCACGCACCCTGTACCATTCACGCACTTGATGCAGGCGTTAACGTAATGCTTGAAAAGCCCTTTACCGTAACCCTTGATGAGGCTGTTGAGTGTATGAAGGCTGAAAAACGCAGCGGTAAAATTCTTACCATTGGCTTCCAGCCCAGAATGAGTGCAAATATGCAAAAAATCAGAGAAATTGTTGAGTCGGGCGAGCTTGGTAAGGTTTACTATCTCCAAGCAGGCGGCGGACGCCGTCGCGGTATTCCCACCCCCTTTGGCACCACCTTTATTGAAAAGGAAACAGGCGGTATCGGTGCAGTTGGTGACATTGGCTCTTACTCGCTTGATATGCTTCTTAACGCAGTTGGTTATCCCAAGCCACTCACCGTTTCGGGATATAAATCTGCCTATTTCGGCACCCGTCCCGATTACTATCCCACACACCCCGAATATGCAGAAAAATTTGGTGTAGATGATTTTGCTGCCGCATTTGTTCGCTTGGAAAACGATATTATTTTAGACTTCAGAATTTCTTGGGCAGAGCATATTGATACCTGCGGTGATGCTTTAATCTTAGGTACTGAGGGCGGACTTAGAATTCCCTCTACCGAATGTTGGAACGGCGAATTTCCAAAGCCCCTTACCATTTACAAAACCGTTGCAGGCAGTGAAATTCAGTACGAAGTTCCCCTTATCCCCAACAACGGCCCCAGCTTCTTCTATAAAAAGCTCCGCGCCTTTGTTGATGCTATTAAAGAGGGCGGTACTGCTACAGTTCCCAGCTCTGAAATTATTTACAATCAAGCAATTATTGATGGTATTGTTAAATCCGCCGAGCTTGGCAGAGAGATTGAAATTGAAATCCCTGAGATTTAATAATATTTAAAATTTTTTAAAAAAGTGACGGAATAAATATAGATATAAAAGAATTTTTTAATTCTAACCTTTTTGATGATTTAGAGCAAGAAATTAAATAAATTAATATAATAGTTAGAACAGACCGTTTTAAATAAAATGGTCTGTTCTTAATTTTAAATAATAAATTGAAATTTAACAGTTAAAATAGCCTTCCCCTTGACGGGGAAGACATTAAAAACCGCGTATTTTAGCGAATAATAAGTTATGACGTCTCTTCTCTTTTGCAAAAGAAAATTTATATAATCTTTAATAATTCTGCTTTATAGACGGTATCGCCGCCGTACTGCATTACAAAATCTATGTATCTTTTTGCCTTTTCGGTATTTCCGCTATAAAGATAAACCCTCGCAAGATAATAGCTTGTACACACCTGCCAAAGATTTGATTTTGCCTTTTCAAGCAGCATTAACAGAATTTGCTCGACTCCCTCAAAATTGCCGCTTTCAATTTGAATTATAACCTTTTTGCTCATATAAACATCAAACAAAAGGTTTTTTTCTTTATCAAATTTTTGAAGCTTTGGGTCATCTATGCAATGCTTCATATCTATAAGCACCCTTTCGGCACTTTCTAAATCGCCGAGACCGATGTATGCATAGGCAAGATTGTTTAAATAAACCCCTTTATTTTGAACACCTAAAAATCCCTTGCCGAAATAGGTCGGGTTAATCCCCATTAACAGATTAAAGGCATCCTGATACCTACCCATATCCAATAATGCGACAGCAATATTCTGATTTAATGCATTAAGGATTTTAGCGTTTTTGCAGTTTGCACGAAGCTCGCAAAGGGCTGTGTAATACTCTGTAATATTGCAGTTGGTTTCACGAATTTTATTAAGGCTATTAAATCGTTTGTTTGCAATAAGCTCAACTATAATAACGCAAACAAAAGGAAACAGAATTGCCAAAAGAAATAATCCTATTTTTTCCACCCAAGAGCTGTATGCGGCAAGCGGTATAGCAACCGAAAGTCCTATTACATAGTATAAAATTTTCAAATCCTTATATAACTGAAACATAAATATTTCTCCTATTCGCAAAGACTTTTTGCGTATTCTAAGGCTTCATCAATATGAGCCTTAAAGTTCTCAGCTCCAATCTTTTCATAAAGACCTGCCTTTTTAAAGCTTTGCATAGGCTGTTCATTAAGGTGTGAGAATATTACAGTTATGCCCTTTTCAGCACAGTTATCACACAAATCCTCCAATGCGTTAAGTGCTGTGGCATCAACTGCGGGCACACTACGCATACGTATAATAAGGCATTTGGTGTATTTTTTTGTGGTAATATTAGCAACGCGGTCGGTCATACCGAAAAACAGCGGTCCGCTTATTTCAAAAACACGAACTGCTTTGGGCACCTCGGCGAGCTTGTAATAATCATCCTCATTCTGCTCATATTTCCAGCCATAAACAGCGGTTTCCTCACTCATACGCTTCATAAATAAAATTGAGGCAAGCACAATACCAACACCAATGGCTACCACCAAGTCAAATACAACCGTTAAAGCAAAGGTTAAAACAAGCACCAAAATATCACTTTTGGGAGCAGTTTTTAAAAGTCTAACAATGGGACGCCACTGACTCATATTATATGCTACTTGGAATAAAATTGCGGCAATTGTAGGCATTGGAATAAGTGCGGCATAGGGCATTAAGAATACTAAAATAAGAAGTAAAACTACTGCGTGAACAATACCTGCAATTGGTGTTTTACCGCCGTTATTTATATTGGCGGCAGTACGGGCAATGGCTCCAGTTGCGGGAATACCGCCAAAAAGTGCCGAGCCAACGTTACCTATACCCTGTGCAATAAGCTCCATATTAGAGCGATGCTTATGACCAGTCATACCATCTGCAACCACACAGGAAAGCAGAGATTCAATAGCCGCTAAAACGGCGATTGTAAAGGCATCGGGCAGAACGGTTCTTATAAGGGCTAAATCCATTTTGGGAAGATTAAATGAGGGTAGCTTGCTACTTAGCTCACCAAAGGTAGATTTTATGGTTTGAACTTCTGTACCTTCGGGAAGAAGCATTACCATAACAGCACCCACAATAACGGCAATTAGCGATGCGGGGATTTTTTTGCTGATTTTAGGCCAGAAAATAAGTATTAAAAGACTTACCGTACCAACAAGGACTGCCCACCAGTTAATAGTGGATATGTTATCACAAAATACTGCGATTTTTTCGGGTGCTTCAATTGGAGATTTTCCGCCAAAGCTAACGCCGAAAAAGTCCTTAAGCTGACCTATTAAAATTGTAACCGCAATACCTGCTGTAAAGCCTGTTGTTATGGTGTAGGGAATAAATTTAATTAAACTTCCAAACTTAAAAATTCCCATTAGAAGCAGTAAAATACCTGCTATAACGGTTGCAAGCACCAAGCCCTCCATTCCGCTTGCAGCAACAACACCCGCAACAATGGTAGCAAAGGCGGCGGTGGGACCTGCGATTTGCACATTACTTCCGCCAAAAATGGAAATAAGTGCACCCGCAATAATGGCGGTGTAAAGTCCCTCCTCAGGGCCTACACCCGATGCAATCGCAAGGGCAATGGAAAGGGGTAAAGCGATAATTGCAACAATAACACCTGCTACAATATCCTTTACAAGCTTACTACCATTATAGCCCTTAAGG
>JAGARD010000028.1 GCA_017622415.1 Clostridia bacterium | reverse complement strand
TGTCGGTTCTATATTTGGCACGGTGGCGGCATATATGAAGAAAGAAAATATGTTTCGCTTGCTAAAGCTTGGAGATTCTCCCTGTTGGTTGATTTATAATATATCAATACCGTCAATCGGCGGAATTATTTGCGAGAGTATTAATATCGTGTCAATTTTAGTGGGTATTATTAGATATAGAAAAGACGGTTTTTTGTCAGAAAAAAAGAAAGGATAATTAAAAAATGACAGAATTACGTATAGAAAAGTTAACCTTGCCCTCTGTGGATTTTAACTCAGTTAGCTCGCTCCCTTCAATTAGTGAAAATTTAAGACTTTCCTTTATGCAAAATGAATTTGAGCTTGATGAGGATGACGGATTGTTCATAAATTACGGTATGGTTGATTATGCTTTTCCGTATAAGGTGCAAGACAACTACACTCGCACCCTTACTGACCGTGAACAAAGTGTAGTCGTTTTGGAAAACGAATTTCTTAAAGCAACTTTTTTCCCGCAATTTGGCGGCAAGCTTCATTCTCTTTTCGACAAAAAGGAGAATAAAGACCTACTATTTTCAAATAGCATAGTACGCCCCTGCCATCTTGGTGTTCGTAACGCTTGGATGAGCGGCGGAGTTGAATGGAACTGCGGATATGTGGGTCATAACGCCTTTACCTGTGATATGATGCATACTGCCGTGACCAAGCTTGACGACGGCACTCCCGTTTTAAGATTTTATCAGTATGAAAGAATACGCAAGGTAATCTATCAGATGGACTTCTTTCTACCCGAAGGCTCCAAGCTTTTGTTCGTGCGAACTAAAATAATAAACCCCTCGTTTGAGGTTGTTCCTATGTATTGGTGGAGCAATATTGCGACTCCCGATGTTAAGGGAAATAGAGTTATAGTACCCGTAACCAACACCTATACGGCAAGAGACTCTCATCCGGTTAAGATAGCTGTGCCTGAATATAACGGCATAGACGTAACCTACCCTGCGGATAATGTAATTTCGATTGATTATTTTTGGAATATCCCCGAAGATGAAAGAAAGTTCATCTGTCAGGTCGATAAGGACGGGTACGGACTTGTTCAGACCTCAACTAGGCGACTAAAGGGAAGAAAGCTTTTTGTATGGGGTAACAGCAAGGGCGGTGACCGATGGAAGAATTTTCTTACCGCTGACTCTGAAAGCGGAAGCTACAACGAAATTCAGGCGGGTCTTGCTAAAACACAATACGAATGTTTACCTATGCCTCCCAAGACTGTTTGGGAATGGGTTGAGGCGTATGGGGCTATCCATACAGATCCTAAAAAAGCCCACGGCTCGTGGGATGAGGCAAAGCTTGAGAGTGCTTGCCGTTTAAATGAACTGATAAGCGAGGATGAGCTTGAAAATCTTTTGCGTTCAACCAAAAAAATGTCAAGCAGTCCTGCGGATAAAATGATTTTCCGTGCAGATGGCTGGGGTGCACTTGAGCAGGAGAGAAGAAAAATCTGCTCAGAGGATTTAATGTGCGATTATCTCGATTTCGGAGATTTATCCGAGGAGCAGAAACCTTGGCTCTCTTTGCTGAATGACGGTACCGTAGGTGTACATGACCCTGCAAGTCCTCCGGTATCTTATATGTGCGGTGAGGAATGGATAAAGCTACTTAAGAGTGCAGTTACTCTTAAGGATAAAGCTAACTGGTTTGCGTGGCTTCAGCTTGGACTTAACACCTTTATCCAAAAGGATTATGAGCGTGCCGAAGAAATGCTTAAAAAATCTATAGAGTTAAGGGAGTCCCCTTGGGCACTCTATTCGCTTGCAATACTGAGTAGAGATCTTGGCGATCACGAAAAAGAGGTTGAGCTTATGTTGCGTGCCTTTAAGCTACGCCCCGATGACGTCTCTCTTGCCAAGGAGGTCCTACGCTCACTTTATAACAATAAGGATTTTAAAAATCTAAGCAAGGTATATGAGAGTATGCCATTAAAAATCAGGCAAGAGCCAAGATGTATGATTTATTACGCTTTTGCCCTCTTAGATAGCGGAAACATATCCGCTGCTGAGAATATCCTTTATAAAGACGGTGGAATTTCACTGCCTGATATTCGCGAGTGTGAAACAATAACCCTAGACTTGTGGCTTGAGATCGAAAAAAAGAAAGCGGAAGCAAGCGGTCTAAGCTTTGACGAAAACAACATTGAGCCTCCCGAATTTGTAGATTTTCGTATGTTCTCCAATGCCGATTGGCTCAAGCCAAAGCATTAAAACTTGAACTAGCCTTAAATGGCTATTTTTAGGCAATTTTAAAACAGCTCCTCGAAGCAATTCGGGGAGTTTTTTTAGTTTAAATTTAGTGAATTCCAAACAAATTAGGAAGTCTTGGCATAATATTGGCTTAATTTATAGGTATATTTGTTAAAAGTTTCTCTTGAATAAGGAATAACGCTATGCTATAATTGCAAGGTAATATTTTTAAAGAGGTTGATGGTAATGAAAATTTTGCTTTCAGTATCGGTTGCTTTGCTTGCGGGACTTCTTATGACCCGTCTTTTTAAACGCTTCAAACTGCCTTCTGTTACTGCTTATCTTGTTGCAGGTGTTCTTATTGGGCCGTACTGCATAGGTGCACTCGGTATCAACGGACTTGGCTTTGACTCGCACGGCTCTGTTGAGGCACTTTCGCTTATTTCTGAGGTTGCCCTTGCCTTCATTGCCTTTTCTATAGGTAATGAGTTCCGTTTAGACGACCTTAAAAAAACAGGTAAACAGGCTTTTGTAATTGGCGTTTTGCAAGCTGTTGGTGCTTTACTTATAGTTGACCTTGCTTTAATAGCAGTTCATTTTATTATGCCTAATAAGCTTTCAATCCCTCAAGCAATAACCTTGGGTGCAATAGCTACCGCAACTGCCCCTGCCGCAACACTTATGGTTGTACGCCAGTATAAGGCAAAGGGTCCGCTTACAAAGCTTTTGCTTCCAATAGTTGCACTTGATGATGCAGTAGGTCTTGTTGCTTTTGCTGTTTCGTTCGGTATTGCACAAACTTTGGCAAGTACGAGCGGTGAGGTTAATATTGTTTCAATTATTGTTAATCCCTTGGTTGAAATTGTTTGCTCCTTAATTTTAGGTGCAATAATGGGCTTTGTGCTCACACATTTGGAAAAGCTATTTAATTCCAACACCAACCGACTTAATCTTACAATTGCTTTTGTGTTTTTAACAGCTTCTATATCTATGATAGATTTCCATATAGGCAGTGTTCATATTCACTTTTCCTCACTTTTGGTTTGTATGATGCTTGGCACGGTATTTTGTAATTTGTGTCCGTTATCGCATGATTTAATGGGGGCTTCGGATAAATGGACTTCGCCGCTTTTTGCTCTTTTCTTTGTTATCAGCGGTGCAGAATTAGAGCTTTCTGTGTTTACTGATTTTGCAATTGTTGTAATAGGTGTTATCTACATAATTTCCCGTTGTATAGGTAAATATTACGGTGCTTCATTCAGTGCTAAAGCGGTAAAATGCAGTCCTGAAATCTGTAAATATCTGGGAATTACCTTGTTTCCGCAGGCGGGTGTTGCACTTGGAATGTGTGCTACCGCAATGCAGCTTGGCGCAGAGGGCGGTCTTATTAGAAATATAACCCTTTTTGCAGTGCTTATTTATGAATTATTTGGTCCTGTGTTTACCAGAATGGCACTTACTGCCGCAGGCGAAATCAAGCCCATTTCAGATGAGGTTAAAATGCGTCGTCAAACAAAGCTTGAAGCCGCAAAAAGCAAGGAAACTGAATAGTTAAGTTCACATAAAAATTATAACTACTAAAAACAAAAAACTCTGTGGCACTAAACCACAGAGTTTTTAATGTTAATATACATCTCTTATATCGGTGTAGCCTTCCTTTTCAAGAAGCTCTTTTTGGCGTTTGGCATTTTTGTTTCTTTTTGCAATTAAAACACGTGCACCTTCATTTCTAAGCTTTGCGGCTGTTTCAAAAACCTCTTTGGTAGTCTCTGCAGAGGCCTTTTTATCAACCAAAAATGCAATGCTTTCGCTATCCATAGGCACCTTAAAGCCTTTATCCTTTAAAATGGTGATTATACGCTCAAAGCCAATGGAAAAACCGCAAGCGGGGGTGGGATTGGCACCGAATTTACCAATCATTTCATCATAGCGTCCGCCACCCGCAACAGATGAATTAAGCTCAACCATTTCTACCTCAAAAATAGTGCCTGTGTAGTAGCCCATACCACGAACTAAGGTGGGGTCAAATTCAAGTGTAAATCGGTTGCCGAGTGAGGAAGAAACATTACAAATTAAATTATCAATACCCTCAGCTACCGAAAGGTCTAAATGCTCACCAAGACCTGCACAAAGCTCTTTACAGCTTTTGCCCTCGCGGTTTAAGAACATCGCAAGATAATTATCAACATCATTTTCGTCAAAGCCGTCTCGAATAAGCTCGGACTTAACTCCATCAGGACCGATTTTATCCAGCTTATCAAGAGAAATATAAACCGAAGAAAGCTTGTCTTCCGGCATATTACAGCTACTTGCCATAGCTTTTAAAATGCGGCGGTCATTAACTCTTACTCTAAAGCCCTCAAAGCCCAGTTTTAAAAGTAGGGTGGAGGTTGCCGAAATAAGCTCGGTTTCGGCAAGCATTGAATCGTCGCCTAAAATATCAATATCACATTGAGTGAATTGGCGAAAACGTCCCTTTTGGGGGCGGTCAGCACGGAATACGTTGCCTATTTGAAGTGCCTTGAATGGTGTAAAAAGCTGTTCGGCATTGTTGGCATAATAACGGGCGAGAGGAAGTGTAAGGTCATATCTAAGACCGCTGTCTACTAAATCCAAATCACTTTTAGCGGCTTCAAGGTTAAGCTTGTCACCGCGTTTTAAAATTTTAAAAATAAGCTTTTCGTTTTCGCCGCCCTGTTTGCTTTGCAAATTTTCAATATGCTCAACCAATGGGGTTTCTATCTGTGAAAAACCAAATTTAGAGTAGGTCTCTTTAATAACCGAAATAACATATTCTCTAAGTCGCATATCAGAGGGTAAAAAATCATTCGTTCCCTTAACGGGAGTTTTAATAAAAGCCAAAATAACGCTCTCCTTTATTCTTTTATCAAATAAATATTATATAATATTATGGTGAAAAAAGCAAGCAAAAGAAGTGTAAAACCTGCCAAAATATTCTTTTTTTGGTCGGTTTTATAAAAAATGGTTTATTATAACCGATGTGAAAGGCGTTTTGTGCGTAAAAATGCTTGCTTTTTTTTATTTCACGCGGTATAATGTTTAAGTAATACTTTGGGTAGCTATAACATAAAATTTACTATCTTGTCCGGAGGTTTCTATGACAGAGATAATTGCTATAAAATTTAAAAAAGACGGTCGCGTTTATTATTTCGACCCAGACGGTATGAAATTTAATGACGGTGACAGAGTAGTGGTTGAAACATCAAAGGGTATTGAGTGTGGAATTGCTTCGGGTGAAAATCGTAATGTACCCGATAATCAAATAGTAGCCCCGCTTAAAAAGGTGCTTCGACGTGCTAACAACTTCGACCTAAAAAAAGTTTCCGAGAATGAAAAAAAGGCACTTGAAGCCTTTGATTATTGTGAGGAACAAATTGCAAAGCTTGGCCTTGATATGAAGCTTATTGATACAGAAGTATCCTTTGATTCGGGTAAAATGCTTTTCTATTTCACATCGGACGGCAGAGTGGATTTCCGCGAGCTTGTAAAAATTCTTGCCGCTAATTATAAAACAAGAATAGAGTTAAGGCAAATCGGTGTGCGTGATGAGGCAAAGCTGTTAGGCGGTCTTGGTATTTGCGGTCAGCCCTTTTGCTGTAGCAGATTTTTAGATAATTTTCAGCCTGTATCCATAAAAATGGCAAAGGAACAAGGGCTTTCCCTTAATCCTGTAAAAATTTCGGGTAGCTGTGGCAGACTTATGTGTTGCCTTAAATATGAACAGGATGCGTATGAGTATCTTAATTCTATTACCCCTCAGCCTGGCTCTATTGTAAAAACTCCAGATGGTGAGGGTATAGTCCACGATATAAACCTGCTTACAGGTATGCTGCTTGTAAAAATGGGTGAGGATAATGCCATCATTCAAAAAATCCATAAGGATGATGTAAAGGTTATAAGGGCTTATCGAGGTAAGGGTAAAAAATCGTCCACGGATGATGAAAAGTCAGAAAAACAATAAAAAATTATCTTATTTTGTAAAAATTACTTGAAAATTCTGATTTATATGTTAGAATATATATATCGGAACATTGGAGGTGTTTTTGAAATGGCATATGTAATTACCGATGAGTGCATTAGCTGTGGCGCTTGTGCTGCAGGTTGTCCTTGTGAGGCTATCGCTGAGGGTGCAGAGCATTACGAAATCGACGCTGACAAATGCGTAGATTGCGGTGCTTGTGCTTCCCAGTGTCCCGTAGAGGCTATCAAAGAGGGCTAATATTAAGCGGCTTATTGCCGTAAACTAAAGAGCCGCATTTTGCGGCTCTTTTCATCAGTTATAATTAAAATTTACATAAAAGGAGCATAAAAAATGGATAAAAAAGTTATGGTAGAAGTTTCTGCTCGTCACATTCACTTAAGCAAGGAGCATTTAGAGGTGCTTTTCGGTAAGGACTATGAGCTTACTCCTAAAAAGGATCTTTCTCAGCCGGGTCAGTTCGCTTGTGAGGAACGTGTTAAGGTTGTTGGCTCTAAAAAGGAGCTTGCAGGTGTTTCAATTCTCGGTCCTGTTCGTCCCGATACTCAGGTAGAACTTTCTTTAACCGATGCTCGTTCTATTGGTGTTGCCGCACCTGTTCGTGAGTCTGGTGACGTTAAGGGCAGCGGTAGCTGTAAGCTTGTTGGTCCTTGTGGTGAAGTAGAGCTTGAATATGGTGTTATTTCTGCAAAGCGTCATATCCATTTTACTCCCGAAGACGGTGAAAAGTTTGGCGTTACCGATAATCAAAACGTTAAGGTTAAAATCGAAACAGAGGGTAGAAGCCTCATTTTTGATGATGTTGTTGTTCGTATAAGCCCCAAATATGCTGCAGCAATGCATATTGATACCGATGAATCTAACGCCGCAGGCATTGCAGGTGTAGTTGACGGTATTATCATCACCGACTAATGAATTTGGGACTAGGTTTATATATTCATATTCCCTTTTGTGTTCGCAAGTGTGCCTATTGCGACTTTTATTCAATGCCGCTTGAGGGGGCTCTTGCAGAAGCCTACGTTAACAAAATATTAAGTGAGCTTAATCGGTGGGGCGGCATCCTAGGGTGCCCTCCCGCCGATACTTTGTATTTTGGCGGTGGAACTCCAAGTTTGCTTGAAGCTCGGCAAATTAAAGCGATAATAGATAAATCTAAAGAACTATTTTCGCTTGAAAATGCTGAAATTACTATGGAAGTAAATCCCGCGGAGAATTTAAAGGAATATTTAGTTGAGGTTGCTAAGGCGGGAGTAAACCGTTTATCTATAGGACTTCAGTCGGCAAACGAAAATGAGCTTAAATTACTTTCACGCAGGCATACCGCACAGGATGTTATATCTTGTGTAGGGGATGCTAGGTCGGCGGGGATAAAAAACATTTCGCTTGATATTATGCTTGGTATTCCTGGGCAAACTAAGGAAAGCCTTAAAAAAACGCTGGATTTTGTTTTAAACCGCAAGCCCGAGCATATTTCTGCATATTTGCTCAGCTTAGAAAAGGGAACAGAGCTTTATAAAAATAAAAATTCGCTAAATATTCCGAATGATGATGAGGCTGGCGAGCTTTATCTTTACACCTCAGAGTTTTTAAAGTCAGCGGGATATGAGCGTTATGAAATTTCTAATTTTGCGAAAAACGGTAAGATTTCAAAGCACAATACAAAGTATTGGCTTGGCGATAATTATTTAGGACTAGGGCCTGCGGCACATTCATTTATAAACGGTAAGCGTTTTTATTATAGTAGGGATATTAATGACTATTTGTCGGGTCCTAACGAAGTTCCCGATGGAGAGGGTGGCACCGCAGAAGAAATGCTTATGCTAAGACTCAGACTTAACAGCGGTCTTTCTTTAAAGAATTTTGCGGATGAGTTTTCTTGCCATTTAGACCAAAATAAAATAGACCGCCTTGCAAAAAAAGCAGAATTTTTTGCAAAAAACGGTCTTGTAGTTTTTAGCGATGATGTGATCACCCTTACCGATAAGGGAGCACTTGTTTCCAATTCTATAATAGCAAGCTTTGCCGAAATTTTGTAAAATAAAAATCGGTTATAGTCCCTTGACCAAACCGATTTTAAAGTGATTGATTATTAAGTATTTTTTCCGCTTCCTTGGCTATTTTTTTAAGACTGCTTAAAACATCCTTAGGAACTGTGTTTGCTGATGTGGTTATACCAAGTAGCTCATCACAGGTAACTTCATAATAGTCGGAAAGCTTAATCAAAAAATCCAAACCGCATTCGCGAATACCTTTTTCGTAGTGTGACAGCAATGCCTGAGATATTCCAAGGTCAATAGCTGCCTGTTTTTGTGAAATCCCTTTGGATTTTCTTAAATTTGAAATTATTTTTGGAAAATCGCAGTTCATTTGTCCACCTACCTTTAATAAATAATTCGCAAGTAATGACATTATAATACATTTTTTGTATTTTGTAAATAGCAAAAATATACAAATTGTAAACCCTATTTTTGACAAGGAGGATATATAATGCGCACCTATAAACTGCATTTAATAAGGCACGGAATGACCGAAGGTAACGAAAATGGTCAATATATTGGGCGTACCGATTTAAAAATTACTACTAATGGTATAATTGAGCTTGAAAAGCTTCGTGATGAGGGAGTTTACCCAAAATGTGACCTTGTCTTCTCAAGTCCTCTTTCCAGAGCTGTAGATACTGCAAAAATAATTTTTCCCGAAAGGGAGGTTTTAATAAATAACAATTTTAAGGAGATTGACTTCGGTGAGTTCGAGGGTAAAACCCCTGAGGATTTAAAAGACCGACAGGATTATGCCGATTGGCTTGCAGGCAAGCTTCCCGCTACCCCTGGCGGCGAATCGTCTGTTGAGTTTGCAACCAGACTTTGTACAGGTGTAGCTGAAACGGTGCGTTATATGATGAATAACGATTGTTATTCTGCAGCTATTGTGATGCACGGCGGAGCAATTATGACCCTTTTGGCAGTGGCGGCAGTTCCCAGACAGAAAATGGCAGAGTGGGCATGCGGCAACGGTAGGGGATATACCATAAGCATAACGCCCTCACTTTATCAGCGTAGCGGTATTTTAGAGGTTGTGGGAGAAATCCCCGAAAGCGGTGCCCGTGTAATAAACGGCAAGCAAAAGGATATTATGAAGTAGAAATAAAAAAGCCTTTCTGATTTTATTTTTTCAGAAAGGCTTTTAAGTTTAATTATTACTTATTTCTCAAAACTGATTTAGTGGTTTTTATTACTTCGGCAATAGATTTCAATTCTTCTGCGGTACAGTCAGCAAGAATATCGTTAATTATATTTATGCTGATATGAGAATTTTTCTTCAAGCTTCCGTAAGCCAATTCATCTAGACTAACACCTAAAGCATTTGCAATGCTTATCATTGTAGGAAGACTAAGCTTAGTAGCGGCACGCTCTATATGAGAAATATTAGATGGCTCAATTTCGGATTTTTCTGCAAGCTTAGCCTGTGTCCAACCCTTTGATTTTCTAATGTCTTTTATTCTACTTCCAATGGAAACATAATCAATGCTCATAATTTTCACCCCATAAAATTTTATAAAATTATTGTATATCCTAATAGGATGTGATAAAATAACACATATATCCTATTAGGGTGTATATTAATATTTTAATTTTATATGGGGTGATATTTGTGATTAAAAAAGTAAATGCCTGTCCTTGTGCATATTGTGAGTATTTTAAACTAGTTGAATATGAAAAAGGTTATTTGAATATTCAAAAGGGTATTTGCCGAAAACACGATATACTTCGTGAGCTGTATGACGAGATATGTGAAGATTTTATTTTAAAATCAGGTATTTATACCGAAAAATGGTATCCAAATAAAAAGGAAGTTAAAAAACCTTGACATTTTTAAAATTTTGGGGTATCATAATAAAAACGAATAAAATGTTGACGGGAAGAGTAGTTTTATGTTAGCCCCATCAGAGAGCAAGGGTAATTTGCTGTGAGCCCTTGCGGTAAGCCGTAAAATGAAGACCACCCCTGAGTGCCGACCGAATTTAAGGCGGCCGTTTTGGTTACGTTATAAACCTTGTAAGCAATGCCAAAAAT
>JAGARD010000027.1 GCA_017622415.1 Clostridia bacterium | reverse complement strand
ATGGGAACGCACTCAGGTTGAAAAGCAGATTGAAAATGGTGAATATTCATTTAGTGATGATGTTGAGGTTTACTCACTGCCACGTTGTTGGCGGTTCATTCCGCTTGGCAAGGCAAAGCTCACTCACGATATAGAAAAGGGCTTTGTTTTAGAGGGGGATTACAACGGTGAGGACTACCGAATTGAGCGTACCCCAATGGAAACTAATAGTCTGCACATTGAATACGATTACTGCTACATTAAGCCCTTTGACTGCGTGGATATTTCCACCGAAAAGGACTCCTTCTACTGCTACCCCACAAAGAAAAATGTTGTCACCAAGCTTGCCTTTGCAACCGAAATTTTATATTTAAAGGGGCTTAAAAAGGCAAAAGAAAAAATTTCGTTATCAAAGGGTTAGTATTATGAAAATTGTTTTTATTCGCCACGGTGAGCCGAATTTTGATGATGTAGATTACCGTGGATTTATAGGTCAGGGACGCGAGCTTGCAAGCCTTACCCCTGACGGTATAGCGAAAGCCGAACAAGTTTCAAAAAATCCGCTTTTAGATGGTGCTGAGCTTATTGTTTCATCCCCCTATACAAGGGCACTTCAAACGGCGGCGGTTATTTCTAAAAACACAGGGCTTGAAATCGCTGTTGAAACCGATTTGCACGAGCAAATTTTTGATAAAACCTTTATGGTAAAGGGTGCCGAGGAGGCAAAAGCTCTTAATTTGGATTTTATCAAATATATGGGCGAAGCTCCGAATAATGAAACTAAAAAATGGGAATCAATAACAGAAATTATAAGCCGAATAAAACCCGTTGCGGATAAATACTATGATTTAGGCTATAAAAAAATTGTTGTGGTAGCCCACGGCGGAATTATCCGCCGATTTACAGGTAAATGGAAAATTGATTACTGCGATATAGAAGAAATTGAATACAGTAAAGATTTTAAATTTATTGGTTGGGTGTAATAGAATTTATTTAATAGTAAGAGGTTGTATCAGTTGAATTGGCAAATAAATATTTCAAAACAATTTAATAAGCTTAAAGCATATTGCCTAGCCATTTTTAAATGGGTTGTTTTAGGTGTAATAATCGGCATAGTTTGCGGATTAGTTGGTGTATGCTTTTCAAAAGCAATAAGCTTTGTAACCGAGCTTAGAGCTTTAAATAATTGGATTTTGTATTTTCTCCCCCTTGGCGGCATTGCTATCGTTTATATTTATAGGCTTTGTCGAGTAACAAATTTAGGAACAAATGATGTTTTAAAAAGCGTTCGTGGTGAAAATAAAATAAGAATATTGCTTGCACCTGCTATATTTTTAAGTACAATTATAACTCACCTTTGTGGAGGTTCATCAGGCAGAGAGGGTGCCGCCTTACAGCTTGGAGCAAGTGTTTCAGCTTTTTGCAGTAAAATTTTTAGACTTGATAGTCAGTCACGTCATATTCTTACTATGTGTGGAATGGGCGCGGTATTTTCAGCGGTTTTTGGAACGCCGATTGGAGCATTTATTTTTGCAATTGAAGTTGTAAGTGTTGGTACATTCTGTTCAGCCGCATTCTTACCTGCAATAATATCATCATTTTCAGCGTTTTATGTATCTCATTTATTTAAAATCAAACCCGAGCGATTTATTTTAAAAATTGTTCCTGATTTTAGCTTTGAGATTTTATATAAAACTATAATAATCGCTGTTAGTGCGGCTCTTGTGAGTTTTATATTTTGTAAAATTATGCATATTTCACATAAGCTTTTTGAAAAGTTTTTTAAAAATGAATACTTAAAAATATTTGTTGGCGGTGTTCTTATAGTATTACTCACCATAATTTTAGGAACAACCGATTATAATGGCGGCGGTATTGAAATTATAGAAAGAATTTTTAATTTTGGGGAAGTTCGATACGAAGCGTTTGTTTTAAAATTATTATTCACCGCAATTACAATTAGTGTAGGCTTTAAGGGCGGTGAAATAGTTCCAACCCTGTTTATTGGTGCAACATTTGGAGCAAGTATGGGATTTTTACTTAATTTAGACCCAGCTTTTAGTGCCGCTTTAGGAATAGCCGCTTTATTCTGCGGTGTTACTAATTGCCCTATAGCCACATTATTTATTTGCATAGAATTATTTGGCGGTAAAGCTATATCCTATTTGGCAATAAGCACCATAATAAGCTTTGTGCTGTCGGGTTACACAGGTCTTTATTCGGAACAAAAATTTGTATTTTCAAAAATTAGCGAAAAAACAATAAACAAAAATGCAAATTAACTTCTTTTTTATAAAAAAATCTTGTGTTTTATTGTTTTATATGATAATATTAATAAGACTATAAAATCTATATAAAGATTTTAAATGAAAGGAATTTGTTATGGAAAAACAAAAAGAATTTAAGCCATATATTCCTGCCGAAAAAATCACCCCCGAGCTTACGGTTACATCAATCGTAATGGGTATTATTTTGGCAGTAGTATTTGGTGCAGCCAACGCCTATTTAGGCCTCAGAGTAGGTATGACCGTTTCGGCATCCATACCTGCCGCAGTTATCGGTATGGGTGTTATACGTGTTCTTTTGCGTAAAAACTCAGTGCTTGAAAGTAATATTGTGCAAACCATAGGCTCTGCAGGTGAATCACTTGCCGCAGGTGCAATATTCACACTTCCTGCCCTTTTCCTTTGGGCAAATGAGGGCAAAATGGAACGCCCAGGAATTATAACAATTACTATAATCGCTCTGCTTGGCGGCTTACTTGGCGTATTTTTTATGATTCCCTTAAGAAACGCACTTATTGTTCGTGAGCACGGCACTCTCCCCTATCCCGAAGGACAAGCCTGTGCCGAGGTTATGCTTGCAGGTGAAGAGGGCGGTGCTAATGCCTCCACCGTTTTTGCGGGTATGGGCTTTGCGGCTTTCTTTAAATTCTTGATTGACGGACTTAAGGTTGTTCCCTCAGAAGTAAATATTGAGGGCACTGCCAAAACCTATCCAGCTGCATTAGGTACACAGATTTACCCCGCTGTTATGAGTGTTGGTTACATCTGCGGTCCCAAAATCTCATCTTATATGTTCTCGGGCGGACTGCTCAGCTGGCTTGTGCTCATTCCCCTTATTGTTATTTTTGGTAGCAATCTAGTGCTTTATCCAGGCACCGAAACCATCGGCGAAATTTATGCCGCAGGCGGGGCCAGCGGAATTTGGGGAACCTACATCCGTTATATTGGTGCGGGTGCACTTGCCGCGGGCGGAATTATAAGCCTTATAAAATCCTTGCCACTTATTGTTCGTACCTTCCGCGATTCTATGAAAGGCTTTAACATTATGGGTGGAAATGGTAAAGAGCGTACAGCTCAGGACATTAATATGACCGTTGTGCTCATTGCCATTCTTGTTTTAACCCTTTTGGTATGGCTTGTTCCCGCAATCCCCGTTTCCCTTGTAGGTGCAATTATTGTTGTTATTTTCGGTTTCTTCTTTGCAACCGTTTCCTCCCGTATGGTAGGTTTAGTTGGTAGCTCTAACAATCCTGTTTCGGGTATGGCTATTGCAACACTTCTTATTGCAACGCTTATTTTAAAAATATGCGGTGAGATTGGTGCTCCCGGTATGCAGGCGGCAATTGCTATAGGCTCTATTATTTGTATTGTTGCAGCTATTTCGGGCGACACCTCACAAGACCTTAAAACAGGCTACCTTTTAGGTGCTACACCTAAGAAACAACAGTACGGAGAGATTATTGGTGTTGTTGCCTCTGCCCTTGCAATTGGTGCAACCCTTTACTTGCTCGACAGTGCTTGGGGCTTCGGCTCTGAAGAGCTTGGTGCACCTCAGGCAACCCTTATGAAGATGATTATTGAGGGTATTATGGGCGGTAATCTTCCTTGGGGACTTATTTTAATAGGTGTATTCATTGCAATTATTGTAGAGATACTTCGCATACCCGTACTCCCCGTTGCTATTGGTATTTATCTGCCCGTTCAGCTCAACGCCTGCATTATGGTAGGTGGACTTATCCGCTTGTTCTTCGACAAAATGAAGGAAGGCAAGAAAAAGGACAAAACCATTTCAAACGGTATTTTGTTCTGCTCGGGTATGATTGCGGGCGAAGGCCTTGTAGGTATTATTTTAGCTATACTTGCGGTTGTTGGAGTAAGCGAAGTTTTAGACCTTTCTAAATTCATTACTCTCCCCTCATGGGCTTCCAGCATTGGAAGTATTGTGGTGTTTGGACTTATTATTTTAAGCCTACTTAAATTCACAATTTGGAACAAAAAATCAAACACAGTTACCGAAGATACCGAAGCTTAGACCTCTGTAGAATAATGATGAAAAAGAAAAATAAAAACATCATTCCAAAAAACTATTTGGATAAAATCCCCTCTCGTCCCGACGGTATTGAGTGGAATGTAAATGATGAGGGAATAGTAACACTCGAGATTAAAAACACAGGTTGGGCAAATAAAATTGCCCAAGTGTTTTTTAAAAGACCCAAGGTAAGTTATATTCATTTGGATAAAATGGGAAGCTTTATTTGGCCCATTATGGACGGTAAAATGGATATTACGGAAATTGGAAAGCTGGTTGATGAAAAATTTGGCAAAGAAGCCCATCCCCTTTATGAGCGACTTGCAAGATATTTTCAAATAATGGACAGCTACCATTTTGTTAAATGGGTTGAGCCTAAAAAAGACTAAAAAACAAAACCGAAGTTCAAAAAACTGAACTTCGGTTTTTATTAGCATTATTCGGGCAAACCGTCTTTGCTTATTGCACTTAGATTTGAAGCGATAAGCTCAAGTGCATCATAAAAAGTTTTTCTTTCATTCTCCGAAAGGCCGCTGCCCCCCATTTCTACTGCAAGACCAGCTCTTTTGCTTATGTGTGCGGCAGCACGACTGCCCTCGGCAGTTAAGGTTAACTTAGCACGGTATAGATTTTGGGTTATTCCCTGCTTTTCCACCAAACCTTTTTCTTCCATAGCTGCAATAGCACGTGAAACATCTGATTTATCTCTGCCGCACATCTGGGAAAGCTCTGCCGCGGTTACACCGTCGGGAAATCTTTTAAGAGCAACCAAATAAACAACGTGAGGACCCTTTAGACCAAGCTTTGTCATTTCATCCGAGGCTATTTTATGCCAAAAACGGTGTATTTCAGAAATTGCAAAAGAAAATCTTTCAAATCTGTTTATCATAAAATTATTGTCTCCATTCAATGTTGATTTTTCAACATTGATATTATACATAAAAATACATTTTATGTCAAGATTAATTTATAATATATGTAATCAAAGAAACGGTTGGCATTGCACAACCGTTTCTTTGATATAGCTTTTTAAGTTTTATTAATCAAGTCCGTTAGCTTTGGTGTTAATCTCAACAAGGGCAGAGGCAATAAAGTCATCAACCGATTTTGCACCTAAATCGCCATCCTTACGAGAACGAACAGAAAGTGTTCCATCCTCTACCTCGCTATCACCCATAACAAGCATATAGGGAACACGCTGCATTCTTGCCTCGCGTATTTTATAGCCGATTTTTTCGTTACGGTCGTCAAGCTCAACACGCATACCAACCGCTTCAAGCTTTGCTTTAACCTCGTTTGCGTAGTCTAAATGACGGTCTGCTATAGGCAGTAATTTAACCTGAACGGGAGCAAGCCAAAGCGGGAATGCACCTGCATATTTTTCAATAAGCAAAGCAAGGGTACGCTCATAGCAACCAATAGAGGTGCGGTGAATGATATAGGGATGCTTTTTAGTGCCATCCTTATCCACATACTCCATACCGAATTTTTCGGCGAGCATTTGGTCAACCTGAATGGTAATGAGGGTATCCTCCTTACCGTGAACATTTTTAATTTGAATATCAAGCTTAGGGCCGTAGAAAGCGGCTTCGCCAATTCCGATTTTATAGGGAATTTCAAGATTATCCAAAATTCTACCCATAATGCCCTGAGCTTCATCCCATTGCTCGTCGGTGCCTATATATTTTTCTCTATCTGCAGGGTCCCACTGTGAGAAACGATAGGAAACATCTTCGTAAAGGCCTAAGGTTTTAAGCATATAAATAGCAAGCTCCAAACAGCCTCTGAACTCGTCCTCCAGCTGTTCGGGAGTACACATTAAGTGACCCTCGGAAATAGTGAACTGACGAACTCTTATAAGTCCGTGCATTTCGCCCGACGCCTCATTACGGAACAGTGTTGAGGTTTCATTGTAGCGGAGAGGTAAATCGCGATAAGAACGAGCACGGTTTAAATATGCCTGATACTGGAAAGGACAGGTCATGGGACGAAGTGCAAAAACCTCATCATCCTTTTCTTCGTCACCCAAAACAAACATACCGTCCTTATAATGGTCCCAGTGACCCGAAACCTTATAAAGGTCGGATTTAGCCATAAAGGGAGTTTTGGTAAGCAACCAGCCACGCTTTTGCTCCTCATCCTCAACAAAACGCTGTAAAAGCTGAATCATTCTTGCACCCTTAGGCAACATAATGGGAAGTCCTTGACCGATTAAATCGGAGGTTGTGAAAAGCTCAAGCTCACGTCCAAGCTTATTATGGTCACGTTTTTTAGCTTCTTCAAGTGCCACCAAATGCTCCTCTAACTGTGATGCTTTTGGATATGCAGTACCATAAATACGCTGTAGCATTTTACGCTTGGAGTCACCACGCCAATATGCACCTGTTGCCGAAAGAAGCTTAAATGCCTTAACAGGAGCGGTAGACATAAGGTGTGCACCTGCACACAGGTCGGTAAAATCGCCCTGAGAATAGAAGCTGATTTCCTCGCCCTCTGGTAACTCCTCTACAAGCTCAACCTTATAAATTTCGCCCTTTTCGGTAAAGTATTTTATAGCTTCCTCACGAGACATTGCAAAACGCTCTAACGCAATATCTTCCTTAACTATTTTTTTCATTTCGCCCTCGATTTTTTCCAGCATTTCGGGGGTGAACATAACATCGGTATCAAAATCATAATAAAAACCGTTATCAATGGCGGGACCGATTGCTAACTTAACACTCGGATAAAGACGTTTTACCGCCTGTGCCAAAATATGCGATGCAGTGTGGCGGAAGGTCCACTTGCCGTAGTCATCGTCAAAGGTTAAAAGCTCTAATGCACAGTCCTCATTAAGTGGGGTACGAAGGTCGGCTTCCTTGCCGTTTACGGTAGCGGCACAAACCGCCTTTGCAAGACCTGCACCGATTGACTTTGCTACCTCATAAGGGGTAACGCCTGCCTCAAACTCCTTAACGGTGCCACCCTTTAAAGTAATGTTAATCATTATTTATCATCCTCCAAAAGATTATATACAAAAAACAAAAAGCCTCCATCCACTAATGGGATGAAGGCATAAAATATGCATCCACGGTTCCACCCAAATTGCACTTTACGTGCCACTTGATGAAACAATTGCCAATT
>JAGARD010000026.1 GCA_017622415.1 Clostridia bacterium | reverse complement strand
TCGGTTGTAAGGGCAGGTGCCGAGCCGTGAATAAGCTCATTTTCAGTTAGGATTAACACAATTTTACGAATATCACAATTTAAATCCATATCTGCCGCGGCGAAAACCAAGATATTACCCGTTATTAAATTTTTACTGTTTAAATGGGCTTTAAGCTCCTCAGGCATTATGGCCACAGACAAACGATTTTCCATTATTTTCACCACCTGTTTATTTACTATACCACCTACAGTTTTTATTGTCAAGCAATGAATTAAATATTTTAAATATAGATAAAAAATATTATAAAGCAGACCATATTTTAGCAAAAAAATAAAGTTTAACACCGTCGGTAGGAAAGAAAAATTTCCAATCACAGACGGTGTTAAACTTATACATTTTCACTACGAAATCATTGGAGGATAATTTCCGTAATAATTAATTATTTTCCTTAGTATTTAAACTCGAACAGCAAGAGCAATTTCCACTACATCCGCCTTTTTTAGAAAAGCAGTCTCCCGAAGGGCAGCCTATACATTTTTTACCGCTTTTCTTAGTACGGATTATATAGATAACGGCAAGTGCAATAATAATTGCCAGTACCGCAATAATAATTATATTATCCATAAAAGCATTCCTTATTAAGCTTTGATTTTTTTGTTAGCTTTGATAATTAGGTGAGCAATAAAACCAGCCATAACAGCTACCGCAACAAGGCCTGCGATTGCGGGACCTACTGCAAGGGTAGACGGAGCAACTATGAGCGTGCCAACTGTATAAACAAGATACGCAACGGTATAACCCACCGCAAGCTGAAGTCCTATTCCGCCCCAGAGCCATTTTGCACTCTTCATTTCAGCGTTCATAGCACCAATAGCGGCAAAGCAAGGAGGTGTATAGAGGTTAAACATCAAGTATGCAAGAGCTGCAACCTTAGTGATTGCCATAATACCTGCAACCTCTGTACCTGCACCCTCCATAAGGGCAAGTTCTTCGGTATCAATAAGATTTTCAAGTCCAACAAAGCAAACTGCAAGAGTACCAACAACGTTTTCCTTTGCAATAAAGCCTGTAATGGCTGCCGCCGCCAACTGCCAAGAAAGTACACCAACGATTGGAACAAGCAGATATGCAAAGGGAGATGCAATAGAAGCAAGAATAGAGGTATCTGCACTTTCAGCAGCCGAAAAGCTCCAAGTAAAGGTCTGCATAAGCTGAACTGCCATATTACAAAGAAGAATAATAGTAGCCGCTTTAACTATGTAAGCCCAACCGCGAGCACACATTGACTTAAACGCACCCCAAAAGCTGGGAATTTTATATTCAGGAAGCTCAATAATAAAGTAGGATTTTTTTGCTCTATGACCTGTCACACCGTTTACTAAAAGTGCTCCAATAAAGATAAGCACAATACCCGCAAAATACATAAGAGCACTAACCCACCAAGCGTTTTCAAAAAACACACCTGCAAACAAAGAAATAACAGGAATTTTCGCACCGCAAGGCATAAACGGTGCAAGCATAGCAGTCGCTCTGCGTTCACGCTCATTACGAATAGTACGGCTTGCCATAATGCCGGGAACGGCACATCCAACGGTAATAACAAAAGGAATTACCGACTTGCCCGAAAGACCAACCTTCTTGAAGATAGGATCAAGAACAACTGCCGCACGGGACATATATCCGCAATCCTCTAAAAGAGCAATGAGGAAGTACAATACCATAACAAGGGGCAGAAATCCAACAACGGCAACAACGCCACCAATAACACCATCAATAAGAATGGCAGAAATTAAAGGATTGGCATTTTCAAAAAGCCCTCCAACAAAGCCTTGGAAGCTCTCTAACAGCGGTACAAGTCCTGGAATGAACCTATCGCCAATCTCTACGCCCTCGGCAATCCAAGTACCAAGCGTAGTTTGCGAAATGTAGAAAACTAAAAACATAACAATGGCAAAAATCGGTAGACCAAGCCATTTATTTGTAAGAAAAGCATCAATCTTATCCCCGATATTTCTTTCCTTAGTAAGCACCTTACGCGACTCAACCTCGCTAACAATTTTATTAACAAATTCAAAGCGTTTGCGGTCGGCTGCTTCAACCTGAGCCTTATCGGTCAAATCAATAGCTTCTTGTGTGTAGAGTGTCGCTTGCTTTTTGCCCACTTGCTGTACAGCCACATCAACAAGAGCCTTAAGACCATCTGCCGAAGTAGATACGGTTTTTACAACAGGGCATCCGAGCTTTTGGGAAAGAGCATTAGCATCAATCTTATTGCCTTTTTTCTTACCAATATCGCTCTTATTCAGAGCAACAACAACAGGAATGCCAAGTTCTAAAAGCTGTGTGGTAAAGAAAAGGCTACGGCTTAAATTATCCGCATCCACGATGTTGATGATTACGTCGGGATTTTCGTTCTTTACGTAAGAACTTGTAATACTCTCCTCACTTGTAAAGGGGGACATAGAGTACGCGCCGGGAAGGTCAACGGCAGTAATCTGCTCACTTCCTGCATACGCTTTCTTAATAGGGTGTTCTTTTTTGTCAACGGTAACACCTGCCCAGTTACCAACCTTTTCATTACGGCCGGTTAGAGCATTATACATTGTGGTCTTACCTGAGTTTGGGTTGCCTGTTAAAGCAATTCTCATTATTTGTTCCTCCTGAAATGGGTTAGCACCCGCTAACTAAAATCTATAAAAAGTAGCCAAACCCACATTTGGCTTTTTAATAAACTATTATAGCCTCTGCCAACTGACTGTCAATATTATACCTACTGTCTTTAATAGAAACTACACAGCTTTTTTTACGGCGTGTAACAACGGTTATAGGCTCACCACTATAACAACCAAGAGAAAAAAGAAATGCATTAAGTTCCTCATCTTCGGTTTCAATACGCTGAATTGTGTATTCCTTGCCCTCTTCAGCAGCCGTTAAATTCATAGTTAACCCAACCTTTCAAAGCAATCAATTAGCCTATGCTAACTGATATTAATAATATATCATTATGAGGGGCTGTTGTCAAGAAAATTTCTGCGTTTTTTTACAAAATTTTGCATATTTGGTGATTTTACCAAACGAGTTAGTCTTCGCTAACCTCTTGCCTTGTTAAAATAGACAAACCGTTATTTTCATTGACATTATATTTAAACAATGATAAAATTATTCTATGAATATTTATAATTGGATAAACAAAAACACTGCCTCGCTAAAGGGAAAAAGAATTGCCGTAAGCGGTTCCACAGGCGGTCTTGGTAAGGAGCTTTGCCACTATCTAGCCTACCTTGGAGCCGACCTTATTTTAATGGATAGAAACGATAATAAGGTATCGGCACTTGAAATGGAAGTTCGCCAAAGCTTCAGTGAGGTTAATATTTTAAAAATAAAACTCGATCTTTCGGATATGGGTATGGTTAAATCCGCCGTAATCAAGCTCAAAGCCCTCTCCCCTGACATAATAATATTCAATGCAGGAGCCTACAGCATACCACGTTATAAATGTGATACCGAATTAGACAATGTTTTCCAAATTAATTTTGCCTCACCCTATTATATGGTAAAGGAGCTTTTACCTGTTATACGGGAAAATAAAGGTAAAATAGTTGCCGTTGGAAGCATCGCACATAATTATTCCCAACTTGATTTAAACGATTTGGATTTTTCTACCCGAAAAAAGGCTAGTTTAGTTTACGGAAATGCCAAACGGTTTTTAATGTTTTCACTGTTTGAGCTTTTTAAGAATGAAAATGAAGCTTCTCTTTCAGTAGTCCACCCAGGTATAACCTTTACAGGGATAACTGCACATTATCCCAAACTGATTTTTGCACTTATAAAGCACCCAATGAAAATAATTTTTATGAAACCAAAAAAAGCGGTGCTTTCAGTGCTAAAGGGAGTTTTTGAAAACACCAATTACCATAGTTGGATAGGTCCTAAATTATTTAATATATGGGGACTTCCTAAAACAATCCCCTTAAAAACCTGTAGTAAGAAAGAAAGTGAACAGATTTTAATAGAAGCAGAAGAGATATATAATAAAATTATATATCTCGATTGAATAATTGCATAAAACGGCAAGAGTAAATAAATCAATGCGAAGTATTGTATGTAATCCGCAACTTGTTGCGGCATGTAATCAACACGAAGTGTTGGATGTAATCCACCGCAGGTGGTATGTAATCAATCCGAAAAAACATACAAGGCTTACGCTTTGATGACATACCGTTTGCAAGGCAAACGGATTACATACGCCTATCGGCGATTACATACCAATCCTTCGGATTGGATAAAAACAAAGCACTTCCGAAGAAGTGCTTTGTTTTTTGGGACCGACACTCAAAATGGAACCGGTCTAAAAACTTGATTTTCTTATAATAATTACTGATATTTTTGAATAAATTCTTCCCAAACCGAATTTGTAATGCCTTTATCTTGTTCTGCTTTATATGTCCACGATTTACTTCCCGGGACAGTTGTCAAACTGCCATCAGCACCTAAATATAATTGGTACTGAACATCGTTAATCGTTACATAAATGCTATTAGTTGGATATATAAATAATTCATGTAACTTATCGCTAGGATAATCGGAAGAATATTTATAATCTAAAAGAAGTTCTATGTCCTTCTTTTGAGTAATTACAAGTTTGTCCTCATAATCGCCTTGATATTCTTCATATAAAAACTCAACCTTTTCTATATCCTCAAAAGACTTAGCTCCCAAATCATATAAAAGATTACCTTCTTCAAAAGCATTACTTTCACCACAAGAACAACATACTAAAACCAAAACAACAGTCATCAAAATAAAAAGAATTTTTTTCATATTATCACCGCCTTGGGTTAATTATAGCATAAAAGCAACGATAAATCAATGCGAAGCATTGTATGTAACCCGAAGAAGTCGGAATGTAATCAACACGAAATGTTGAATGTAATCCACCGCAGGTGGTATGTAATCAATCCGAAGAAAGAAACATACAAGGCTTACGCTTTGATGACATACCGTTTGCAAGGCAAACGGATTACATACGCCTATCTGCGATTACATCAAAGTCCTTCGGATTGGATAACATAAAAAAAGAACGAAGCAAATAGCCTCGTTCTTTTTTATGTTGGCACCGCCCTATTTTCCCGGGCCGCTTCCAGCCAAGTATTTTCGGCACTGATGAGCTTAACTTCTGTATTCGGAATGGGAACAGGTGGACCCTCACCGCCATTGGCACCAACTTCGTGCTTCGGCTTTTCGCCGTCGCTATATATAAAACAGT